>MNEW01000062.1:0-13402 GCA_001917895.1 Actinobacteria bacterium 13_1_40CM_66_12
GCTCGCGGCCAGCGGTACACGATCAAGGGCGTCTGATCGTGCGGCCGATTGCGAATCTTTACATCCATCTCCCGTTCTGCAAGCACAAGTGCGGCTACTGCGACTTCAACGCCTACGCCGGCATGGACAGGCTGATGCCCGACTACGTCTCCGCGCTGGAGACGGAGCTGGCAACCGCGCGGGAGGAGCGCGACTTCTCCACCCTGCAGACCGTCTACCTGGGCGGCGGAACGCCCAGCCTTCTGCCCCCGGACCTCATCGCACGGTTGCTGCGCTTCATCCGCAACACCTTCGATGTCGCGCCGGACGCCGAGGTCACGCTCGAAGCCAACCCCGCCAGCACCGATGAACCAAGACTGGCCGCATGGCTCGAGGGCGGCGTCAACCGGATGAGCCTCGGCGTAGAGGGATTCGAGCCGCGCGCGCTGGCGGTGCTGGAGCGCAAGACCGACGCGGCGCAGGCGACGCGCGCGTTCACGCTCGCTCGGTCGATGGGCGTCAAGAACCTGAGCATCGACCTCATTTACGCGGTGCCGTATCAAAGCCGCGAGTCATGGGTCGAGACGCTGCGCCGCGGCCTGGCGCTCGGTCCGGATCATGTATCGACGTACTGCCTGACCTTTGAAGAGGGAACGTTGCTCTGGCGGAGGCGCGCCGAAGGCAAGCTGCCTGAGCTCGATCCGGACCTGCAGTGGGACCAGCTCGACTCCGCCTGCTACGAGCTCGAATCCGCGGGCTTCCAGCGCTACGAAGTCTCGAACTGGGCGCGGCCGGGTTACGAATCGCATCACAACCAGGCTTACTGGCGATGCCGCCCTGTTTACGGCGGCGGCGCGGGCGCCCACTCGTACGCGACCGATGGCATTCGCGCCTGGCGCTGGTGGAACGTCGCCCGGCCGCGCGAGTACATCGCTGCGTGCCCGACACCTCGGGCGGATGGCGAGGAGCTGGGTCAGCGCAAAGCCGGCGCGGAGGCGCTGATGCTGGGGCTACGCACGGCCGAAGGCATCGCACCGCCCGCCGGGTTCGAGGTCGAGCTCGAGCGGCTCACGTCAGCCGGCCTGCTGCAGAGGGCCGACGGCAGAGTGGCCCCGACCCGCCGCGGCATGGACTTGCACAACCAGATCGCGCTCGCGGTACTGTAGTCAGCACTCTCGATAGGAGAGTGCCAAAGACTATGGAGAACAGGAAGCAAGCGATCCTGCGCGCGGTGGTGAACGAGTTCACGACCAGCGCCGTGCCGGTGGGCTCCCAGTCCCTCCACAGCCGGTACTTCCTCAACCTGTCCTCCGCCACCATCCGCACCGAGTTGGCAGAGCTCGCCGACCTCGGCTACCTGAGCCAGCCGCACACCTCCGCGGGCCGCATCCCGACCGACTCCGGTTACCGATACTTCGTCGACTTTCTAATGGACCTGGAAGAGGTGCCCGAGCGCGTGCGCGGCTTCATCAATGAGGAGCTGGGGCACACGACGGCGGACATTCAGGGCCTGGTCGAGCGGGTTGCGATGACGACCGCCGCCGTGACCCAGAACGCCTCCGTAGCGAGCGCGCCGCAGGGCTCCCAGGGCCGCATCAAGCACGTCGACCTGGTCTCACTGGAGCCAAAGGACGTGCTGCTGATACTCCTCCTCGAGGGCAACCTGCTGAGACAGCAGGTCGTCCAGGTGACCGATGCGGCGGACCAGCCCACTCTCGACGTCCTGGCATCGAAGCTCAACCAGTCACTCGGCGGCAAGGCCGGCGAGGAGGTTAGGCGGCACTACGACAGCGCTGCTCTCGGCCTCGAGAAAGAGCTGCTCGGCCGCGTCGTCGCCGCGCTCGACCAGTACGAGCAAGGCGCCGAGAACCTGGTCGTGCACGACGGGGTGCGCAACCTGCTCCGCCAGCCCGAGTTCGCGGAGTCGTCGCGCCTGCAGCAGGTTCTCGAGGTCCTCGAGGAGACTCGATATCTGACCGTGCTGCTGCGCGAGCTGATCGGAAACTCCGACCTCCAGATCGTGATCGGCTCCGAAAACGCGTCGAGCCAGCTGCAGGGATGCGCGGTCGTGCTCACGACGTACGGTCCGTCGAACCACCTCAAGGGGGTGCTCGGCGTGATCGGGCCGACGCGGATGGCCTACAGCCAGACGGTCGCGCGGCTTCGGGCGGTGGCGCGCAGCGCCAGCGAGCGCATGGCGGAGCTCGGGGTTTGAGATCGGGCCTGGACGCGGTATTAGTGCATCTGTCATGACCACGCGTAAGTACCCGCACGAGCCCCATCACGAGCAGTCCGAGGGCGAGCTGCGGCCTGAGACAAACGATGTGGCGGCCCGCAAGCAGGTCGCTGCGCTCGAAGGCAAGATCGCCGAGCTCGAAGCGGCCGCCGCCGAGGCCAAGGATCGCTACCTCCGCCTGGGAGCCGACTTCGAGAACTTCAAGAAGCGCGCCCGGCAGGACCAGCTCGAGACCATCCAGCACGCATCCGCCGAGCTGATCAACCGGCTCCTGCCCGGACTCGACGACCTCCATAAAGCGCTGGAGCACAGCCCCAAAGGCATCGATCCTTCGTGGCTGAAGGGTGTCGAGCTGAGCGTGCGCAAGCTGGAAGACGCGTTCGGCGCCCACGGCCTCGAGGCCATCAAGTCGGTGGGGGCGCCCTTCGACCCCAAGCTCCACGAGGCGGTCGGCCATGAGGAGTCTCGCGAGCACCCCGAGGACACGGTCGTCGCCGAATTGCGGCGTGGCTACCGGATCCGTGACCGCGTCGTGAGACCCGCGCTCGTGAAGGTGGCCCGTCGGCCAGAGCTCCAGACCGACGGCTCCCCCAACCCCGACCAGGCCTAACAGACAAAATTTAGGTCTTGGCTGTCAAGCGCGACTACTACGAAGTTCTCGGTTGTAGCCGGCAGGCGTCCGCCGACGACCTGAAGCGTGCCTTCCGGAAGATCGCGATGGAGTCCCACCCCGACCGTAACCCCGACGACCCCGTGGCCGCGGCCCGGTTCAAGGAGGCGAGCGAAGCCTATGCCGTCCTCTCCGACGCGGGCCGGCGCCGAACCTACGACATGTTCGGCCACGCGGCCGTCGACATGGGCGGAGGGCCGGCCGTCGACTTCTCCGACATGCCGTTCGCGGACATCTTCGACACGTTCTTCGGTGGCGGCATCGGCTCTCGCGGACGGAGGCAGCGTTCCGACCGGGGCGATGACCTCCGCTACGACATGACCATCACCTTCGAGGAAGCCTTCACCGGCGTTGAAAAGGAGGTCGACGTGCCGCGGATGGCGACATGCGATCGGTGCTCCGGTAGTGGGGCCGAGCCGGGGACCGGCACGGAGACCTGCCCGGGCTGCGGCGGCGCGGGCCAGATCCGGCGCGCGCAGCAGTCGATCTTCGGCTCGATCATGACGCAGACCACGTGCCCCACCTGCGGGGGGGCGGGCCGGTTGCTCAAGAGCCCGTGCACTCAGTGCCGGGGGCAGGGCCGCACCACTGTCACGCGACGGCTCGCGGTGCGCATACCGGCGGGCGTCGACACCGGCTCGCAGATCCGGATCAGCGGCGAGGGCGAGGCCGGGATCCGCGGAGGGCCGCCCGGCGACCTGTATGTGGTGCTCCGCGTCAGGTCGCATCCGCACCTTGCTCGTCGCGATCAGAACGTGATCTACGAGCTGCGCGTCAACATCGTTCAAGCGGCGCTTGGCGACCGCATTGAGATCCCGACGCTCGACGGCCCGGTGGAGATCGCCATCCCCGCCGGCACCCAGCACGGGCAGTCGTTTCGGCTTGCCGGCAAGGGTATGCCGGACGTCCGCGGCGGCAGGCGGGGCGACCAGTACGTGCTGGTCCAGCTCGTCGTTCCCAAGGACCTGACCGTCGAGCAAAAGGCCCTCCTGCGCAAGGTCGGCGGGCTCACGGGCAAGCCGGAGAAGGTCTCGAAGGGCTTTTTCGAGAAACTGCGCGACGCCATCTCCCTGGACCAGTAAGGGCTCCTTCTCAGCCAACTCTCAGGTTCGAGGCATAACCTGACGGCTTCCTGGGTAGTTAAATCCAGGTAGTTACACGAATGGGCTGTAGCCCCGTACCGTATTAGGGGAAAGAAGTGGCAAAAACGATCGATCTCGAACTGACCCGAGCCGAGGTGGAGGTGATCGAGCTGGAGGCCCGCCTTCGGGTGGTTCCCATGAACGACACCCAGCTTGCCGACGCCCTCAAGGCCGCATTGGCGGCCAAGAAGGAGCGCCTGGCGAAGCTGCGCATCCAGCACGCCGCCAACGGCCGACCCAACCGCGGAGCCTTGGAAAACGATGCCGCCAAGAAGCCGCTCCCGCTGCACGCGACGCGGCGGCCGCCGCTGAAGCGTTCCGTGCCCCAGCGCCCCAAGGCCAAGTCGGCCAAATAGCGGACAGCCGGCAGCGCCGGCTGTTAAGTGACTTGTTGCGGCAGCGCAACAGGATCGCGTCCCGAACGTTATCGTTCGACGTGGTGAAAGTGGCCGCGCGTTCGGGGCCGGCTTGCCGGTAAGTGTCGACTGACAGGAACCCGCCTGCGGGCAAGCCCGCCGGCAACCCCTTCAATCTGACCCCCGGGGTGCGGGCCGGCGAGAGCCGCTCGTGGCAGCTGCCCATCATCAACGGATTCGCCGCCGCGGCCATCATCGGCGCGATCGGCTTCCGCCTCTGGGAGGCACACCTGCCGTCGTACGCGGGGCAACAGGAGCTCGTCCTGATCGGTTCGGGGGTCGTTTTCGCTGTCATCGCCGTGGGCGTGCGCGCGTCGCGATTCGGGGCCAACCTCACGATCCAGATGCTGCTCATGCTGGTCAGCGCCGTCCTCACGGTGCTGGTGCTGGGAGTGGCGGGACCCTGGCTCGGTGACGACCTACCTCCGCTGGCAGCCGCCGCCTTCGCCACGATCCTTTTGCACTTCGAGCTCGGTCTGCACGCGCGACATTTCGCCTATCTCTTCGTCATCGCGCTGGCCGGCCTGGGGGCGCTGTGGATATATGCCGTCACCGCTCTAATGGTTTCGTTCGGAGCGATCGCGATCTGGACGTTCGTCCTGCTCGGGTTGGGCCTGCTGGCTTTGCTCACCCGGCGCGCCGTCGACCGCGACCTGAGTGTGCAGATCGACCACCAGGCGTCGCTGCTGTCGGCCCTCAGCGACCTCGGCGAAGGACTCGTCGTCACCGAGGACGGCAGATATGTTGCCGGCAACGACGCGTACCTGAAGCTGACCGGCTACTCCGAAGAAGAGCTGCGCGCCTTGCCGACGTTGATCGACCTCGCGCCTGCCGAGGAACGTGACGAGCTGACGGCCAACCTTTCGGAACGGTTCGCGGGGAAGCCGGCGCCGGTCCGCTACGAGGCGGGCCTGATCGCCAAGGACGGGCGCCGCATGCAGGTCGAGGTGGCGATCCACCGCCTCACCTCCGAGGGTCCGCATCGTCTTCTTGCGCTGGTGAGCGACATCACAGAGCGACACCGTGCCGCGCAGGCAGAGCGGGTGAGCGAGCTGCGGTTCCGCACTCTCTTCGAGCAGGCGCAGGCCGGCATGTCGTTCGCGGGTCTCGACGGAAAGATCATCTCGGTCAACCCGGCGTACTGCGAGCTGCTCGGGTACTCGGCCGACGAGCTCAAGTCAATGTCGGTGTACGACGTCACGCTGCCGGACGACGTCGCGGCCACCAAGGAGGCGCAGCGCCGAATGATGGCGGGCGAAGAGGCGAACGTCCGATTCGAAAAGCGCTTCCTGAGCAAGGATGGCGACCAGGTGTGGACCGACGTCGCCGTTCGCCTGGTGCGCGACGTCGACGATAAGCCGCTCTACTTCCAGACCGTGATCATCGATATCCGCGATCGCAAGAGAGCCGAGGTGATGCAGTCGGCCCGCTTCGCGGTGACGCAAGCACTGGTCACATCGCCGGGTTGGGACCGAGCGGCTCCAGCGGTGCTCGAAGGCCTGTGCCAGAGCCTCGACTGGGAGCTGGCGGAGTACTGGGAGGTCGACTTGCAGCGCGAGGCGATGCACTTCGTCACCGCATGGAAGCGCCCGGGGCGCGACACGTCCGCGTATGAGGCGACGGCCCGCGATGCATCGTTCAGGCGCGGCGAAGGCCTGGCGGGAAAGGTATGGGAGGCCGGCGCGCCGGTCGCCATCGCAGATGTTGCCGCCGACCCTTCCGCGCGCTCCGCCGCAGCCGTCGCGGCCGGGCTGAAGGGAATAGTCGGCTTCCCGGTTCGCAGCGGCCGGCGCGTGGTCGGGATGATCTCGCTTCACACGTGGGCGCCGCGGCACCTGGACGACGGCCTGGTGGCGGTCATGAACGACATCGGCTCGCAGATCGGTGAGTTCGTCGAGCGCAAGCGCGCCGAGGTCGCGTTGCAGGAAAGCGAGAAGCGAATGCGCTCTGTCCTCGACAACGTCTCCGATGGGCTCGCGACGCTCGATAGCACCAGCGTCATCGAGTCGGCGAACCCGGCCGTGGTCAAGCTGTTCGGCTACCTCGAGGAGGAGCTCATCGGGCAGCCGGTCGACACCCTCATCGCCACCACGCATCGCAGCGGGTTCGTCAACTATTTGCAGCGACGGCTGAAGCTCGATCTGCCCTCCAGCGGCGCCCACGAGACCATGGGCAAGCGCAAGAACGGCAGTCTGTTCCCACTCGAGTTCGTGGTCAGCTCGATGCACGTAGGTTCGCGCCACCTGTTCATTGCCACCATGCGCGACATCTCTGAGCGCAAGGCGCACACCGACGCACTCGAATACCAGGCGCTCCACGACGCGCTGACCGGGCTTCCGAACCGCAGCCTGTTCGGCGACCGCTTGCGCCAAGCGCTGCTCGGCGCGCGGCGCAACCAGAGGATGTTCGGTGTGCTGCTCCTTGATCTCGATCGATTCAAGGACATCAACGACGCGCTCGGTCACGACCGTGGCGACAGCCTGCTCCAGGAGGTGACCGCGCGCTTGCGCAGCGTGCTGCGAGCCACCGACACCATCGCTCGGCTGGGGGGCGACGAGTTCGCGGTCTTGACCACCGACGCCAAGCATCCGGACGACGTCGTCTCGACCGCGCGTAAGATCCTCGCCGCTCTCGAAGGCCCGTTCGCGATCGGCGACCAGATGGTCGAGACCGGCGCTTCGATCGGCATCGCGCTCTACCCAGTGCACGGCGACGACCCGGGCACGCTCCTGCGCCGCGCGGACGTCGCGATGTACGTAGCCAAGCGGTCGGGCGGTGGCTGCTCGCTGTACGCGCCCGAGCAGGAGGCGCAGAGCCTGCGGCGCTCAGGGCTCGCGGGCGAGCTGCGCCGCTCGATTCCTCAGGGCGAGATGACGCTTCACTACCAACCGCAGGTGCTGCTCGCGAGCGGGGCGGTCTACTCGGTCGAAGCGTTGGTGCGCTGGAACCATCCGCGTGAGGGCCTGATGCCGCCCGACCGCTTCATTCCCATGACCGAGGAGACGGGTGTCATCCATCCACTGACCGCATGGGCGCTGGATTCAGCTCTGAACCAGCTGTGCAAGTGGCTGGCCGCAGGCATCGACGTGTCGGTGGCGCTGAACGTGTCGCCGCGCATCATCGAAGATCACTCGCTCGAGGAGATGGTGGCGCAGGCGCTGGAGGCGACGAAGGTGGACCCGTGGCGCCTGACCCTCGAGATCACAGAGGGAGTCGCGATGGCCGCGGCGGCCGCGAAGGCCTTGCACACGCTGAACGAGATGGGCGTTCGCCTTTCGCTCGACGATTTCGGGACCGGCTATTCCTCTCTCCTTTATCTGATGCGCCTGCCCGTGCATGAGATCAAGATCGACCGCTCCTTCGTCGCGGGCCTCGGCACTGACACTGACTCCGGCGCCATCGTCCGGTCGGCCGTCGGGCTCGGCCACAACCTTGGTCTGCGCGTGGTGGCGGAGGGGTTGCAGGATCGGATGGCGGAGGCGGTGCTGATCGAAGCCGGCTGCGACGCGGCGCAGGGTTTCCTGTTCGGCCGGCCTGTCACCGACGGGGAGATGACCGCCCAGCTGATGACGAACCCAGGTTCGAAGGGAGCGGCTATCGAACCAGCCGCGCACGAGGGAACCGCGGTCTCCTAGTTCAGGAAGTTCGCGATCCCCAGGGGATAGAGATCGGGGTGCGCTCGGATCGCCTTGAAGATCGTTTCGCCACTGAACTCCCTCACGTCGTACTGACACAGGGCGACGGTGGGCAGACGTTTGGAGATCGTGTTGAATCCAACCTCGAAGTCGATCATCTCATCGTCTGAGACGAATCCCTTTCGGGCCGAGCTCATCTCGCCCACGACTCGGAGCAAGGTCGGGCCGGCAGATAGGGCGCGGGTCAGAACCCGCTCCCAGAAGCCGAGCGCTTCCTTCACCCACCTGCCAGGTCCGGGCGCCGTCGTGAATCGTTTTTCGCTCATCGCCGCGTCGAGGTCGATCCCATCTTCGTGACGCAAGGCTTCGATGTACGCATCGAGGACCTGACCTTCCGCGACGAGAAAGCAGGGCTGGCCGATCAACAGGCCTTCACGGAAGAACGGGATCGTCAGCCGCAGGCGCGCCAGGTCGCTGATGTAAAAGGTCGCGAGGTGGCTGTGCACGGGGACGGATGTCCCGCCGATAACCACCCCGTCGGGAGCACTGGCGCGGCGCGGAGCGGGGGAGGAGTTTCCCTGCGACAGGAAAATGGTCAGGTCCGCTTCCCTGAATCGACGTTCCTTCCGGCGGCCAATGCGCCGAGCCTCCAGCAACCCGCTGTCGCTCCATCGCCTGACCGAGGCCTGGCTCACCCGGAGAAACCGTGCCGCCTCTGCGGTGTTGAGGAGCTTATCGCTCATCAAATCAGAAAGCTCGCCAGTCCCAGCTCGAACAGGTCCGTGTGGGCACGCAGCGCACCAAAGATCGTCTCCCCGCCAAACATACGGACGTCGTACTGACACATGGTCACAGTCGGGAATCGCTTTGCGATCAGGTTGTACGCGACCTCGTACTTGATCATCTCGTCGTCGGTCGGGAAGACTGTGCGCTCGGAGGCCATCTCTCCGACAACCCGGATCAACGTCGGGCCGGCGGCAAGCACCTCTGACATGGCTTGGCTCCAGAACGCGAGAGCGCCCTCGACGTCGGTGCAGGGCCCGGCGACGATGCGGAACGACCCAGCGCGGATTGCTGCATCGATGTCGATTCGCGGCTCGCGCCGGAGAGCCTCGAGGTACGCCTCCTTTAACGCGCCCTCCGCGGCAAGGAAACAAGGCTCCCCGAGCAGGAGTCCGTCTCGCAAGAACGGGAGGGTCAAGCGCAGGCGGGCCTCGTCGCTGGCGTAAAAAGTGGCCAGGTGGCTGTGAACGGGGACGTGCGTGCCGCCTACGAACACATCGCGCTCGAGCGCGGTAGCGCTTGGGGATCGGGCAGAGCTTCCAGGTTTGAGGAAGTTCTCGAGGTCGCGTTGGGTGAAGCGCCGCTCTCGCCTGCGCCCAACCCGCCGTGCCTCGAGCAGCCCGCTGTCGCTCCACCTCCGGACGGAGGCTTGACTCACTCGCAGCATCCGCGCTGCCTCAGCCGTGTTCAGCAGTCTATCGCTCAATGTGACTTTGGTCTCGCCGCCTGACAGTATTGCAGAGATTCGGATACTATGTACACATCATCGATGGATAACGAAAAGGCCTGACATGGAGCTCCGCCAGCTCAGGGCGTTTCTACACGTCGCGAACGCTCGCCATTTTGGCAAAGCCGCGGCGGCGCTCAAGATCACGCAGCCCGCGCTGACACAGCGGATCCAGGCCCTCGAACGGGAGCTGGGAGTGCAGCTGCTGACGCGGAGCGCACGAGAGGTGCGGCTGACGCCGGCGGGCGAGATCCTCCTGCCTTACGCGACAAGCCTCATTTCCGTCGAAGATCGCGCCCTTCGCGAGCTGGCCGACAACGTGGCCGGACGCGCTGGCACCCTGCGGGTGGCCTACCTCCTCCATGGTGATATCGGCGCACAGGGCAAGATCGTCGCCGAGTTCAGGCGGCGCTACCCCGATGTCGCGGTCGAGACGAGCGTGGCTCCGGCCAGGTCAAATCTCGAGAACCTCGTGAACGGCGCTGTCGATGCCGCTTTCATCGTGCCCATGCCCATTCCACCGGACGTTGCTGTGAAGTCGATCGGGCGCAGGGCGCTCATGCTCGCGCTACCGACGGGTCATCCTCTGGCGCGGTTGGAGAGTGTTCCGGCCAGCTCCCTCCGCGGCGTTCAGATGATCCTGTGGCCACGGTCGTGGAATCCCGAGCTCTCGGCCTCGTTCCGCCAGTGGCTGGCGCGGCACACCGGCGAGGAGCCGAACATCGTCGCAGAGGAGCCGGTGGACCAGGCGTTCGAGGCGCTGACCACGAATGGCTCCTTGGCCGTCACCATTGCCGGCAGCTGGCGAGCGTCGGCCGGCACGGTGACAGGTGTTGCGTTCCGGCCATTGGTTCCGCAGCCGCTCGTCGAGCATCAGATCGCGTTCATGCGCGACGACCCCTCACCGGTGTGGAAACATCTCTTGCGCATCACCGACGAAATCATGAGTGCCAACCACGATCAAGAGAACCTAGAGGGCGACCTGCTCTAATTCCGAGTCGTGAAGGCGTTGGTGCTCGGGGCTGGGGGCTTGCTGGGTTCCGAGATCATGAAGCTGCTTCCGGATTCAGTCGGCCTCACACGCATACAGCTTTCGGTCACCGACCTCACGGCGATGAACGGGGCGCTGTCCCACTTCCAACCCGAACTCGTTTTCAACTGCGCCGCCTATAACGCGGTCGACGGCGCAGAAGGCGAGGAGGAAGCCGCATACCAGGTCAACGCGCAGGGGGCCTTCAACGTCGGTCTGGCGTGCGCGCAGTACGAGGTGCGCCTCATCCACTTCTCGACCAATTTCGTTTTCGACGGCGCACTCGACCGTCCTTACCTAGAGAAGGACGAGGTCGGGCCGCTGGGGGTCTACGGGAAATCGAAGCTGGAGGGCGAGAAGCTCATGTCGATGGTGATGCCGCGCGCGCTGATCATCCGGACCGCGGCCTTGTTCGGCGGCGACGGAAGCCTGCAGCGCCACAACTTTCCAGAGCGCATCCTCGAACGCGCGCGAGCGGGCGAGCGGCTGCGGGTGGTTTCCGACCAGACCGTCAATCCCACCTATGCGGCGGACCTGGCGGCCGCGGCGATCGCGCTCGCGTCAGCGGACATGGACGGCGTGGTCCATGTCGTCAGCGCCGGCTGCTCGACATGGAACGAGCTGGCGCGCGCGACTTTGGCTGAATTTCAAGTCGCCGGTGAGGTCGACGCCGTCTCGAGCTCGGAGCTGAGTGCACCCGCGCCGCGCCCGCGCAACGGCTGCCTCGAATCGTCTCGCACCCAGGCGCTGAGGCCATGGCAAGAAGCGCTCGCGGCGTGGGCCACGACGCGCGGGGCGAACGAACCAACAAAGGCATAAAAAAGGCTCGGGCCGGGCGATTTCTCGACACCGGCACCGAGCTTGGCTGCGGGGGGTGAGGTTCTATGTAATTGACGTCGGCCCCGGTCTCCGATCCTTTCTGAGGGTCCAGGCGAACGCCTCGACCGAAAAGTCTGGCAGAGAACCCAGCGCGGGTTTGGTCGGTCATTGCACGATTTCGACGACAAAGCGACTACGTCGCTCTGGGAATACCAAGGGGTACTTGCTTGACCTGATCCCACCGTGCTAATGATGCGTTCGTCTTCTAAACGTCTTGCACTGCTTGATCGCGTCACGGGAGGTCACCGGGTGGCCTGGCGTCTGCCGGGCTGCTGTTCGGCTCGTCCGGACGACCGTGATCCTCGAGCAACCGAAAGGCTCCCGGCATGCCCGCGGCTGACCAAGATCCAAAAGGCCCTGGGCCGAGCTCGGCAGGGGCTCGGCGCGACCGCGGACAGCTGCTCTGGTCGGTCGTGCTCAACGCGATCGTCATCTTCGCGATCGCCATCGCCATCATCCCCATCGCGGCGCTCGTGCGTGGGTTCGTCGACCTGGTGGTGCGATCGAAGGCCATGTCGGGAGCCGACACCTTTGCGTATGGATTGGCGTTCACCGGGCTGTTTCTTGGCGCGATCTTCTTCACCTATGCCATCAAGTACTACCTGGGCACCGGGATCGTGCTGCTCACGACGCTGGTCTCAGGTGGCCGCAATGGCAACGGCAACGGCAACGGGAATGACAAAGGTAATGGCGACCGGCACGCGGCCGGCCTGACCCGCATCAGTCGCAACGGCAACGGCAACGGCAACGGCTATCACAACGACCTTGGCTACCACCCTTTCGTCTCGATCCATGTCGCGGCCTACAACGAGAAGCGTGTCATCGAGCGCCTCCTCACATGCCTCGATCAGCTCGACTACCCCGAATACGAGGTCGTCGTCGTCGACGACTCCACGGACGAGTCGGTGCAGATCCTCGAGAAGTGGAAGGGCCGGCCCCGTTTCAAGATCGGCCACCGCAACAGCCGGCTGGGCTTCAAGGGCGGTGCCCTGCGTGAGGCTCTCAAGGTCATGGACCCGCGCACCGAGTACGTCGTGATCTTCGACGCCGATTCGATGCCATTCCCGGACTCGATCGAGCGGTTCCTTCCTTATTTCTATGCGGTCGGCGCCGACAGAGACGTGACGCGGCGCGACGACGTGGCCGCGGTGCAGAGCTACCAGTGGCACGTCCTCAACAAGTCCGAAAGCTGGCTGACCGAAGCGGTGAGAGCCGAATACGCCGGCAGCTACATGATCGAGCGGCCGTTCCAGGACGCCGTGGGGGCGCTGAAGATGATCGCGGGCACCTCGTACATGATCCGCGCCGACGTCCTTCGCGAAGTGGGCTGGGGCACCAGCCTGACCGAGGACTGGGAGCTGACCCTCAAGCTCTACGCGCGCGGCTACAAGGTCGTCTACACGCCGTGGGCTGAAACCCCGGCCGAATGCGTGAGCACCTTCTCGAGGCTGGCGCGCCAGCGCATGCGCTGGGCGGAAGGCCATACCTACAACGTCCGCAAGTGGTTCCTGCCGATCATGCTGTCGCCCTCCGTCAAGCCTCTCGAGAAGGTCGAGTTCCTCTTCGACGCTGTTTACTACCTCCAGGCGGCACTGTTCGCCGTCGGAACCGTCAGCTGGCTTCTTTCCGAGCTCGTGTTCCGGGCGCACATCCCTGGATGGACGGCGGCGCTCGGATGGTCGCTCATCTTCTCGAACGTGTTCGCGTTGCCGCTGATGAATCTCGGCGGCCTCATCCTCGAGGATGCCCCGGCACGCGACATGCAAGGCGTGCTCGGCGCCCTCGTCCTCTCCTTTGCGCTGGTGCCGTTCCAGGGCTGGGCCGCGCTGAAGGGCCTGCTAGAGAAGGAGGAAGGCCCTTGGTTCCGCACGCCGAAGACAGGGAACATCACCGACCCGGTCAAGC
>MNEW01000062.1:13441-19401 GCA_001917895.1 Actinobacteria bacterium 13_1_40CM_66_12
CGCCAGCCGAAGAGGTGGATCGGCTGGATCGTCGCGACTGGGCTGCTGCTCGCGTTCGGCGCGCTCGCTTGGGGTTCATCGCGAGTGGCGACCGTGCAGGCGGCCGGCAACCCGCTGTACTTGCATGGGGGTGCGCTCTGCGCCACACCTTCGCTCGACCAAACCGCCGGATCGATGGCCACTCCGTGCAGCATCCAGTCCTCCGCGGGAGGCGTGGCGACCGTCTTCGGCTTCACCAACCTGCCCGCCCAAACCGTCGCCGCCGGCACCTGGAGCTTCACGATGTACTGGACCGGCGGCAACGGGAACACCAACGACACCGTCACGCTGAGCGCCGGCATCTCGCTCACCTCGAGCTGCACGGGATTCGTGGCCACGGTTCCCAACGGAGTGAGCACGTGGACGGATACGTATGGTTCGTCGGGCGCCAACCTGACGAGCCCGTTCACCGTCACCACGAGCGCGAGCCAGCTGCCGATGGTCATCCCACCGGGAGGATCGCTGTGCCTGCAGGTCGTGCTGACCCACACCACCGGCGGCAAGCCGTCGATGATGTACGACGGCATAGTCGGAACAGCTGACACGCGACTCGTGCCCCCCAGCACCGTGGTGCCTGAATCGTTGGTCGGCTGGCTCGGCCTCGCTTTCGCGATTCCCCTCGTCACCCAGCGCCGGCGCTTGCTCGCCCTCCTGAGGTTGTCGAGGTGAAGCGTCAGGAGCGAGACGCGCTCCACATGACGCTGCTCGCGATGAGCTGCGCGCTGTTGATGCTGCTCCCGCTCGTCACGACCTTCGACGAGCTGCTCACGTCGTGGGCTCTGGCCCTGGGCGCCAACAACCCGCTGCAGTCGGTCGTGCCGGCGGAGGCTCGCATGGTCGTCAGCCTGCTCGGCCTGGTGGGCGTCCGGGCCGCAGCGTCGGGCAGCCACATCGTGGTGTGGGATTCGGCCGGGAGCATGCATACCCTCTTCATCTCGTGGAACTGCATCGGATGGCAGAGCCTCCTGCTGCTCGGCGTGAGCTTCTTCTCTGGCCTGCGCGGCCGGCAGCCGCTGACATCCAGGCTTCAGGTGATCGTGATCGGGGTGGCGGGGACCATGCTGCTCAACTTGACGCATCTTCCACGACTACGGCGGCACGATCCTCGTCATCGGCTGGCTCTTTGCCTTCTGGATCGTGGTGCAGCGCTGGATTCTGGTCGCTCCGGCGTCGGATGACGTGGTGGTCGACGCATGAACCGGTGGTTGCGGGGCATCCTGCAGACAGCATTCGCCGTGGCGCTGCTGGTCCTGTGGCTGCGCACGGTGTCGCTAAGCGAGGTCCTCAGCCACGCGACGGTGCGCAACTGGGCTGCCGTGGTGCTGATGATCGCGCTGGCGTTCGTCACCAGCCTCATCAGGGCGCGGCGCTGGCTCCTGCTTTTGCGTCCGCTCGCCCCGGTCGGCATGGTTCGCGCATTCGCGATGAATGCCGGGTCGACGCTGCTCAACTACGTCCTGCCGATCCGGTCCGGCGACGCCATGCGAGGGTGGTGGCTGTGGCGGCGCCACCGGGTGCCACCCGGCTCGGCCCTCGCCACCATCGTCATCGACAAGGCGTGCGACCTGGCCGGCGTGGCGGTCGTGCTCGCCGTCCTCGCGGCCATCGCCGCCACGGGTGTCGTGAGCGCGCCGCGGGGACTCAGCGGCGCGGCCGCGCTCGCGGTTGCCTTGCTGGCCGCCGTGCTTGGCACCGCCATTCTCGGTCCGCGCATCGCCCGCTCGCCGCTCGCACGGCGCTTGCTGCCAGAGCGCCTGGCGTCCAGCCTGGCCGGGCAAGCGTTCGCGTTTCGCGCTGGGGCCAAGGGCCTGTGGACCCCTGCACTTGCCGGCCGCCTCGCCGGGCTCACGGCGGTGGCCCTGCTCATCGACGCCTTCAACTTCAGCCTTCTGTTCTGGGCCGTCGGAGTCCCGGTGCCGACGCTGAAGGCCATGGCCGCGTATCCCGCGCTGCTGCTTGCGTTCGCGGTGCCGGCCGGACCAGGTTACGTGGGCAGCCTCGAGGTGGCGGGCTCGCTCGTCCTGGGCGGAGGACTGGGCTTGAGCAATGCGGTCGCTGCCGGCGCGATCGTGCTGTACCACGCGATCACCGCCGGCTACGCTCTCGTGCTCGGGTTTATCGGTTTCCTTCTCGTGGGCGGTCGTCGCCGTGCGCGAGCCGCCGGACCACGGCGCATCGCGGTGTTCCACTGCGGTTTCACCTACTCGGGGGGCGGCGAGCGCGTGGTCATCGAGGAGGTCCTCGGGTTGCGCAGGCGAGGATTCGCCGTCGAGTGCTTCGCGCCGACCGTCGACGCGTCGCGCTGCTATCCGGACCTAATCGGCGAGGTGCGCGTGCGCACCTTCCTGCCACAGCTGCCGCGCTGGTTCCCCTTCCGAGAAGCGGTGCAGATGGCCGCGACCTCGCTGCTCATGCCGCTGTATGCGTGGCGGTTCCGAGGCGTCGACGTGATCGTCGGCTGCAACCAGCCGAGCGCGTGGATCGCGTGGTGGGCGGCGCGCCTGATCGACGTTCCTTACGTGGTCTACCTAAACCAGCCCAACCGTCTCGTCTACCCGCGCGGCATTGATCGCCAGACCGGCTGGGTGGTCAACGACGATTACCGCCTGCTCGCGGCGATCGTGATGCGCGCGACGAAATTCGTCGCGTGGGCGGACCGGCGCTCGGTGCAGGAAGCCGACCAGCTGCTGGTCGACGGCGACTACATCGGCGACATCATTCGCGGCGTCTACCGGCGCGAGGCGATCGATTGCCCCGCCGGATGCCACGTGGCGCCGTCGGGCTTTCCGCTGCCGGTGAACGCGCGATTCTCCGGCGGGCTCACCATCAACGGCTATCCGATCCGGCGTCCATATGTGCTCCTGACGAACCGGCACTATCCGCAGAAACGGTTCGACCTCGCGATCCGCGCCATCCAGGAAGTGCGCAAGCGCCATCCGAAGGTGCAGCTCGTGATCACGGGGCCGCCGACGCCGCACACCGCGACGTTGAAGGCGCTCACCGCACAGCTGAAGCTCAGCGAGGGCGTGCTCTTCCTCGGGACGGTGACCGAGGCGGAGATGCAGAAGCTGTACGAAGGCGCAGCGGTGTATGTGTATCCGGCACCCGAGGAGGACTTCGGGCTGGGCGTCATCGAATCGATGGCGCGTGGCGTGCCGGTGGTGGCCTGGAACCAGGCTGGTCCGACGGTCACGGTGGGTCCGGGTACTGGCTACCTGGCCGAGCCGCTCGAGGTGGGGGACTTCGCGAGCTTTGTTGCCTCATTGCTGGACGATCCCGCTGCCAACCAGGCGATGGGAGAGCGCGCCTTCGAGTGGGCGCGGCGCTTCGATTGGGAGAAGCATCTCGACATCCTCGAGCGGTGCATCGTCGAGGTGGCCCGCTCACACGAACAGGTGGCAGCCGAGGCCGCCACCGCTTGAGACTCCTGCCGAAGATCCTTCCCGACGAGGAGGAGGAGGATCGGCGGCTCGACCAGCCCGCGCCGGTGGGGGCTGAGCCCGAGCCCGAGTTACCGGCTTTGCACTGGGGCTGGACCGCGGCAGTCGCCGCGGCCGCATCGATTCCTCGCCTCCTGTATCTGTTTGTCTTGAGCGACCCGGAAAATCCGGGCCTCGGCGTGTACGACGACGTCTGGCATCACTGGCAGATCGCGTATCTGACCAAAGAGGTCGGGCTCACGGCCGCGGGCGGACCCCGCCTGTGGGACCTGAAGGGTCTTGAGTACGTGTGGGGCCCCATCCATCCGCTGCTGATGGTTGCGGTCTTCACCGTCACGGGCTCAATCGACATCGTTCTCAATCGCCTGGTCAGCCTCGTCTTCGGCGTGCTTGTGGTGGTCGTCATCTTTCACCTGTGCCGCCGCTATTGGGGCATGCACGTCGCGATTGCGGCCGCGCTGTTCGCGATCCTGCTGCCGACCAGCGTGATGACCGACGCCTCGGGAATGGTCGAACCGCTCGCGGTCGCGCTGTCGCTGATCGGTATCTGGGCCTGGTCGCGAGGCAAGGGGTTCTGGTCGGGCGTTGCGCTCGCGTTGGCCGCGGTGTCACGGGCCGAGGAGTGGCTCTTCAGCACGGGATTGGTGATCGCGGCGTGGCTCCGCACACGCGCCTGGCGGCAGTACTTTCCGCTGCTCGCCGGATTTGCCGGGGTGATGCTCGTCTATTTGAAGGTGCTGCAGGACCAGACGGGGAACCCGATTTACGCGTTCTATTGGAATTTCTTGGGCGTCGCGGCGGGCAGGTGGGGACAGGGCTCGATCAGCGCGAGCCAGGAGAGCGTGCGGCCCTTTTTGCTCGCTTTGCTGCTGGCGTCATTGATCGGTCTTGGCTGGACGCTGTGGAAACGGCCCGCGTCCTACATGCTGCTCACCTTCGGCTTCGGGTACTGGGTTTTCATCACAGGCACGTACGGATTGACCGCCGCACTGAGCGGGTGGCAGTGGTGGATTCCTCTCACGCGCCGGTTCGAGTTCCCGCTGCTTTTCGCCGCCGTGCTGCTGGCCGTCTGCGCGCTGTGGTGGGCGCCGCGCAGGTTTGGAAGGAAGGCGCTTCCGGTGGCGTGGACGGTGACGGCCACGACTCTGATCACCGCTCAGCTCGCCTGGGTTCCCATCGCGGACGCCTTCGGACCCACCGAAAATCCATGGCGCGCTGCGATGGCTGACAGCCGGCAGCTCGGCGCCTGGTACAGCGAGCCGCTGTATGCCGGACACGCGCTTGCGGTTCCGGCCGACCGTCCGGACATCACGTACGGGTTGGCGCGGTTTGGCGGTGTGGAGGGCAAGCACCTGGTCAGCGAGATGTACGACCCGTTTTCCTATCTACCTTCGGGCTACAAGTACGCCGACCACCAGGCGACGGTCACCACCATCGTCGGATGCTGGCTTGGTGAAACCGACACCCGGATGATCGCGTACCGCAACGACAATGAGAATTACGCGCTGCTGCTCGCCGACAATCCGGGTTGGTTCGTGCGCCTCGGGACACTTAGCTCAACTGGCTGGTCGGTGGTCGGCGTGAATGCGCCGCGTCCATCCGACGCGGAGTGCAAAGCGGCACGGGAACGATCCCTAACATAGACGGGTGGCGGCTCCGTCCACGGTCTCTTCTCTGTCCGCCTCTGACGCCAAATCGCTGCGCTCGAACTGGGCAGGCGAGGCGCGCATGGCCGGCGTCTACGAGGCGTTGGCCCAGGTCGCCACAAATCCGCGCGCACGGAACCGACTGATCGCGCTCTCCGCGACTGAGAAGCGCCACGAGCAGGCATGGGCGGAGCTGCTCGCCACATGCGGCGTGAAGGTGCCGGACCGCCGCCCAACCACGACGGCACGCGTGCTGGCGTTGTTCGCGCGCGTCGTGGGCATCGGCCCCGCGCTCGCGCTCGCGGGTCTGGCCGAGGGTCAGGTGCTGCGGGCGTACCTGAGCCAGGTCTCGACCGTGTCCAACACGCAGGCGCAGGGCGTGCTCAGGCGCGTGCTGCCCGAGGAGCTCGACCACCAGTCGCCGGACGACGTCGCCGAGAGGCCCGAGGACGAGCGGTCGCCCGTGGTCGCGGACGAGGAATGGCATGGCGGCGGCGCCGAGAGCATCCGGAACGTGATCTACGGCGTCAACGACGGGCTGACGGCCACCCTGGGTGTGCTGGCGGGCGTGGGCGGGGCGAGCATCGATCCGCGCGTCGTTCTCATCGGCGGGCTGTCGGCGATGGTCGCGTCGGGCGTCTCGATGGCCGGCGGCGCTTACCTCGCAACCAAGTCACAACGCGAGGTGTTCGAGGGTCAGCTGGCGCGCGAGGCGGCGGAGATCGAAGCCATGCCAGAGCTCGAGAAGGCGGAGCTGGTCGACATCTATCGATCCAAAGGACTCACCGTCGACGAGGCGAAGACGATCGTCAATCGGATCACGCAGGACAAGAAG
>MNEW01000008.1 GCA_001917895.1 Actinobacteria bacterium 13_1_40CM_66_12
GCGGCTATGGGTACATCTCCGACTACCCGGTCGAGCGGATGATGCGAGACGCCAAGATCACGCAGATTTACGAGGGAACCAACCAGATCCAGCGCGTCGTCATCGCTCGGTCATTGCTGAAGTGAGTCTTCCGAACCCGACTCAATCGCCGGCATCGCCCACAGCCCCTTATCACCCACCCCCGTCTTACCCGCCACCTGCTTACGGCAGGGCGCAGTCAACCGACGGCCGCGCGGTGGTGGCGCTGGTGGTAGCGATCTTCGGATTGATCCTCGGTCTGCCGCTCGGCGTCCCGGGCCTGGTGTGCGGTCCGATCGCGTATTTCATGGGCAAGTCCGCAAACCGGCGGATCGACGCATCCGGTGGAACGCTCGGTGGTCGCAGCCTGGCCATGACCGCCTGGATCCTCGGCATCGTCGCCACAGCGGCCGGCGCCGTGATCACCCTGATCTGGCTCGTCCTGTTTCTCGTCGCGATCTCCACGCCAACGGGCTAGGCATTGGAGCGCATCACCGAGGCCTTCGTCTGGCCTGTCCGCGATACGGGGTGGGCCTTGAAGCTCGTCATCATCGGGCTCATCGCGCTGATCCCGATCATCGGCTGGATCAACGGCATCGGGTGGATGCTCGCCTCACTGGATCGCCTCCGGTCGGGTGACGAGCGGCTCGCGGCCGGCAACTTCACGCACATCGGACGAGGCGCGCGCGTGTTCGTCGCGGAGCTGATCTACGGCCTGGTGGTCGTCGCGCTGGGGTTGATCTTCTACGTACCCGGGATCCTGATCGCGGTCAACCAGAGCCACGGCGCCGGCAATCCGGGACTGATCGCGCTGGCCATCCTTCTCAATCTGGCCGCACTCGGCGTCGTTGCGCTAGGCAGCCTCGTCTACACATTCCTGCTGCCGGCAGCGATCCTCGCCACCGACGCGGGTGGAATCGCGGCCGGATTGCGCATCGGCGCTGTCGTCAGGCGAAGTCGCGCGAATCCGATCAACACTCTGATCGCCGGCCTTATGCTGATCGCCGCAAGCTTCGTCAGCTCGATTGGCGCGATTGCGTGCGGAATCGGAGTGATTTTTACGGCCCCCTACGCGCTGGCGATGCAGGCGTGGATCATTCGCAGCTTCGAGATCGGCACCACCGGCCGGCAATCGGAATAGGAGGACGCGTAGATGTCGGACTTGCCGCCGCCGCCCCCACCGGGTGGCAGCACTCCCACACCGCCTCCGCCCCCGCCACCACCACCGGGACCGCCCGGGGGTGGGTTCACCCCGCCGCCGCCACCTCCTCCGCCACCCCCGCCGGGTGGAGGTTTCATTCCGCCGCCTCCGCCCCCGGGCGGCGGTTATGTGCCCGGCGGCTACGTACCGCCGGCGCCGATGGGATACACGCCGGGCGCCATGGCGTATGCCGGAACTCGCACCGATGGGCTGGCGATCGGCTCGCTGATCTGCGGCATCGTCGGCATCGTCTGCTTCTTCATCTGCCTGGGGATCGTCCTCGGTCCCGCGGCCGCGATCATGGGCTTCATCTCCCGGCAGCGCATTGCATCGAGCGGCGGCACGCTGGGCGGCGGAGGCATTGCGCTAGCTGGTTTGATCCTGGGCGTGGTGGCCTTTTTCGGCAGCGTGGCCTGGATCCTGGTGTTCGTTCTCTCGTCCAACCACACGACCACGACGTAACCCAGCCACCTCGGCCGGCGTTCCAAAAGGGTCTTGCAGGGTAGAATCCCCGTGCGCATGCAGAGGGCCAGGCCTAGGGCCAGGCGATCCCGCTACCACGTCTCCTACCGCCTGACCCGGTCGGTACCGGCGGTCGTTGGCGCGTTGGTGCTCCTGGTCGTGATCGTGACCGCGACCCTCACCTACAAGCGCCTGGACGACTTTGTCTCGGCCACGACCGGGCGGCACATCAATCCGATCGGCGAGGTCGTGCAGGCCGTCGAGCCTTCGCCCGGCACCATCGCGTACAAGCTGAAGCACGGCCAGCAGGTCAACATCCTGCTGCTGGGCCGCGGCGGAGAGGAGAACGACGCGCCCTACCTGACCGACTCCATCATGGCCGTGACCATCGATCCCGCGACCAACCGCGTGTCCATGGTCTCCATCCCACGCGACCTTGTGGTCGGCATGAACCTGCAGTCAAATTCCAGCCGGATCTGGGTCAACAAGATCAACGCCGCCTACGAGGTTCCGCTTGTGAGCATCATCTGCTGTGTCGCCGCCCAGTACCAGGGGCGCGACGGACCGGGCCTTGCGGCCGAGCACGAGGTCGGGAAGGTTACGGGCCTAACGTTCGACCGCTATATCGCGGTCGACTTCGTCGCCTTCCGGGACATGGTCAACGCCCTCGGCGGCGTTGATGTGTGCCTGGCTACGAACCTCGACGACAACGAATACCCCGACTACCACAACGGCTACGTATCGCTCCATTTCAAGGCCGGCTGTCAGCATCTGAATGGCGAGCAAGCCCTCGAGATCGCTCGTTCACGCCATGCGATCCAGCCTGATCAGTCGAGCGACTTCGGTCGCGCGCGCCGCCAGCAGGACATCATGCAGGCGATAAAGAAGAAGGCCACGACGGTCAACGGATTCTCGAAAGCACCGCAGCTCTTGGGCGCGCTCCAGAAGAACATCAACACCGACATGTCGCTGTCCGACATGCGTGCGATCTACGACTGGGGCAAGAACCTCCCCGACGCCTCGATCATCCGAGCCGCGCTCACGGCACCGTCGGGTGCAGCGGACGGGAACCTGCTCGACTCCTACAACTGCGGCATGGGTCCCGCGGTGTCCCAGCTCTGCGCCGACGATCCGAGCTTCGGCATGATCCACCGTTACATCGCCTCGCTTCTGATCGACCCCGCGGTGCTCGGCGAGAAGGCGCCGATCCAGTTCGCCAATGGGGCAAACAATTACCCCGGACTGGATGGCCGTGTCACCACGATGTTCGACCCCACCGGCTTGCAGCTCGCTGACCCGGTCGGGCACGGCGCGATTCCGCAGACACAGATTCTTGACTACTCGAACGGCCAGTTTCCCCTCACCTCCAAGTGGCTTGCGGGTTTCTTCGGTGCCACGGTCGTCCCCGCGACCGCCGCCAACCCCGCGCCGGCCCGCGGCCAGCAGACTTATGGTCTGGTGGTGGTGATCGGGCACGACTTCGCGCGGCACTGGCTGGGCCAGTGAGCTGAGCGAGCCTGACCTAGTCGGGCGACTCCGCTCGGGGGACATCCGCGCCCTCGCCCGCGCGATCAGCCTCGTCGAAAAGCGTGATCCCGCCGTCAGGGCCATCGAGGCCCAGCTGAAGGACGGGGCCAACGCTTACGTGGTCGGATTCACTGGAGCTCCCGGAACGGGAAAGTCGACGCTGGTCGACGCGCTCGTCACCCTGTTAAGGAAGCTCGATCGCGCGGTGGCCGTGATCGCCACAGATCCCAACTCACCGTTCACCGGTGGCGCGATCCTCGGCGACCGCATCCGCATGCAGCGCCACGCGCTCGACCCCAAGGTCTTCATCCGCAGCATGGGAGCGCGCGGCCACCTCGGCGGTCTTTCCTTGGCCGCTCGCGAGAGCATTCGGTTGCTTGGCGCGTTCGGCTTCGACCCGGTGATCCTCGAAACGGTCGGGGTCGGCCAGTCGGAGCTGGAGGTGGCCGCGGTCGCCGACACCACGGTGGTTGTTTTGACGCCGAATCTCGGCGACGGCGTGCAGATGATCAAGGCCGGCATCCTGGAGATCGCGGACATCTTCGTCGTCAACAAGGCGGACCTTGAAGGCCACCACAGCAGTGGAAACCGCCGATCATCGCGACCTCGGCCACGAAGCAGGAAGGTATCGATCAGCTCTGGGATGCGATTCTGGCCCACCGCCGCCACCTCGAATCGAGCGGCCGGGCGGATGAGCTGGCTCGGAAACGGCTGGAGGACGAGACCGTGGAGGTGGCGGCTGAAATCGCCCGCGACCGCGTGCGGCACGCGCTGGCCGAGAACCGGGCGCTGTCCGACCGTCTGCTCGCTGAAGGCACCCCCTTCGCAACGGCGGAAGAGATCCTCGACCGAACGCGATAATGGATCGAGGATCACTTGAAAGTTCGAGCGCGCGACCCCAAGCAGGTGTGGAAGGAGGACTTCGAGTCGTCACCCGCCCGTGACGACGGGCTCGAGACTTCGACCATCTCCGGAATCCCCCTGCAGCCGCTGTACACCTCCAGCGACCTACCAAAGCGCGAGGAGGAGGTTCCCGGCCAGTTCCCGTACACGCGGGGAATCCACCCCAGCGGCTACCGCGGCCGCATGTGGACCATGCGTCAGTTCTCCGGCTTCGCGACCGCCGAGGAGACCAACCGCCGTTACAAGTACTTGCTTGCGAACGGCCAGACAGGGCTGTCCGTCGCCTTCGACATGCCCACGCTGATGGGACAGGACTCGGATGCCCCGACCAGCCGCGGCGAGATCGGACACTGCGGGGTGGCGATCGACTCGCTCGCGGACATGGAGACGCTGTTCGCGGGCATACCCCTGGCCGACATCACTACCTCGATGACGATCAACTCGCCGGCGGCGATTCTTCTTTGTATGTATATCGCTGTCGCGGAGAAGCAAGGGGTGCCCGCGGCCAAGCTTGGCGGCACGCTGCAGAACGACATCCTCAAAGAGTTCATCGCCCAGAAGGAGTTCATCTTTCCGCCGGCCCCGTCGATGCGTCTGGTCGTCGACTCGATCGAGTACTGCGCGAAAGAGGTGCCGAAGTGGAACACGATCTCCATCTCCGGTTACCACATCCGCGAGGCCGGTTCGACCGCCGCCCAGGAGCTCGCCTTCACCCTGGCTGACGGCATGGCGTACGTCGATGCGTGCATCGAACGCGGCATGCGCGTCGATGATTTCGCCTCCCGTCTCTCGTTCTTCTTCGATGCACACATCGATTTCTTCGAGGAGATCGCGAAATTCCGCGCCGCGCGCCGAATCTGGGCGCGATGGATGCGCGAACGCTATGGCGCGCAGGACGAGCGCTCGTGGAAGCTGAGGTTCCACACGCAGACGGCGGGCGTTTCGCTGACCGCACAGCAACCGGAGCTCAACATCGCCCGCACGGCCATCGAGGCACTGGCCGCGGTGCTCGGCGGCACGCAGTCGCTTCACACCAACGCGATGGATGAGGTCTTCGCGCTTCCTACCGACAAGGCTGCGCGCCTCGCTCTGCGCACCCAGCAGCTGCTCGCGTACGAGACCGGTGTCGCAAACACGATCGATCCCCTCGGCGGCAGCTACTTCGTCGAGGCGCTCACAGACGAGATCGAGCGCCAGGCCGAGGCGTATTTCAAGCGCATCGAGGAGCTTGGCGGGGTCATCCCGGCCATCGAGGTGGGCTTCTTCCAGAAGGAGATCGCCGACGCCGCGTTTCGATACCAGCAGGAGCTCGAGCAGAAGCGACGAGTGATCGTCGGCGTCAACGAGTTCACCGTCGACGAAGAGGAGCCGATCGAGATCCTCCGCATCGACCCGAAGCTCGAAAGCGAGCAGGTGGCGCGGGTCCGCGAGGTACGGGCGAAGCGCGACCAGGCGCGTTGTTCAACCGCCCTGGCGCGATTGCGAAAGGCCGCGGCCGGCACCGACAACCTTATGCCGTACATCCTCGAAGCCGTCCGCGCGTACGCGACCGAGGGCGAGATCATGAACGCGATGGTCGAAGTGTTCGGGCTGTATACGGAAAAGGCCGTCATCTGATGGCGACGAAAGCGCCAGTGAGGCCGGTGCGGATCGTTCTCGCCAAGGTCGGACTCGACGGGCACGATCGAGGCGTCAAAGTGGTGGCCCGGGCACTGCGTGACGCGGGCTACGAGGTGATCTACACCGGGCTGCGTCAGACGCCGGAGATGGTGGTCGACGCGGCCCTGCAGGAAGACGCGCAAGTCATCGGCCTTTCCATCCACTCAGGCGCGCACATGACCCTTTTCCCGGCTGTGGTTCAGGAGCTGAAGCGGCGCAAGGCGACCGACATCGTCGTCTTCGGCGGCGGCATCATTCCCGACGACGACATCGCGACTCTCAAGCAGAAGGGCGTCGCCGAGCTCTTTACACCCGGAACTCCACTCCAGGGGATCGTCGATTGGCTGCGCAAACGGTTCCCCGAGGGCGCCCGCTAAGAAAACCGGCGTCCGTGGGTCAGTAATGAACTACGACTGAATTGGCGACTTTGTCGTGCCAGCCCTGCTTGCGTGGATCGAACGCCACCCAGATCCAGCCGATGTAGCAGGCCCAGGTGTTGATGAACGTCATCAGGAGCCGGATGGTCGCGCGGCCGTATCCGATCCGTGCTCCAGTGTTCGCGTCGATGATGCGTAAGTGCAGCAACCGCATCCCGATGGTCTCGCCGGACGAGCCCCAGAAATAGATCCAGTAGCCGAATGTGACCGCCAGAGCAAGGAGATAGAAGAGGACGAACGCGCCCCCGAACAGCGCCGCGGCGGCGCCGTTCGAGCTCTGGCTGTTGGAGTTGCTGGTGGATGCAAACAAACCGCCGGCGGCGGCGAAAATGCCAAAAAGGATGCTGAACGGGATGCCGAGCAGGAGCCCGTCGACGAGCCTGGCTACGACCCGGATCCAGAACCCGGCGTAAGTCGTCTGGCCGGCATATGTCTGCATCGGCGCGGGCGCGTAGTTCGGCGGAGGCGGCATGTAGCCCGCCGGCGGCGGTGGCGGATTCTCCACGGTTGGTTAGTGCTTCAGGAGACGGTGACGATCGTGCCGGCGACCTTGTCGTGGATGGCCTGCTTCTGCGGGTCCCACAGCTGCCAGAGCCAGCCGACCGCACCGATGATGCAGATCGTGAATCCGACCTCGAGCGTCCATATCAGTCCCCGGAGGGCGGCCTTGCCCATGCTGGGGAACTGCCCGGTCGCTATGTCGCGGACCTTGAACCCGAACGGCATCATCCCGATCGACTGCCCGCGACTGCTCCAGAAGTACCCGAAGTACGCGACATCGACAACGAGATCGATGATGCCGGCCAGGCCGCGAACGTCCTTGAGGATCGCGCCGATGATGGCGTTGATGACGATCAGGATGACCACGTCGATGAGGCCCCCGACGATGCGCAGGCCTGGTGAGGCGAGGTTGCCGGCGGCCATTGCGCCGCCGCCGCCCATCGGGGGCTGCATGTAACCGCCTCCTGGCGGTGGCGGGGGTGGCATCATGCCGCCGGAGGGCGGTGGGGGAGGCGGTGGGCTTTGCATACCTGGTTCCCTCCAACTGGTTGCTGCCGGCGTCCGTCGGTATCGCTCTGCGCGGTATCATAGCCACCGCCTCTCCATCTGAGGCGCCACCATGCAGCTGAACGCATCCACCCGCGACCTCCTCGGCAAGCGAACCCGGCGGCTACACCGCCAGGGAAAGCTGGCCGCCGTCGTGTACGGCCACAACAGCAAGCCGACGGCGCTCGTGCTCGACCGGCTCGAGTTCCAGAAGGTTTTCGTCAAGTCGGGCCGGACCCACCTCGTGGACCTCGTCGTCGACACCGATCGAGCCGAGAAGGTGCTGGTCCGCGAGATTCAGACCCACCCCCGCCGTCTGGGACCGATCCACGTCGACTTTTACGTCGTAAACCTCGAGGAGAAGATCACCGTCGAGGTTCCGGTCCACCTGACGGGCGAGTCCGCCGCGGTCAAGCGTGGCGACGCCGACATCCTCCAGCCGATCCACGCGCTGCGCGTGGAGTGCCTTCCGACCGACATCCCGGAGGCTTTCGAGGTCGACCTCACCCCGCTCGAGGAAATCGACTCCGAGCTCCGCGTGTCCGACGTCAGCGTGCCCAAGGGCGTGACCGTGCTCGTCGACCCCGAGGAGCTGCTTGTCAAGATCGTCCACAAGCGCGAGCTCAAGGTCGAGGAGGAGGTGCCGGCCGCCGAGGCCGTCGTTCCTGCCGAGGGCGAGGCCGCTGCCGAGGGCGAAGCCGCCGCCGAAGGCGAGTCTCCCGCCGCAGAGGAAGCAGCCGAGAAAAAGAAGTGACCCCGCCGCCGCTGGCGGTGGTTCCCGGTCTGACCGACACGAACCTCGAATACATAGTCGTTGCGGTAATCGTCTTCCTCGTTTTCGTCGTTGGCTCGCGTGTCGTCTCGACGGTTGTCGTCGCGGCGCTGAAGCGCCGAAACATCCGCGCGGACATGGTCCAGGTCGGAGGGCGCGTCGTCACCTTCTTCCTGATCGGCCTCGGGCTTTTCTTCGCGATCGGCTTCGCGTTTCAGAGCCAGAACCTGACGCTCGCCGGCATCCTGCTGGCCACCATCGTCGCGAGCTTCGGTGTGCAGGATCTTCTCAAGGACTACGTGTCGGGCTACTACGTCCTGCTCGAGCGCCACCTCAGAGTCGGCGATCGCATCACGCTCGAGGGGGCCGGCTCAGGCACGGTGACCGATGTGAGACTGAGGGTGACGTTGCTGAAAACCGACGCGGGCGACCTCGTCGTGGTGCCCAATTCGGAGCTGTTCAACAAGGCCGTGACTGTGCACGTGCGCGCGGTCGAGCGAGCCGCTGAGACTAAGCCAACGCTCCCAGAATGATCCGCCAGAGGGCCTCGAGCTGCTGGCCCTCGATATCCGACTCCTCGGCCACCAGCTCTCGAAGGGCTTGCGTCGCCAGGTCGACATGGATGCCCGCCGCCACCTGTGTGGCGAGCGACCGCAAGTGGAAGGTGTGGTCCGGCTTGTCGGTCTCGACCTCGAGGTCGGCGTCGATCTTGTCGAGCTGAACGAACTTCGCCCATCTCGACACCTCGGATGCTCCGGTCTCCGGCGCATCCGAAAGGTGCAGGCAATTGACGCCGCCGAAGATTCCGTATCTCTCTCGCAGGGAGCCCGGACGCGATTGCTGGATTCGCGTCTCGCCGAGGTCGTGGCGCATGCGCTCGAGCGCGTCAGCGGATGCGCTCACTCGCCCGACGGGCATCGGGAGCGCGGTCATGAAGTCGACCAGCCAGCCGAAGAACGGCCTGCCTTTCAAAAAGTCGTAGTGGCTCTCGATGAGCGCGGCCGGCGGTTGGAACCACGTGAGCGACTCGACTTTCCACTCGCGTTCGGAGACGAGCCAGCCCCAGATGCCGGCGCGCGCGGCAAGCCGGTAGGCAGTGTCAGGCTTGAGGATCACGAGCGCGTCGGCCACGGAATCGTGAAGTCTAGGTTTTCCGATCGCGGGGGTTCGGCTTGTACACCTTGCGCCCCTTCAGCTTCTCGGGCATATGGACCTGGTTCGCGACCCCACCTTCGTAATCGTGGGCGTACTTGTAATCCTGTCCATAGCCCATCGATCGCATCAAGCCCGTGACGGCGTTCCGGAGGTGCAGCGGCACGGGCTCGTTGCCGGTCTGGGCGATGAGCTCTCGCGCGGCTCCGTACGAGGTGAGGGCTGAGTTGGACTTTGGAGCCAGTGCGAGGTAGAGAGCCGCCTCGGTGAGCGGCAGCACCGCCTCCGGCATGCCCACGAAATGCGCCGCCTGCTGGGCGGCCATCGCCACCTGCAGCGCTTGCGGATCGGCGAGCCCGATGTCCTCGGCGGCGGAGATGACGAGGCGCCGCGCGACGAACAGCGGATCCTCTCCCGCTTCGAGCATGCGCGCGAGCCAGTAAACCGCGGCGTCAGGGTCGCTGCCCCGAACGCTCTTGATCAGCGCCGACACGATGTCGTAGTGCTGGTCGCCGGCCCGGTCGTAGAGGAGGTGGCCTTCCTGGAGGGCGCGCTCCACGTGGTTGAGCGTGATCTCCTGCCCGGCGGCGAGTGCAGCGGCGGTCTCGAGCCCGTTCAGCGCCACCCGAGCGTCGCCGCGGGCGCCCTCCAGCAGGGCGTCCATGCCGTCAGCGCTGATCGCTGCTCCGAGCTCGCTCGCCCCACGCTCCACGATCTTCCTCAAGTCCTCGCGCTCGAGCGCCTCCAGCCGGAATACGCGGCTGCGCGACAGCAGGGGCGCAATCACCTCGAACGACGGGTTCTCGGTGGTGGCGCCGATGAGGGTCACGGTGCCGTCTTCGACGTGCGGCAGGATCGCGTCCTGCTGGGCCTTGTTGAAGCGGTGGATCTCGTCGATGAACAGAACACGCCCGCGGTCACGGCTGACATCGCGACCAGCCGGGCCTTGGTCTCCGCCGCCAGGAGGCCGGCGAGCGTGGTCTTGCCGCTTCCAGGAGGTCCCCAGAGCACGATGCTGGGCAGGTGACCCGAACCGGTGAGGCCCCTGAGAACCTCCACCACCCGCCTCTGGCCGACCAGCTGGTCGAAGCTGCGGGGCCGCAGCCGCGTAGCGAGAGGCGCGTTCGGTTCGGATACGGCTGGAGCCTCGAACAGCTCGCCCTGGTCGGTCATAACTGAGATTCTGGACCCTGTCTGTAGAATCCCCCCGTGACCGCCTGCTGGTACTGCAATTCCGAGCTCCCGGAGGGAGCCATGTACTGCCCCAACTGCGGGCACAGCCAGTCCGACAAAACCTCCAGCCCGCTGTTCGGGGTCGTCGATCCGGTAACCGGGATCTGGAACTCGCAGTTCATCAACGCACTGGTCGGCCAGGAGGCCAACCGAGCGGTCCGCTACCACCGCCCGCTCTCGGTCCTGGTCGTCGAGCTCGACCACGCCGAGCACGTTCACAAGGAGCTCGGCCACATCCAGCTCGAAGGGCTGCTGCGCGAGATCTCGGAGCGTCTGGGCCAGGCCATCCGCGACACCGACACAGTGGCTTTTCTGGACGCCGAGGGACCGCCGCATTTCGCCATCGTCTTGCCCGAGACCGACGAGCAGGGAGCCACCCTGGCCGCCGACAAGATCCGGCGCTCCATCGCCTCGCACGATTTCGCGACTGCCGGCAACTGGAAGCGGATCACGGTCAGCTGCGGCGCAGCCACGATCAGCCAGATGCGGTCCTCCGACGACGAGGCGGGGCTCATGAATCGGCGCGAGTACACGGGAAACCTGGTCCGCGAGGCCTATCACGCGCTGGAGTCAGGGCGCTCGTCCGGCACCAACCGCACCTCGGTCGGCGCTTTCCGCTCCTAGCGCTTCCGTAGGATCGATACCGATTTGGCGTCCACGCGTGTCTACCTGATCCGGCATGCCGACGTCGAGAACCCGCGCCGTCTCCTGTATGGGCATCTCGACGGTTTCCAGCTGAGCGCGCTCGGCCGCGCGCAGGCAACCGCGGTCGGAGACAGGCTGCGGGGCGAAAACGTGAAGCGCATCGTCCACAGCCCTCTGGCTCGTGCTGTCGAGACGGCGGAGCTCATCAACGCCAGACTCGATCCACCCGCGATTCTCGAAGCGGACCCCGAGCTGCGCGAGGCGGAGTTCAGCCGCTACCTGCAGGGGCTCCCGTACTGGCACATCCCGCTGCGGCGCCCACTCTGGTACGTGCACAAGGCGAGGCGCGGGCTGGTCCCCGGCGACGAGTCGGTCGATCGGATGGGCGGCAGAATTCTCGACGTCGTGCGCCGGATCGTGCATGAACATCCCGGTGAGACGATGGCGGTCGTCAGCCACGCCGACCCTCTGCAGGCGGCTTGGATCGTGCTCGATGGGCGGGCGCACAACGAGCGCGAGATGTATCGGAAGGTCGTGGACAAAGCGGGGATGCTCGTCCTGGAGATGGATGGGGATAAACCCTTGCGCTGGGAGTACGTGCCTCCGCCCAAGGTCGAAAAGCAGGCAACTGTCGCGTGACGTCGCGTTTCCCCGAGGGCTTCCTTTGGGGCACCGCCAGCGCCGCTCACCAGGTCGAGGGAGACAACCGCAACTGCGATTGGTGGGAGTTCGAGCAGCAGCCAGGCCGGATCGCCAACGGAGGCACGTCGGCGATTGCGAACGACCACTACCACCGCTACCGCGAAGATTTCGCGCTGCTGCGTGAGCTGAACCAGAACGCGCACCGGCTCTCCATCGAGTGGTCCCGGATCGAGCCTTCGCCCGGCGAGTTCGATGCCCGGCAGATCCGCCACTACCGCGACGTCCTCGGCGACCTGCGCGAGCAAGGCATCGAGCCGATGGTGACGCTGCACCATTTCACGAGCCCGACCTGGTTTGCGAGCAAGGGTGGCTGGTCGGCCCCGGATGCCGCTCATGGTTTTCTGCCGTTCGTGCATCGGGTCGTCGACCAGCTCGGTGACCTCGTCGGGCTCTGGTGCACCATCAACGAGCCGACGATCTATGCCGCCAACGGCTGGGTCTTCGGCGAATTTCCCCCGGGCCGTAAGGGAGACGTCATCGGGCTCTATCGCGTCACCAGCAACATGCGCAAGGCGCACGAGCTCGCGTACGGAGCGATCAAACGCAGGTGGCCCGACGCGAAAGTCGGCCTCTCTCATCACAAATTGTTGTTCCTGCCTGCCTCCGACAAGCGCCGCGATCGGTGGGCTGCCCAGACGTCGCAGATGGCTCTCGATCGATGGCCCGTGGCCCCCGGGCAGCTGCGCCGGATCGTCGAGGCCACCAGCGATTTCGTCGGCATCGCTCACTACTGGGGCCAGATGTGCGCGTTCGATCCCAAAAGACCGCGCGAACAGTTTATCCGGCGCTTCAACGTTCCCGGCCGGCCCGTGACCGACATGGGACTGAGCGCAGACCCGACCTGGATACGCACGGTGTTGAATGAGTTGCGCGAGCTGGGGAAGCCCGTGTACATCACCGAGAATGGCCTTGCAACCGGCGACGACGAGTGGCGCGCTCGCTACATCACCGAGACATTGGCCAACGTACTGCTCGCCATCGGCGACGGCGTCGACGTTCGCGGCTATTTCCACTGGACGAACACCGACAACTTCGAGTGGGCACGCGGCTACTCGACGCGCTTCGGATTGATCGAGGTCGACCGCAAGTCGCTGGAGCGAACGATCAAGCCGAGCGGCAAGCTTTACGGCCGCATAGCAGCGGCGAACGCACTCCCCGACTAACACTAAACTCAGCCCGTTGAACGTCAGGTCCGGTTTGATCTCGGCCGGCGCCCTTGTCCTCGGAATCGCCCTCATGGTGTCGCTCGCTTGGGGCTTGCAGCACGCGGCCCTGACGAGTCCTCACCTGCTCGGTCACACGGCCCCCGACCTCGCCATCCAGCAGCTTGACGGGCGCGAGGTTGGCGTGCGTGACCTGCGCGGTAAGCCCGTGGTCGTCAACTTCTGGGCGTCATGGTGCGGCCCGTGCGTGCAGGAGCTGCCCGTTCTGGCCGACGCAGCGGCGACCCACCCCCAGGTGGCATTCGTCGGCGCCGCCATGCAGGACACGACGACTGGAGTCCGTTCGTTCGAGGACCAGCACCCGCACTCATATCCCGCGGGCCCGATTGTTTCGGGCAGCTATGGCGCGTACGGCGTGGTCGGGCCGCCCGTCACGATCTTCATCACTGCGGACGGCGTGGTGGCCGCGTCCTTCGCCGGCCCGCTCGATGCCACCACCCTCGATCACTACTTGAGGCTGATCGCCGCATGATCCGCTGGGGCCTGGTGATCGCGGTCGTGGCTGCGTGCGTGGGCTACCTCGTGTATTCGGCCTCCGGCGCGGCGTCGGAGTACTACCTGACCGTGTCCGAGCTGCGCTCTCGTCAGCCGGCGACCGGAGACGTGCGCGTGGCCGGCGTCGTGCAGAACGACGTCCAGCGCAGCGATGGAGGCCTTCACGTGCGCTTCACGGAGAAGGACGGGACCGCATCGGTTCCGATCGACTACACAGGGACGCTGCCGGACATCTTCAAGCCGGGGATCACAGTGGTGGCCGACGGCAGGCTCGGGGCTGACGGGGTCTTTCACGCGCGCGCGGTGCTCGCGAAATGCCCGTCGCGCTTCTCCATCACGCCTTACACCCAGTGACTGCAGAGCCACGCCGCCGAAGCTCCTTGCATCTTCGCGTCCTAGACGGCCGGGCGCCGTCTCACCCCGCGGAATCGTGTGATTCCGCGGGGACCCCGAGAGAGGCGCTGAAGCCTGCGTCGGCTCCTGCGCGCGCTCGGTCGCGCATCTACGCGATGCGCTCCCTCGCGTGCTCGTCGTCTCCTTGGCTCCGGCCGTCGATGCCGCGAAATATGCGGCGGACCTCGGCGTCGTGACTCTGGCCTACCTCGGCGCGGGTGCCCTGCTCGCCGGCCTCGTCCTGGCAGCGTTCTCGGCGCTGCTTTCGTTCTGGGCCGGTTGGACCGAGAACGGCGTCATGATCCAGGTCGGCCGCCGCGCCTTTTACGCGACCGCGGCCATGCTCTCCGCCGCCGCGATCGTTCTGGAGGCGGCGCTGCTCACGCACGACTTCT
>MNEW01000024.1 GCA_001917895.1 Actinobacteria bacterium 13_1_40CM_66_12
TGTGCGGCAATGCGACCCTCGGCGAATTGGGCGAAGTCGGTCTCCCCACTGTCGGCATACGTGCGCACTGCTTCGAGGAGGCCGATCGAGCCCTCCTGGACCAGGTCCGAAACCGACAGACCGTGCTCACCTCGCGTCGCCGCCAGGCGCACAACGCGTTCCAGGTGCGCCGCCACGAGCCGGTCCTGGCTGACGCGATCACCCAAGCCGGCACGCTGGAGCAGCCTTGCCTCGTCGCCAGGGGTCAGGCCTCCCGCTGAACGAGCGCTGCTGATCAGAGCACTCAGCTCAGCTTCCGCCTGGCCTTCGTCGGTCGGGCGCTCAGGTCGGCGCGGTGAGAAAGCCATCTTGGCGATTCTACGACGTGCCGGAAAGCCCTCCCGACCGAGGCCCGGCAGGCGAATGTTCCACGTTTTACACCACTGGCCAACGAGCGGCCTATGCTCAAAAGATGCGCATCCGCCACTTGCTGGGAGCAGGGGTGGCTGCCCTTGCGATCGCCGTCTTGCCGTCGACTTCGAGTGCCGCCGCGACGCCTCACGTCGAGCAGGCCGATCTCAACGGCGACATCAACAACATCATGGCCGCCTATATCTCAGCCTCCGTTTCGCGCGCTGAGGCCGACCACGCCGACGCCCTGCTGGTGGTGATCAATACACCCGGCGGCATCTCGACTTCGATGGACGACATTGTCACCAGCCTGCTGAACTCGAAGGTCCCGGTCATCGCCTTCGTTTACCCGAGCGGTGCGCGCGCCGCGTCTGCCGGGCTCTTCGTCGCCCAGGCGGCCGATGTCCTGGCGATGGCGCCGGGCACCAACATCGGCTCGGCGCATCCAATCCAGGCTACCGGCGCAGATATCAGCGGAGACCTCGGCAAGAAGGTGCTCAACGACGCGGTGACCAGGGTTCGCAACCTTGCGTCGATGCACGGACGCAATGCGGATTGGGCCGAGGATGCGGTGCGCAACAGCGTGAACGTCAACGCCGAGCAGGCCGTCCAGCTCCACGTCGCCGACCTGGAGTCTCCGGATCCGAACTCTCTGCTGACCGCGGTTGACAGCAAGGTCGTTCCCAGGCCAAGCGGTAGTTTGACGCTCCACACAGCCGGCGCTCAAATTCAAGACTTTCCGATGCCGTTCTGGATGGTCTTCTTGAACGCTCTTATCGATCCAACTGTCGCCGCGCTTCTGATCCTGCTGGCGGCCTACGGCATCATCACTGAGCTCTCTACACCTGGCGCGATCCTCCCTGGCGTCGTCGGCGGAATCGCCGCCGTTCTCGCCATCGTCTCCCTGGCCAACCTTCCTGTGAACCTCGCGGGAGCTCTGCTGTTGCTGCTGGCGCTGGTTCTTTTCATCGCCGATATCAACGCCAATACGCATGGCATACTCAGCGCCGGCGGAGTCGTCGCGCTGCTATTGGGGATGGCGTTTCTCATCAATACCGGCCCCATCGGGCTCGGCGTCAATCCACTCGCGGCCATCATCGCGGCCGCTGTGACGGCTGGATTCTTCGTCTTCTTCATTCGCAAGGTATGGATCGCGCGCCGGCGTCCCGTCACTACCGGATCCGAGGCACTGCTGGGCGCAAAGGGTGAGGCCCGCGAGGAGCTCGCCCCGGAAGGACTAGTCTTTGTCCGCGGCGCGCTGTGGAAAGCCGTCGCGGCGAACGGTCCCATTCACCAGGGGACACCAGTGCGCGTGGTGGGTCGGAAGGGTCTGCAGCTGCAGGTGGAGGCCGGCGACACCGGTCAGAAGAAGGAGGACGCGTAATGGACATCACCACGCTGGTTGTCGTTGGTGTGGTCGTCGTGCTGGCGCTCATCATCGCGTTCTCGAGCCTGCGCATTGCCAACGAATACGAACGCGGCGTTGTCTTTCGCCTCGGCCGGCTGATCGCGCTGAAGGGGCCCGGCCTGTTTTTCATCATTCCGTTCGGAGTCGACCGGCTCGTCAAGATCGACCTGCGCGTCATCACGTTGGAGGTCCCCCCGCAAGAGGTGATCACCAACGACAACGTGACTGCAAAAGTGAATGCGGTTATCTATTTCCAGGTCGTCGATGCCCAGAGAGCCGTGACGCAGGTCCTCAACTACATCAACGCCACTTCGCAGATTGCGCAGACGACGCTGCGCGCCGCGTTGGGACAGGCCACGCTGGACGACCTGCTGGCCAACCGCGAGAAGATCAATCAGAACCTGCAGAAGATCATCGACGAGCAAACCGAGCCCTGGGGAATCAAGGTCGCTGTAGTTGAAATCAAGGACGTCGAGCTGCCCTCGACCATGCAGAGGGCGATGGCAAAGCAGGCGGAGGCAGAGCGGGAAAAGCGCGCCAAGATCATCAACGCGGATGGAGAGTTTCAGGCCTCGCAGACGCTGGCCAACGCGGCCCAGATCATCTCGACCCAGCAAGGCGCCCTTCAGCTCCGCTTCCTCCAGACTCTGGTCGAGATTGGCACCGAGAAGAACACCACGATCGTGCTCCCGATCCCGATCGAGCTTTTCAAGCCAATCCTGGAGGCCACTACCTCTAGGCCGGCGGCTCCCGGGCCAACCACCGCTCCGGCCCTGACTCCATCGACTAACAAGCCAGGCTGATCGCGCCCTGACCCTCGACGCCGCGGGCGCGTTCGTCTCGCTACTCCTGCCGCTGCCGTTGATAGTCACCGCCAACGCGGCGGTGAGCCGCTCGTGGGCAAGTCAAGCCACCGGCATCCTTGCCGGCCTGACCTCCGGCGCGACTTTTCTATTTGGCGCTGTCTATTTCGCCGGCATCCTCGGCCCTCCCGCGACCGGAGCCTCGGCTTCGGCGATTGGTGCCGGCATCATGATCACGGCGATCGTCGCGGCGGTGTTGACCTCTCACCCGATGCGCGAGCGCGTCGCACGCACCCTCAACCTCGACCCCGACAACCCTGTCCATGGGCTCGCGTTGGTTCTGGCCGTGATCCTGTTTGGCTCTCAGGTCTCGCTCGTCGCCTTTACGGACGTTCTCGCCGCCGACAGATCGCAACCACCGTTGACCGTCCTCGATCTTTTCGCGCAGGAGGTCCCGTTCCTCATCATCGCCGCGACTGGCGTCGGTCTCTACATCCGGAGGGACGCCACTCAAGCCACTGCTCGCCTGGGCGTGGTCAAACCGGCCTGGTGGCAGATCGCGCTGGCACTGGCAGCCGCCGGTGTCTTCTTCGCGTTCGGCCAGGGGATCGATTTTTTGAGCCACGCATTGACGCCTGATATCGCGCACAACGTCGACATCACAACCCGGCACGTATTCGGCGGGCTGGGCGCTCCCGCCGGGATTGCCGCCATCGCCGTGCTGCCCGCGATCTGCGAAGAGATCCTGTTTCGCGGTGCACTTCAGCCGCGACTCGGGCTGGTGGTGACGGCGCTCCTCTTCACCTCGATCCACACCCAGTACAGCATCTCGTTCGACACATTCGCGGTGTTCGTGCTCGCACTCGGCCTGGGTGTGATCCGCAAGTACACGAACACGACCACGACGATCGTCACGCACGCGGCGTACAACCTCGTTGTCAGCATCGGCATTGCAAGCCAGCTTCTGGGATTTGCCATCGCAGTCGAGCTGGCGCTCCTCGCCTTGACCGCGTTGGCGCTGTGGTCTTACCGCGGCCGCACCCCAGCGGCGACGAATCCGTGATCAATGTGGTCTTAACAGGCTGGGTTGCAGGAGTCAGATCGAACATCTAGGTTGGCCGGTAAGGTGCGAGGCGGGGGAGGGGCCGCACCGGGACAGGGAGGGCCCCCAAAGGGTGGGGTCGGGCGATCGCGGGCCTTAACAGACCCGGTAGTCAGCCACCGACCCCTAAGGCTACAATTCCGCTGAATGGCCCCAGATATAGGAGCGGTAGTTCGCTCTGACCCCAAGATGTTGGCTACCACCCGGACAACCGTCCTCGCCGTCGTCAACCAGAAGGGGGGCGTCGGCAAGACGACCACCGCCATCAACCTCGGCGCCGCGCTGGCGGAGCTCGGCCATCCCGTGTTGCTCATCGATCTCGACCCCCAGGCCAACTCCACCTCCGGCCTCGGACTCGATCCGGCGCGAGTGCGCGGCACCATCTACCAGCTCCTCGCCGGCGATGCCTCGGTGGACGAAGTGATGGTGGAGACCGCAGTGCCTCTGCTGAGCCTCGTGCCCTCGCACATCGATCTCGCCGGCGCCGAGATCGAGCTCGCATCGCTCGACGAACGCGAGACCCGTCTGAGCAAGGCGATCGCATCGGTGCCCGATGCAATCGAGTGCGTGATCATCGACTGCCCACCATCCCTCGGGCTGCTCACTCTCAACGCCCTCACCGCCGCGACCAGCATGCTCATCCCTACCCAGTGCGAATACTTCGCCCTCGAAGGATTGAGGCATCTCCTCTACACGCATCAACTCGTGCGCTCGCGCCTCAATCCAAGGCTCGAGGTTGCCGGAATTTTGATGACCCAATTCGATGGGCGCACCACGCTTTCGTGGGACGTTCTCGAAGAGGTCCGGCGCTCGCATCCCACACACGTGCTGAAGACGCTCATCCCCCGCAACGTCCGGATCAGCGAGGCACCGAGTCACGGCAAGTCAGTAATCCAGTACGACCCATCATCGCGGGGCGCGGCCGCATATCGCGCCCTGGCAAAGGAGCTGTTGGAACGATGAGCCCATCACCATTGCGCGGTCTCGGCCGCGGACTCAACGCGCTCATCCCGATGTCGCGTGAGGGTGAGGCGATGGTGCCGCAGATGATTGCGGTCGACCAGATCCGCCCCTCGCATCAGCAGGTCCGCTCGCGCTTCGACGCCGAGCCATTGGGCGAGCTGGCCGAATCGATACGCCAGCACGGCGTGCTGCAGCCGCTCCTCGTCCGCAGGAGCATCGACGGCTACGAGCTGATCGCGGGAGAGAGACGATGGCGTGCCGCTCGGCTCGCGGGCCTCAACTCGGTGCCTGCGGTCGTGCGCAGCGACACCGGCAACGACGCGCAGCTGGTGCTCGGCTTGATCGAGAACCTCCAGCGTGCCGACCTCGACCCGATCGAAGAAGCTCGCGGGCTCAAACGCCTCACCGAAGAGTTCAGCCTCACTCATGACGAGGTCGCGCAGCGGATTGGAAAGCATCGCGTCTCTGTAACCCAATCTCTACGCCTGCTCGGCGGCTGCGCAGCAGTGCAATCCTCGGTCGCCGCCGGCGCCATCACCGCCGGCCACGCCCGCGCCCTGATCGCGTTGGAAAGCCAGGCTGCCCAGGAGCATGGACTCAAGGTCGTGATCGCGAAGAGACTTTCTGTGCGCCAGACCGAGAACTGGGTGAGGACCTACAAGCCGCGCCGTGTCCCGCGCAGCGGCGCTCCATCGGAACTTCGTCGCTTGGCCGCCGCGGCCGAGTCGCAGCTTGGTGTCCCGGTCAAGATCACCGGCAGTCTCAAACGAGGGACGGTAGAGCTCCGGTACTCAAGTCAGGAAGAGCTGGAACGGGTCTGCGCTAAGCTCGTCTCCTAAAACTCAATGGCCGCCCCCCAACAGCCCGCAGTCGCGGCGAATCAACCACGCACAGCGACCGGCTCGATCCTACGCGAGCTTGCCGAGGTCATCGTGCTCGCGGTCATCCTTTACTTCGGCATCAGCTTCGCGGTGCAAACGGTGCACGTCGAGGGCCTGTCGATGTTCGCGACGCTCGACAACAACGATTACCTGATCGCGGACAAGATCGACTACCGCCTACACGCTCCACAGCGCGGCGACATCATCATCCTGCGTCCGCCCACCGACAACTCCAAGGACTTCATCAAGCGCATCATCGCGCTTCCCGGCGAGCGCCTCCTGATCCGAGATTCGATCGTCTACATCAACGGCCATCGACTTGTGGAGCCGTACCTGCCCGAGGCCTGGACCGCGAACACCTCATGGGATCAATGTGGCAACCTTGACGGCTGCATCATGGCGCAGGATCAGTACTTCGTCATGGGGGACAACCGCAACCGATCGCAGGACTCGCGCATCTTCGGACCCATAGGCCGCGACCGCATCGACGGACGCGCCTGGTTCCGCATCTGGCCCGTCGACCATTTCGGCAATATCTACTCCCAGGTGCCCACGGTGCAGAGCGGCTCCGCCGCCGTGGGCTGAGTACGAGAGCAGCCGCTAAGCGCCAACCGCGGCCCTGAACGAGGCATCCTTGGCGAAGGGGCCGATCACCGCCATCTGCATCGGCGTCCTCAACACCTCATTGGCGACGCGCCGCACCTCCGCTGCGGTGATGGCGTCCACCAGCGCCACCTCCTCCTCGATCGTCTTGATCGATCCAATCAGCAGCTCCTGGTATGCGAGCCAGAACGAGACCCCGTTCGTGCTCTCGAGCTCGAGCCGCAGGCGGCCCTTCGTGAATTCTTTCGCCCGCCCGAGCTCTTCCTCGTTGAGCTCGTGATCGCATAGAGCGTTCATCTCCGCGATCACGGCATTGACGGCCGCGACCGCGTTCTTAGGATCGACACCCAGGTACACGCCGAGGAGGCCGGTGTCGCGATGCTTTTGCGTGAAACTGTGCACGTCGTATGCCAGCCCGAGTCGTTCGCGGATGTTCAGGAACAGCCGCGAGCTCATCCCCTCACCGAGCACGGTGTTCAACAGATCGAGCGCAAATCGGTCGGGGTGCAGATAGCTCAACGCGCGAACACCCAGGCAAATGTGCGCTTGCTCCGTCCGCCGCCGTCGCATGAGCACCCGTGGCTCGAGCAGTGGCGCCGGCAACGACGGCGCCAGAAGCCCATCGGGGTCGGCCGGCAGCGTCAATCGCGAACCGACCATCGCTACCACGTCGCCTTCATCGAACGCCCCCGCCGCGCCGATGACCAGGTTCGGCAGCCGGTAATGCGCGCTCGCGTACTCGAGGATGTCGTCCCGGGTCAGTCGTGCGACCGACTGCTCGGTGCCGGCGATATCGCGCCCCAGCGGATGATCCGGCCACATGATCTCGTCGAACAGGTTCTGGACGAACTCTTGCGGCTGGTCCTGGTACATGCGCAGCTCCTCAAGGATCACCATCCGCTCGCGCTCGACGTCCGCCGGCGCGAGCTTGGAGTTGGAAACGATGTCGGTGAGCACATCAAGGCCGAGTTCTACATGCTCGGCAGGCACTCTCGTCCAGTAGGCGGTCAGCTCTTTGTCGGTGGAAGCGTTGACGAAGCCGCCGACACCTTCGATGGCATCGGCGATCTCCTTCGACGTCGGCCTTCTCTGGGTGCCTTTGAAGAAAAGGTGCTCGATAAAATGCGACACGCCCGCGTAGCGCTCGTCCTCAAGCCTCGAACCGCCGCCAAACATGAAGACAATGCTCGCCGATAGACGTTCGGGCATCGCCGCGGCTACCAGTTTCGCCCCGCCCGCCAGCTCGTGAACTCGGTGGAGTGTCAGCTACTCTCCCCGAGCGCGCCAAGCGCGGCGTAGAGGGTCATCGCTACGAAATCCGCGGGCATTCCGTCGGATACCGCGTCGAGCGCCTCACCCAGGTACTTGCGCACGTTCGATCCCTGCTCGATCTCGCGCAGCTCCAGACAGTCCCGGATCGCTTCGGCGATTTCCGTCGGTGTGATGTCCTCGTCACCCGCGCCGTCCGCGACGGCGTTCACCAACGCGATCGCCTTCCGGACCCGCTCAGCCGCGGCCCGGCCGGGCATAGGATCAGCTACCCGCTGGCTTGCGCGGTCCGACCACCACCCGGCGGTCCGGCTCTTCGCCGATGCTCGAGCTGCCGACGTCTGGATCGTCCTGCAGGGCGAGGTGAATCGCGCGCCTTTCGAAAGCCTGCATGGCATCGAGGGTGATGGCGTCGCCCGTCATCTTCACCTGCCTGGCGGCCCGCAGCGCGATCTCGCGCACGGTGTGCTCACGACGCTGTCGGTAGCGCTCGACGTCGACGATCACGCGCTCGCCCTCGGCCAGATGCCTGCCGAGCATTACGTTCGTCACCGACTGCAATGCACGCAGCGTTTCGCCCCGCCAGCCGATCAATGCGCCCAGGTCGCGGCCGCTGATGTCGAGAGTGATCGGATCCGTGCCGGTGCGCACGGTGACCTGAGCCCGAACGCCCATGTGCTTCAGCAATCCTTCGACCAGCGAGCGCGCGACGTCCGCCTTGCCGTTGGTGGGCGCCCCGACACCCAGAGACGGCGCCGTGTGATCGATGACGCTGACCTCGACGACTGTCTCCTCGGGTCCTTCGCTGATAACCCGCACGTCCACGTTCCGGCGGCTTTCGCCAAGCTCGATCAAAGCCGCGTCGACGGCTTCGTCGAGGGTTCGGCCGCGGCCTTCTGCTGACTTCATCGGACTGCCCCCACGACTTTGCTCACTTTTTCGGCCTCCTGGGCCTCGGTCCGTTCTGCGGCGCGGGCTTCAGGCTCGGCCTGGGTCCGCGATCTTTCGGACCGCCCCCGCCTTTGATCGCGACCGTCTGCGCCGGCCCCCCTCCACCCCGCTTCGGAAACAGGTTTCCCCAACCGACCACGAAGTACTGCTGAATGATACTGACCAGGTTCCCCACAAACCAGTACAGCCCCAGGCCGGCGGGAACCTGCAGGGCGAAGTAGCCGATCATCAGCGGCGACAGCCAGACCATGGTCCGCTGCATCTGCTGGGTCTGGAGCTCCTGCTCGGTCGGGTTGACCGGCGGCGGCTGCTGCAGCATCTTCGACTGCACGAACGTGGTGATCGCCGCAAACAGCGGAAAGATCAGGAACTCAGGTGAGGGGATCGGCAGGCCGGTGAACAGCGTGTGCTGCATCGGGATGTCGTTGAGGTTGGGCACGAACAGGAACGGCTGCGGTGGATGGCCGGCCTTCGCGAAACCCTGAAACACGTAGTAAAGGGCCGTCAGGATTGGGATCTGGACGACGAGCGGCAGGCAGCCGACCAGGCCTCCGAGCGGGTTGACGCCGTGCTCCTGGTAGAGCTTCATCATCTCCGCGTTCAGCTTCTGCGGATCTTTCTTGTATTTCTTGCGCAGCTCCCCTACCTGGGGCGCGAGCTTGCGCTGCTCGACCATCGTCTTGCGCTGCGTCACCAGCTGGAACTGCGTCAACGGCGACAGGGCCAGACGGATCAGGACCGTCAGGATGATGATCGCAACGCCGTACGCGCCGATCGAGCTGATGATCGGAACCGCCGAAAGGTGCGTGAACAGATAGAGGAGGAACGAGGCGAGCGGCTGCTCGACGAGCGTCACCCACAAACGGTTGAGGGGCAGGAAGATATCGAAGATGCCGCCGAAGGCGGAGCTCAGGTAGATGTCAGTCTTCCCCCAGTAAACGAGTGATCAAGGAACAGGATCGTAGCCGCCCTTGGCAAATGGATGGCACCGCGCGATGCGCACGGCGCCCATCCAGCCGCCCCGGAGCCAGCCGTACCTCTCCACCGCCTCGTATGTGTAGTGGGAACAGGACGGGTAGTAGCGACACGAAGGGGGAAGGATCTTCGAGAACGTCATCTGATAGCCGCGGATCATTGCCAGCAGGACCGCCGTCATGAATTCAACCTGGAGAGCCTGAGCGCGGCCTGGTCCACGTCATCCTGGAGGTCTGCAAAAGGCAGCTCGAGCGCGGCGGGGCGAGCGATCAGAACCACGTCATATCGTATTCCCACTCCCTGGAGCGGCGAATCAGGGCCAAGCAACCGGTCGCGCGCAACCTCGCGGAGCCGCCGGCGAGCCCGATTCCGGTTGACGGAGCTCTTGACGTTCCGGCTCACGGTGACTCCGACGCGACTCTGAGCGGCAGTGGTGGGAACGGCAAAAGCGACGAGTGCGCGCCCCGTGAACACGCGCTTGCCCGCGATCACCGCCTGGAAATCTGACTGCCGGCGAAGCCGAAAACGCCGCTTCAACGCCGAAACGTCCCGCTTACGGAGTGAGGCGCTGGCGCCCCTTCCGACGGCGGTTTTGCACCACTCGGGCGCCGCCCCGCGAGGCCATGCGGCGAAGGAAGCCGTGCACCCGGCGGCGGTAGCGCTTCTTGGGTTGATAGGTTCGCTTGATGGAGGGATCCCCCGTGGCTGGAGCCTGATGGAACCGCGGTAGTGTAGCCGACGGCGGCTCTCACAACCGTGATACCGCTTCTATCACCTCATCCATCGGGCGCAATGCCTTGCGGCCCACCCGAGCCTTTGTTACAATCCCCGCCCGGAAGCAGACAGGGTCCCTGCAGCAGAACCAATCCAGTACAGGTCGCGCTAAACGCACTCACCCACCATCCCAGTCACCGCTAGCCTAACGTCACAATACCGCTTCCAGGTTTCGGATCAGACCGGATGTGGGATTTCGAACAGGTCGGCGCCGCCAACCTGTGGAAATCCGGTCCGTTCTTTTCCACAGGCGCCAAGGCGACGGAGCTCGAGATGGTGGAGCTTCGATTGAACCTGTGCTCGCGGGCACGCAATACAAGGTTTGCCTCGCGGGCGAGGGAGCAGGAGGAGATGGCCGGTGTTTTTGACCCCAGGTTGTCCACAGCATTTGCAAAAGGCGGCGGCCTTTTGCCCCCAGCCATTTATGGCGCGAGCCGGCAGTGAGACTGGCCCGCCGGCGCAAGGGAATTCGTGACGTGAACCAGGACCAGATCTGGTCGCAGGTGCAGGAGGAGCTCCGGTTCCAACTCGCCAAGCGGACCTACGACATGTGGCTGAAGAACACGTCGGTCGTCTCCGCTGATGGCGGCACGTTCCGCATCGGCGTCCCCAGCAAGCTGGCCAAAGACTGGCTCGAGGACCGCTTCTCAGGGCTCATCCAGGAAACACTCCAGGCGGTTACCGGATCAGAGGTCAACATCGACTTCGTGATCTCCCCGACCGGCCATCGCCCGCAGCTGGTCAACGCCGACGGCGATCTCGTCCCCAACGGCGACAACGGCCACGAGAATGGCGTCGACGCAACACCCGATGCTCCGATCATCACCCCGTCGGAGCTGAATGCCCGGTTCAAGTTCTCATCATTCGTGGTCGGGCACAACTCGCAGTTCGCTCACGCGGCCGCCAAAGCGGTCGCTGAAGCTCCCGGTGACAGCTACAACCCGCTCTTCCTGTATGGAGGCGTAGGTCTCGGCAAGACCCATTTGATGCACGCAATCGGTCACGAGGTCCACGACCGCTTTCCGCGCAAGCGCGTCGTCTATCTCACTTCCGAGCAGTTCACCAACGAGGTGATCAGCTCGATCGCCACCGCGCGCATGGGTGAGTTCCGCCACAAGTACCGCACCGTCGACGTGCTGCTCATCGACGACGTCCAGTTCCTCGCCGGCAAAGACCGGACTAAGGAAGAGTTCTTCCACACCTTCAACGCGCTCCATGAGATCAACAAGCAAATCGTCATATCGTCGGACCGCCCGCCAAAAGAGATCCCGACTCTCGAGGACAGGCTGCGGTCGCGTTTCGAATGGGGATTGATCGCGGACATCCAGTCCCCCGACTTCGAGACCCGCCTCGCCATCCTCCACTCGAAGCTCGGCGACAACAGCAGCCTCGTGCCGGAAGATGTTTTGAGCTTCATCGCCCACAAGGTGCAGCGCAACATCCGTGAGCTGGAAGGCGCGCTCACCCGGGTGCAAGCGTTTGCAGCAGTCCACCAGCGTCCGGTCGACGCAGAGGAGGCGGCACGTCTCCTCGCCGACATCATTCCCGCCGGCACTCGCAAGCCCATCAACGTCGAGCGCATACAGGCCTTGGTCGCCGACTACTACAACGTCACCCTCGACGACATGAAGGGCAAGCGGCGGGACAAGCACATCGTCTTTCCACGACAGGTAGCGATGTTCCTCGTCCGCGAAGAGACTCCATCTTCGCTGCCCGCCATCGGCAAGGCCTTCGGAGGCCGCGATCACACGACCGCACTTCACTCCATCGAGAAGATCGCTAACGAGCTTAAGGAAGACGAGAGGTTGAGGTACGAGGTACAGGCGATCAGAGAGCGTCTTTACGCACAGTGATGAGGAGAGGGATGCGGCTGTCCACAGGTTGTGCCGGATGGGGCGGGAGAAACGTCGGAGATTCGAACCGAGGGCGATTCGTCCCCAGCGGAGTAACAGGTCGCGCCGCCCCGGACCGAGCTTATCCCGAGCTTATCCCCCACTCCCCGCGATCTGTAAAGACTCTCGACATCCACACTCTGCACAGCGCTTACTGTTATGGACTACGAGACTTCTCTATTAAGAGAAACACTATGTACGGGGGACAACTGTCTTGAAAGCCAAAGCTATCGAAGCTCAGATGAAAGTGACGTGCAGGCCGGCAGTTCTAGGCCAGGCACTGCAGATCGTCTCACGCGCAATCTCGAGCCGCACCACCCTGCCCATCCTCAACAACATCCTGATCGAGACCACCTCGGAAGGCCTCGCGCTGACGGCGACCAACCTCGAGATTGGCATCCGGAAGCTCGTGCCCGCCGAAGTATCGATGGAAGGCAGCACCACCGCGCCGGCGCGCCTGCTGACCGATTTCGTGAGCACACTCCCAGACCAGGATCTCGAGATGACACTCGACGGAGCGACGCAATCGCTGAACCTGCGCTGCGCGCGCTTCGACACCCACATCAAGTGCATCGAAGCCGAGGAATTTCCGCCGGGACCGCGGCCCGACGAGGGCGATCGCATCGAGGTTGCGCTCGACGACCTGGTGACGGCTGTCGAGCAGACCCAGATGGCTGCCTCCACAGACGAGGCGCGCCCGGTGCTCACCGGAGTGCTCGTCCAGGTTCATGGCGGCGGCCTGACGCTGGCGGCCACAGATGGCCATCGCCTTGCCGTGAGCAAGCTGGGTGTGGCCGGGGCCGGCGACCTCGAGGCGAGCCTGATCGTGCCGGCGCGTGCGCTGGCTGAGCTCTCGAGGGTGCTGAAAGGTGAGCCCGGCCGAGTGGAGGTGATCATCTCCAAAGCTCGCAACCAGATCTTCTTCAAAGCTGGGAGCTCCGAGCTGACCTCCCGCCTGATCGACGGAAAGTATCCCAACTATGCACAGGTTATCCCCAGTAAGAGCTCAACCACGGTCAAGGTCTCCACTGCGGAGCTGACACAGACCGTGCGGGCCGTCTCATTGTTCGCCCGGGACAGCGCGAACGTGATCCGGGTCAAAGCGCAACCGGGCTCGCTGGTCCTGTCCGCGACCACCAACGAGGTCGGCGACAGCAGGGCGGAGATGGCGGCCGATGTCGAGGGCTCCGACATTCAGATCGCGTTCAACGCCCGATACGTCCTGGATGCGTTGGGCGTTCTCGGCGAGAACGAGGTCGAGCTGCTGTTCGACGGACCCCTCAGCCCCGGCCTGCTCCGACCGCCGGGCAAGGAGCACTACCTCTACGTGATCATGCCCGTGCGGGTGGCCATGTCCTAGGTTTCGTTGCTGCTCCGGCGCCTCCAGCTCAGGAATCACCGCAACTACGCCCACCTCGACATCTCGATGGAGCCCGGGGTCAATGTGTTCGTCGGCGCCAACGGCCAGGGCAAGACGAACATGCTCGAGGCCGTCGCGATGCTGGCCCTCTCTGCCTCGCCGCGTGCGCGCCGCGAGCTCGAGCTGGTCGGCCCGATTGCACCTGCATCTCGCATCGAGGCCGACGTCGAGAGCGCCGGCCGCCGGATGGAGCTGACCATCGCTCTCAACGTGGAAGGAGATCGTGCGCGCCGCACCATCGAGGTCGACGGCGCCAGGAAGAGGGCGTTCGACCTCCCCGGCCACTTCCGGGTCACGCTCTTCTGGCCCGACGACCTCGGGCTGATCAAAGCTGGTCCGGACCAGCGCCGTCGGTTCCTCAACCAGCTCCTCGTGCAGGTCGAGCCGGGATACGCCCGAGCTCTCTCCGGTCTGCGGCGGATCCTCGAGCAGAGGAACAGCCTGCTCAAAAGAATCTCCGCCGGCGAGGAGCAGACGGGCGCCCTCGAGATCTGGGACGCGGAGCTGGTGCGGGTGGGGTCGGAAGTCGTGCGAGCAAGGGCGTCGGCCGTGCGCGAGCTGGCGCCCGCGGCTGCCCGGTGCCACTCGGAGATCGGGGGCGGAGAGCACCTCGAGATCGAATACTTGCGCCCGCCGGATGACCTGGGGCAGGCTGTGCATAACTCGCTCGCGGAAGACCTGCGCCGGGGCGTCACCAGCGTCGGTCCGCACCGGGACGACCTGCGTGTGCTGCTCGGCGGCCGCGACGCGCGCGGCTACGGCTCGCAGGGCCAGCAGCGCACCGCCGTGGTCAGCCTGAAACTGGCCGAGGCCGAGCTGGTCGCCAGGCGCACGGGCGAGCGGCCCGTGCTCTTGCTGGACGATGTGCTCTCGGAGCTCGACCTCGAGCGGCGCGGGGCGCTTCTGCGCCACGTCGGAAGCGGCGGCCAGGTCGTGATCACATCGGTCGACGTGGGCCCGTTTCCTCCGGATTTGATCGCCGGCGCGACCGTCTGGAGCGTTGAGGCCGGACAGGTCAAGCCCTGTGGATAAGGTGGGCAATATCCTCCCTCGCGTCCTGCGCAAGCAGCCCGGCGGAGGGCGGCTGCTCGGGACGCAGGTGGCGGCCGCGTTCCGCGCCGTGATCGGCTCCGAACCGGCCCGGTTGTGCGATGAGGTCGAGCTCAAATCCGGGACCCTCCTGATCACCACATCCAGCCCTGCGCTGGCCCACCAACTGCGGCTGGATACCGAGGTCATCGTGGAGCGCCTCAACGGCATGCAGCTCGGCCGGCGGGTGCGGACGCTTCGGGTGAGGATCGGGCGTTCCTCGGCGGTCGAGTGATCCGGCTCGACGCGGAACAACGTGCGGCAGCGACCATCGGCCGCTGGCCCGTGCGTGTGGTCGCGGGTGCGGGCACCGGCAAGACCGCGGTGATGGCCGAGCGGTTCCGCCGGTTGGTTATGGGTGGCGTGTCGCCCAGCTCGATCCTCGTCATGACCTTCACCGACCGCGCCGCGGCCGAGATGCGCGAGCGAATCGAGGAGCTCATCGGCGCGAGCGCGCCGGCGGTAGGAACGTTTCATGCCATTGCCCTCGCGTGGCTGCGAGCCGATGGACGGTCGATCGGCGTGCCCGTGGGCTTCCGGATCGTCACCGGAGCCGACCGCTGGATCCTCGCTCGCGAGCTGATGTGGGAGCTGGGCGACCTTGCGTTGACGGGCGACGATCGGCCGGACGACCTGGTGGCGCCGGCGCTGCAGATGCTCGAGCGGCTCAAGCAAGAGCTGGTTCCGCTCGAGCGGCTCGAAGCCTGGGCGAAGGATGCTGAGGACCGCGAAAAGGCAGAGCTCATGCGAGCGTGCGTCCGGCTGTTTCGCGCTTACGCGCGCAGATGCCGCAAGGAAAGGCTGCTGGATTTCGAAGATTTGCTGACGCTGGCGGTGAAGATGTTCGCCGAGCGACCGGCGCTGCTCGAGGCGTATCGCAACCGCTACCCGCACGTGCTCGTCGACGAATACCAGGACCTGAACCTGGCTCAGGAGCGCCTCGTCGAGCTGATCGCCGGCGGGGCCCAACCCTTCGTGGTCGGCGACGACGACCAGAGCATCTATCGATTCAGAGGCGCTTCGCGTGCGAGCCTCGAGCGGTTCATGGCCGCTTTTCCCGCGACGCACACGGTCACGCTCGGACGGAACCACCGCAGCTCGCGTCGCATCGTGGCGGCGGCGTCCGCGCTAATCGGCAACAACGCCGAACGTCTGCCCAAGCTTCTGCGGTCGAGCCTTTCGGGTGAAAGAGTCGAGGTGTGGGCGTGCCCGGACGGATCCTCCGAGGCGGACGCAATCGCGCTCGAGGCGAAGCGCCTGATCGCATCTGGGTTGGCCCCCGGCTCGATCGCGGTCCTGTGCCGCACGAACGCCATCGCGCGGCCGATCGCAGAAGCACTGTCAGCACACGGAACGCCGCACGTCGTGAGCGGCGGCCACGGTTTCTACGATCGCCCCGAGATCAAAGATGTGATCGCGCTCCTGCGAGTCTTGAGAGACCCGAACGACCTGGTGGCCCTGGCGCGCGCCCTCACCCGTCCCCCGCTGTGCCTGGATCCGGATCCGGCGCTCTCAACGCTTCGCGACCGCATGGAGTTGCCTCCGCTTGAGGCCATGATGAAATGGGAACCGGCGTCGGCTTTCGCGGGTCTGCTGGCCGAGCTACATGCTCAATCCGCCGTCCTTGACGTTCGTGACCTCTTCTTCGACCTCATGCAGGGCACGCGCTACCTCGACGGCGCGAGCGCACAAGCCGTCGCCAACGTGAGTCGATTTGCCGAGCTGATGGCGGAGTTCTGCGAAACCTCGGTCGACCGTTCGCTCGAGGCATACATGCGCCGCCTCGACCTCATCCTTCTATCTCAGGAAGACGAGCGCCCGGCCGAGGTGGAGGGTGTCGGCGACGCGATCCAGGTCATGACCATCCACCAGGCCAAAGGGCTTGAGTTCGAAGCCGTCTTCGTGCCGGGTCTTGTCGAGGGCAGGCTGCCGCAGTCGGGGCGGTCACCGAGGTTCGAGCTGCCGGCGGCGGTGCTGGAACCCCTCGTGCGCGGAAAGGAGGACGTGGTCGCCGAAGAGCGCCGCCTTCTTTACGTCGCCATGACGCGCGCACATCGCCTTCTCTATCTCACCCGCTCGTCGCGTTACGAAGGGGGGCGGAGGTGGCGGGATTCGAGATTTCTGGAGGAGGTTAAGGCGGCCGGCGGGCGCACCATTGCCCAGCGAGACTTCCCCGCCAGCCCACGCCCCGCTCCCCAACCATCGCCCCGGAGGGGAGAGGGGGATCTAGTGCTTTCCTACTCCAGCATTGCCATGTATCTCGATTGCCCACGGCAGTATTGGTATCGCCACGTGCAGCGCCTGCCCGCGGTCCAGACCGCCGAGGCCGTCCAGGGCGCGATTCTGCACGAGACGCTGCGGCGCGCCGGAGAGGCGAGGCGGGGCGGCGCCGACATCACTGCGCCGATGCTGCGCTCGACGCATCGCGAGGTCTGGAAGGAAACCGCCTTTCCCGATGCGCGTCGAGCGCCGACCTTCGAGCGCAATGGCGCAGCGCAGCTGGAGGCATATCGCAAACAAGGCGGCCTGAACGCCGAGCCTGAGTACCTCGAGCAGGCGTTCACCGTCGCCGTCGACGGCTGGATGCTCAACGGCGTGATCGACCGCATCGACCGCACGGCTGACGGCTGGCGCATCATCGACTACAAGTCGGGCCGGCCAGTGACCCGCGGCCGCCGCGACCTGCAGGTGGCGTTGTACGCGCTGGGCGCGGCCTCTGCGCTGAAGCTCGATCCCATCGAGCTCGAGATGGTTTACCTGGCCTCAGGCGAATCGGTCCGCGTCGATCGCACGGGTCCGCTGCTGGCCGTCGCGACGCAGCAGGGGATGGAGGCGGCCGAAGGTGTGCGATCCGGACGCTTCGACGCACGCCCCGATCGGCGGCGATGCCGCCTGTGTCCCTACCGTCTAGTGTGCGCGGAAGCCCTGTAGCGCGCTGCCAGGAGCAGGCATTCGCGCGCGATGTCGGAAGAAGCGTAGGGGTGCGCCAGCTCGGCGGCCTTGCGTGACATCTCTTGCCATGTAGGCCCACCTTCGGCGAGCACCCGCACCTCGTCGAGCAAGTCTTCTTCTTTGGGGGTGAAGGCGCCAAAGCCCGCCTCGACGACGAAGTCCACGTTCGGTGATTCCTGTCCGGGTAGGAAGCCGGTGATCAGCACCGGGACGCCGGTCGCGAGGGCTTCAGCGATCGCACCAGGGCCGGCCTTGGTGACGATGACGTCGCTCGCCCGCATCAGCTCGGGCATGAAATCGACGAAGCCGAGGATCAGGGTCGGGGTCGCGAAGCGCACGCGCGCGAGACGTCGCCGGAGCTTCTCATTGCGACCGCAAACCGCGACTACCTGCCACTGGTGCGGCTCCCAACCGAGGACGCGGACTTGCTTGACCAGGTTGCCCACCCCGGCGGCGCCGCCCATGACCAGGACCGTGAATCGGGTCTCGTCGAGACCATATCGCCGGCGCAGCGCGCGCTGCTCGCCTGGCGCTGGAGGACGGAAGCGAAGGTCGACCGGCAGCCCGAGCAGCTTGACGCGATCCGCGGGCACGCGGCGGCGGAGCGCAACTTTGCGTGCGAGTTCCGTCGGCGCCACGACCAGGTCGGCCTTGCTGAAGGTCCAGCCTCGGTGGAAATCGACAAGGTCGGTGATCACCGTCATCAGCGCGCGCGGGCGCCCGCTTTTCTGGATGGCCTGGTGCGCGACCTGGTTCAGCAGTGGATGCACCGAGAG
>MNEW01000035.1 GCA_001917895.1 Actinobacteria bacterium 13_1_40CM_66_12
TTCCGAGCGGGAGCTTGCCGTCGCGCGCCATGCCGAACGCAAGGCGGATGGTCGAGGTCTGGATGGCGAGGCAGCAAACGTAGATCGCCGCGAAGACGACGAAGAGGTACAGGTTGGCGGCCCAACCCGGGAAGTTGGATTCGATGATGGTCACCAGTGGGAATGGAATCTTGCCGGCGCCGATGTCGGAGACGAACTTGCCCATGTCGCCAGGCACCGCGATGATGGTCGCGAACAGAAAGATCGCGCCGATGATGGCGGCGCCGACGATGGATGCGAGGACGGCTCGTGGCGCTTCTCGGCGTGGGTTCTTGGTTTCCTCAGCGAGCGTGCTCGCAGTGTCGAAGCCGTAGATCACGAACAGCGACATGAACATGGCGGCGAGGAAGGTCCCGGCCTGTGTGTTGAAGCCCGAGCCGAGATAGCTGCCGTCGACCAGGACGCTGACGGACTGGTGGTGGTAGAAGAGCAGAAGGATCAGCGCGAAGACGACCATGCCGAGGATCTCGAAGACGACGCCCGTGTTGTTGACGAAGGCGACGATCCTCACGCCGAAGATGCTCAACAGGGTCGTGCTCAGAAGGATGATCGCTGCGACGTTCCGCTCGGTATCGGGGTCCGTGCCGATGCTCATGCCCAGGTTGTTGAGGAGCGGGATCAACACGAGTGGGACCGTGGCCACGACGGCCGCGACCGTGAGTACACCGGCAAACAGGTAGATCCAGCCTGTGAACCAGGCGTACGTCCGGTTCGACAGGTACTTGGTCCACTGATAGACGGAGCCGGCGACTGGGAAGTGCGCGCTCACCTCAGCGAAGTTCAGGCCGACGAGCAGCTGGCCTACGACGACGATGGGCCAGCTCCAGAAAAATGCCGGGCCCGCCAGGCCGATACCCAGGATGAACAGGGTGAAGATGCCTGTTGACGGAGAGATGTACGAGAACGCGACGGCGAAGCTAGAGTAGACGCCCAGCACTCGCCTCAGCTCCTGCTGATACCCGAACCTCGCCAGGTCACGAACGTCGGCATGGGCTTCTTCTTGCAACTGGTACCCCTCCCCGGGCTTACCGCCCGCCCGAAACGTTTGTTACAGAAGTTGGAGGGAAGCTATCACTCGTTGCCGAATCCGTCAATTGAGGGGCCGGGAAGGACTGGGAAGAAAGGAGTTCGGGTGGGGCCCGGCGGCTGACAAATATGTCTGGCAGTCGAGCGGCAAGAAATTAACAGCAACTTGGGCGTTGACTCTCCAAACATCTGTTCGTAGAATGTCAGTATGGAGAGTGGGGTGGGGGGAGTTGCACCCAGAGCCGGCGAGGAGATTGCTGCGGAGCTGATCCGCCGGCGCCAGAAGATCGATCAGGACGAGCTTGAGTTCTCGGTCCTCGCCGCCGCGTTCGCCGAGACCGACGAGTACGACTGGCAGGGGTTCGATAGCCCGGTGGCATGGATCAAAGCCAACTGTCACGTGAGCGGTGGAGCGGCCGGAGATCGAATCTGCGTCGGCCAGCAGCTGGCGCGTCTGGACCAGAGCTCGTCGGCGATGGCTGCCGGCGAGATCGGCTTCGCCCACTTCGCCCTGATCGCGCGCACGTCAGCCGCTGTGGGCGAGCGCCTCGATCAAACGGCGTTGCTTAGGCAGGCTCGCAAGCACACCATCGCTCACTTTCACGACGACTGCTATCACGCGCGCCATGCGGCCGACCCCAAGGGATGCGCCGACGAAGAAGCACAAAGCGTGGAGGCACGCAGCCTCAAGCTGGCCAGCGGTGACGACGGCACGGTCTACATCAGCGGCTACCTCGACAAGGTCGGCGGCGCTGCCGTGCGCACCGCGCTCGAGCCTCTGGCGAAGCGCGCGGGCATAGGCGACGACCGGCCGCGCGACCGACGTGTCGCGGATGCGCTGGTCGATCTCTCGATGCAGGCGCTCGACAACGGGCTCGTGCCTCAGCGCGCACACCTGCAGGTCACTGCCTCAATGGAGACTCTCCTCGGCTTGCCTGGCGTCCCCGGGGCGAACATGGAGTTCTCGCTGCCGATCTCGGCCAAGGCCGTGGAGAGAATCGCGTGCGACTGCGCGGTGACGCGCATCATCCTCGGCTCCGACTCGACTGTGATCGACGTCGGGCGCGCGAAGCGGACGATCTCCGGACCGCAGCGCAAGGCGCTCAAGGTCCGCGACGGCGGCTGCACGTGGCCAGGATGCGACCGGCCGGTGAGCATGACCGAAGGCCACCACCTTGTGCACTGGATCCATAACGGACCCGGTGACATGCCCAACCTCACCCTTCTCTGCTACCGGCATCACTGGATGGTTCACGAGGGCGGGTGGCAGATCGTGCGCACCGATGACGGGCGGGTGCTGACCATCCCGCCCGCCACCGGATTTGAATACCGACCTCGCGGTCCTGATTAAGGCCGCGAGTCCCCGTCGCTACATCTGGACGATGGGGCGGACCTCCATGGCACCGACCTGCGCCACCGGGCATTTGGCCGCGTACTTGACCGCCTCGTCGAGGTCGGCCGCCTCGATCACATAGAACCCGACCAGCTGGTCGCCGTTCTTGTTGAATGGTCCTGAGGTGGAATCGGTGTGGCCGTTGCGGACGCGTACGGTTTTCGAGGTCGACGACGCCTGCACCGGGTCGCCGGCCTTGAACAGGCCTTTGCCGTTGATCTCATCGAAGTAGGCGTTGAAGGCGTTGTTCTGGGCGTCGAAAGCCGGCGTGCCCGGGTGGGGCATCTTCGATTCGTCGGCATAGAGAAGGTAGAGGTACTTCACGGATGACTCCTTATGTGGTCTCGCTACCCGAGGGCAGCGTCTAGACGGGCTTGGCTTGGGCCAGGACCTGCTCGCGACTGACGCCCTGCATGTGGTGAACCTCGCTGGCGTGCTCCTGCACGCCTTTCACGAGCTTCTCCTCGTCGTCGGTCTCGAGCACCCAACCGCATTCACATTCGACTCGCTTCTTCATGTCACTCCTTGGTCATGCCCGGCCTGGCGATGACATCATGGCCGGTGGGGTTTGGGGAATCTTTGGAGTCTGCCAGCGTTTCATCCTGCTCGACGTTCACGACCAGGCGCCAAGCGTTGCGCATGGCGATGGAGAAGAGGCCGAGGAGGGCATAGGCAACGTTCAGCATGGCCCCCGTTTCGCCTCGCAGGAGGCCGACCCCGCCGCTCAGCAGATAGACGTAGATGGCGAACGGCACCACCAGAAGCCAGAAGCTCTGCGCGAGCCGATGGCGGCGTCCTCTCTCCTGGAGCCTGAATACGGGCCACCAGATCCAGATGGTTCGCCACGTGGCGAAAGCGACGGCCACCAGGATGATCTCGCCGCGAACCCGCGCATCGAGAGACGGGATGAGGAACGCAAGCGACATGACGAAGGCAGTGGCCAGAATTGTCAGCGTGCTCTGGCCCAGCGCTGCCCACCGGTTCTTCGGGTCGGCGAAGACGCCGAGGTGCAGCTGCGTCGCGATGAACAGTAGGCCGACCAAGGTCGCGGCGCTCCCGGCCGCCGTCGCGAAGAACAGGTTCCAGTCACCCATCCCGCTGCGGATTATCGGCTCAGACCGGTAGATGCTGAGGATCTACCTGACCGGGGAGGTGCAGGTCGAGAACGGCGATCGCCTGCTGCGGGAGTCGAAGCTGGGCGGCCCGCAAGGCCGATTCGTTCTCGCCCATCTCGTCATGGAGCGTAAACGGGCAGTCACCCAGGCCGAGCTTGCCGAGGCCCTATGGCCGGAATCGCTGCCCGCCTCGTGGACCCTCGCGCTCAGCGCGATCGTCAGCCGCCTTCGCGCCGGCCTCGCGACAGCCGGACTGCCACGTGGCCGGATCATTGGCAATGCGTTCGGCTGCTACCAGTTCACGCCGCCCGGCGAGACATGGGTCGACGTCGAGGCGGCGCTGGCCGGGGTGGATGCCGCCGAGGGTGCGATCGCCATCGGCAACCCGCAGGCGGCATACGGGCCTTCGCTGATCGCGACCATCATCCTTCGGCGCCCGTTCCTTCCTGGGCAGGATGGACCGTGGGTCGATGAGCGTCGCGCCCTGCTGGAGGCGAGCTTGATCAGGGCGCTCGACTGCAGGGTCGAGGCGCTGGCGGCCAACAACGAGATGGTGCTCGCAGTCGCCGCTGGCCGCAAACGGCGATCGCGCGGATGCGGTGCGTGCGTACCAGCAATGCCGCGACCTACTCGACAAAGAGCTCGGAGTCTCGCCTTCGGCTGAGACCGAATCCCTATACGACGAAATTACTCGGCGCGCCCGAAAGACTTGATCTCCTCTAGCTCTTTCTCGGTCAGCTCACGCGGCGTTTGCCCTGTCTTCACCTTCTCTGATTCGACGTGATGCTTGATGGTCTCCACGATCTCGGGATTGGCCAGCGTGGTGATGTCGCCCGGGCTGGTGAAGTTGGAGATGCCGGCGATCACTCGGCGCATGATCTTTCCTGATCGAGTCTTCGGCATGTCCGGCACGATCCACACGTTCTTCGGCCGAGCGATCTTGCCGATGAGCCTGTCGATCGCGGCCGAGACCTTGTCCTCGATCTGCTTGCTCGGCTTGAACCCCGGCTTCAGGGCCACATACATCTCGACCGCCCGGCCCCGCAGCTCATCCATCACCGGCACCGCCGCGGCTTCGGCGACCTCCTCCACTGTGAGGGTCGCGGACTCGAGCTCTTTGGTGCCGAGCCTGTGCCCGGCCACGTTGATCACGTCGTCGACGCGGCCCAGGATTCGGAAGTAGCCGTCCTCGGCCTGCAGCGCGCCGTCGCCGGCGAAGTACGGCCAATCGTGCCAATCCTTGCTGTCCTTCTTCTTGTTGTACTTCGCGTAGTAGGTCTTCACGAACCTGTCCGGGTCTCCATAGATGGTCTGGAAAATTCCCGGCCAGGGGTTGCGGATGGTGATGTTGCCCGCCTTCTGGCTGCCTTTCGGGACCGGCTTGCCCTGCTCGTCGAGGATCTGCGGGAAGACGCCTAGCACGCCTGGGCCGCAGCTTCCAGGCTTCATCGGTTGCAGCGCGGGCAACGTGCTGCCCAGGAAGCCGCCGTTTTCTGTCTGCCACCACGTGTCGACGATGACGGCCTCGTTCTTCCCGACCTCCTGGTGATACCAGCGCCAGACCTCGGGCTCGATCGGCTCGCCCACGGTGGTCATGTGCTTGAAGTGGAAGTTGTACTTCTTGGGCTCATCGGGGCCCAGCTTGCGCAGCATGCGGATGGTCGTGGGCGCCGTGTGGAAGATGTTGACGTTCAGCCGCTCAGCGATTCGCCACGGCCGCCCGGGATCCGGGAACGTGGGCACTCCTTCGTACATGACGCTGGTGGCCGCCAGCGCCAGCGGCCCGTAAACGATATACGAGTGGCCCGTGATCCAGCCGATGTCGGCAAAGCACCAGTACGTGTCCTCGGGATGTATGTCCTGGTAGTACTTCGACGTTCCCGCCACGTATGCGAGGTATCCGCCGGTGCTGTGCTGACAGCCCTTCGGCTTGGCCGTCGTGCCGCTGGTGTACATGAGGAAGAGCGGAGCCTCGGCCGGCATGGAGACGGGCTCGACGGTCTTGCCCTTGTAATTGGCGATGAGCTCGTCGATGAAATAGTCCCGGCCCTTCACCATCTCGGTCTTCGATGAGTACTTGCCGGGATAGCGACGCCAGATCAAGACCTTGTCGACTTTCTGGCCCTGCTTCTTCGCCTCTTCTACCGCTTCGTCCGCTTTGACCTTGTGATCGATCAAGTCGCCGTTGCGGTAATAGCCGTCCATCGTGACGAGGATGTCGCTGCCCGAGTCCGCGATGCGGCCGCCGCACGCCGCGCCGCTGAAGCCGCCAAAAACCTCGGAGTGGATGACGCCGAGGCGGGCGCAGGCCAGCATCGATACGGGCAGCTCCGGGACCATCGGCAGGTGGAACGTCACCCGGTCGCCCGCCTTCAGCCCGCAGAAATCTCTCAGCCTCGGGGACCCAGATGAAGGCAGCCTTGTCCCTGTACTTCGCCAGGTGCCGGTCGATGCAGTTGTACGAGGCGTTTAGCTTTCCGCCGACGAACCATTTCCAGAACGGCGCGTTGCTCGTGTCGAGCGTGGTGTGCCAGTACTTGTCCCAGGTCAGGAGATCGGCATATTCCTTGAAGCATTCGGGGAAGTTCGTCTCGGCGAATCGCTCGAAGATGGCGGGGTCGTTCGCGTTCGCTTGGCCGATGAACTTCGCGGGCGGATAGAAATACTCTTCTTCCCGCCAGTGAACCGCGATCTCGGCCTCTGAGACCTGAACTTCACTCATCGCCTGACCTCCATGCACGAACCATGCTAATGGACGACCGGTGAGCTGACCTGGAGGGAGAGCGTCGAGACGAAGAGGCCGGTCGCACCGGCGACCGGCCTCTCCAAAAAGCTCAGCCGGCTGGGTTCACCTCGGTGATCCTGGTGTCCCAGTTGGCCAGCAGGGTGCGGGTTCCACCGCAGCTGGCGCCTGTGGCGACGTACTCACTCAGAGTGCACGTTTGCCCGATGTACTCCGAAGCCATCCAGATGTTGTTGTTCCCATCGACCACAGCCGCGCCGTAGTCGCCCCAGCGAGGTCGCGCCGGGTTGGGGTCGTTGAAGACCGCCGTCCCAGTGAAGCCGTCGGCCGGACCGATTCCCTGAGCCGCCACCTGCACCGCTCCGACGCCGTCGGCGGTGATCGATGCAAACGCTGCGCTCGGGAAGAAGTCCCTGCCCACGAGGGTGAAGGCCATCACGCCGTTGCCGTCCTTCGTGACCGCGATGGCCGGGTACGTGACGTTGTTCTGGCTGACCGCGAGGTAGCCGCTGTTGACCAGCGCGGGCCCGCCTGCGGCGCTCGGGTTCACGACGAACCACTCGACGCCTGCGCGGGTGTTCGCGGAAGAGTTGACGGCGGTGTCCAGGGCGCCCCACAGCTTGCCGGCCGCGAAAACGACCTGCTGCATACGCGTGTCGTTGCTGTCAAGCGCGTACTCGTGCTCGGGCGCGAAGGGGTCCGGCACTCCTAATACGAAGTTCGTCGCGCACGACTTCTTGTTCAAGCAGTCGATGAGCGGCGTCTCTCCATTCTTCTGCTCAGAGCGCGCGGGGACCACGTACAGCCCTGCGGTCAGAGTTTTGTGCGACAGAGTCAGGGTTGGGCTCGAGTTGAGAGATGACGTGTTGGTCAAGGACCAAACCAGGAGCTGGTCTGAGCGGCGCGGGCCGACGGCCACGCCGTTGCCATGCGCCTCATCGGCGGCGTTCGAGCTCATGAAGAACTCGGTGCCGCCGTTGGCCGTCGAGTTCAGTCCGGCGGGCGCGGTAGCCGGCCAGATCGTGAAGCCTGAGTTGCCGGCGTCCGCGCCGTGCGTGTCGAACTGGGTCACGGCCACGGTCGCCGCGAGGTTTTTCAGGGCTTGCTTGGAGACGGCGTAGACCTGCGCCCCGTGGAAGTCATTGCCGAAGAACGAGTACTCGTTGGTCGTGAGGTAGATGCCGTTGGCATCTGCGCCCAGGTGCGGGTAATCGCCCAGGCAGGCGTTCGGGTTGGTCGGTGTGGTCGCCTGGCCAAACGGCGGGATCCCGGTGCAGTGGTGGTTGGGCGTTCCCTGCGTCCCGTCGTCCTGGACGGGGATGCGGTAGATCGTCCAGCTCCCGGTTGGGTCGCTGGTCTGGCTGACCGCCAGGTCGAGGTGGTTGGTGCCGGTGAAATCGCCGCCGCGGATGTTGTGGGCGGGATCGTTCTTGGGGAACGTGTCGATGGTCAGGACGTCCGCGAACCAGCGGTTGGCGTCCTTGTCGAAGTAGCAGCTCGGGTCGGTTACGAATTGCCCGAATACGTTGGGCGTGCCGCGAATGATGGCCGGCGGGTAGCCGAAGAAGGTGTTCAGGTCCTCGACGCCCTTTGCGGCCGTCCCGTCCGGGTTGTAGACGCGCATCACATCGTTGATGATCTCCATGACCAGGCCGTTGCCGACGCAAAGGCCCTGGTCTGGCGGCTCGAGCGTGAACTGATTGCCGCCGTTGGCCCGGCGCTGCTGGCGGTGGTTGAGGCCGTCGAATGTGCTCAGCACCGAGAGCGGTCCCGTGCTGGACACGCCCTGGCCGGCGGTCACCGGGACCGTCGAAACGTCCGGCGCTCCGTGCTCGATCGATCGGCTCCGGTTGACGCCGTTGCCTCCACCCGATGCTGCCGCGGCGCTTGCGCTGTCCCCTTGAACTGGTCCCAGCTCGGGTTGCTGTGAGCCGTTGTCCACGCCAATCGGCGTCGGGCTGAACGACGTCACCCCGGAAGCCGGGATCTGGCGCGTATCGCCGTTGCCGCCGGCGGGAACTGCCGCAGGTGCGAGAGCAAACGTGCCCGCGACCACGGCGATGATTACGTACCAAACAGTGCGCTTATGTCTGACCACGCCCACCTCCAGTGTTCGATGCCCAGCGCCCCTGGGTCGAGGCGCCCTGTGACCGATGGTAAGTTTGGAACGGCTCGCGCGTCAAATTGGCTATTTGCCTCCCCGACCGGGCGCCTTTATTCTTGAGTGTCTTATCGCGGGGGGTTGATTGTGTTGGGGTGGATTCCATTCCAGGAGGGTGTATGCACTTGGTAGGTCCACGTTTATTTCGCGTGCTATTCGGGGGGCTGGCCACGACGGCGGCCTCGGTTTTAGTGGCCGCTTCGGTAAGCGCCGGCGGTTCGTCAAGTCCTCAGGTTATCGACGACTCGCAGCTACAGGCACTTTCGACAACTGTCGGAGGCGCTTCGCCGCTTCCCACGACGCAGACCGTCCAGCACTGGTTCGGCCAGACGCTCAACCCGAACAATGGGGTCACGTATGGCTACAACATGGTCGGCGCAGACCCGAACAGCTGCTCCGGCTCGGCGTGTTCGGCGACTGTTGAAGCCGACATCACTCCTCTCATCGTGAACATCCAGGGACTGACGTTCGACGGCAACCGCGTGCTCGCCGCAACCCTGGCATCCCCGCAGTTCGCGACGAGCGATTACGGCTCCACGCCTTTCGCGACCGCGGCAGGCGCGTTTCCAAAGACCCCTCTAAAGATCCAGGGCCCGGGTGGGATCCTTTCGCAAGGCGACGCCGGCAAATCGCTCCAGCTCCAGGACGCGACCATGCGCGCCCAGTTCAACAAGACCGGCTCGAGCAGCTTCCACCTGAACCTGCACCCGAACATCATGCCGGCCGTGACGATCGACGTTCCGAGCAGCCAGGGAGTTCTGCTCCAGAGCGGGCGTGGCGTGATCTTCGCCGACATCAGCATCAGCTGGTGGGTGACACGGATCCAGAACCTGCAGGTCACAGCTGACCCGACGCACCTGCCCATCTACCTCACCGACAGCGTCCTGCTCCATATCGGACCGAACGTCTTCAACTGCTGCGTGATCGGGTTTCACGGCGCCGCGCTGGTGCCAGGCAGGGGGGCAGGAGCCACCCACGGCAACGGCAGCCAGCCGGTTCAGACGTACGCCTGGGCCTCGTGGGTCCAGCCTGGTATCTACGCGCGACCGAACGGAGGCACCAACTGGGCGCTGCAGGACATCCACGCGCTCAGCCACGAGGTCTCCGAGTGGGCGGACGACCCGTTCACGAACAACTTCGTCCAGCCCTGGCTGACTCCAACCGCGCCACAGTACGGGTGCACCGGCATCCTCGAAACAGGCGACCCGGTCGTGGCCATCGGCTTCGCCAAAGGCACCAACGCGCTCGACCAGGGCCCGAACCCGAACGGTACGCAGAGCGCCGACGGGTACTACCACCCTGAGGACGAGGTCTATCTGCCTTGGTTCATGCGCACGGCTCCAAACACGGTCTCAGAGCCTACGCAAACTGCCTCGGCAAACATTGGCCGTTACACGCTGATGGGCTCGCTGAACCCGTTCACGGGCTTCCACGCGCCGGCCACAGGTTGCTGACAACCGACTGACCTCACAATTAACGGCCCGGGCTCCGAGTCCGGGCCGTCTTCTTTGTTTCGGAAGGATCCTGAACCGGAGGCAGTTGAACTAGGTCTATGAACAGGCTGATCGACCGCTACGCGGTCGTGTTCGTGGCGGTAGCGGCTACGCTTTGGGCCTCGGACGCCTACTTCCGCAACCAGTTGGTGCAGCACCTGTCGCCGACGCAGATCGTCGTCGCCGAAGATGCGCTCGTCACCCTCTTCCTGCTCCCGGTGCTGATCCGGAGCCGGGGCGAGCTCAGGAAGCTCGGCCCTCGAGGCTGGCTCGCAGTCGGAATCATCGCGGCGGGGGCGCAGGCGCTCGCGACCATCCTTTTCACGGCGTCATTCTCTATTGCAGCCCAGCATCAGCTGTTCGCCGAGACGTTTGTTCTCCAGCAGACTCAGCCATTGATCGCGATCGTCCTCGCCTGGGTCGTGCTCGGCGAGCGGCGCCGTCCCTGGTTCTGGCCCGCAGCCGTGGTGGGGATTGCCGCCGTCTACATGGTTCTGTTCGCGAGCGATCCGTTCTCGCCGGTGACCGCGCTGCAGAACGGCCGCCTCGAGGTAGGGCTGTTCGCCCTCGGCGCGGCAGCGCTTTGGGCCAGCGGCACGGTGTTCGGCCGCTTTGCGCTCGGATCGATCTCTTTCTGGAGCATGACAGCGCTGCGCTTCACGCTGGCGCTGCCCGTGCTGGTGGTTGTGGTGTTGGTGCAAAGCGGGCTCGGCGGCTTCGGCCACTACCGCATGAGCGACTTCCTCCCCAACCTCCTGGCCATCGCCATCGTGCCCGGCCTGCTGGCGTTGCTCCTGTACTACCGCGCGCTGTCGAAGACGCCGGCCTCGCTGGCGACCGTCGCCGAGATGGCCTACCCGGTGGCGGCGACGCTGATCGCCTCGGCGCCTCCTCCGTGGGGCTTCAACCAACCTGTCTACCCGGCCCAACTTGTCGGCACTGCGTTGCTGCTGGCCGTGATCTTCTTTCTCAACTGGACACGAGAGAGGGCACCTTCTGTCGTCGTCCGGCCGGTACCCGTCGCCTAGAATTCGCGCGAATGTCGAATTGGTGATTCGCCGAACGTCGTACCTGTGAGGAGAAGAGATGGCTGAATACGGGACCTCGGTCGATACCACCGCGTCACCTGACAAGGTCTGGAAAATCTGGTCCGACATGTCCACGTGGGGCGATTGGAATCCCAACGTCTCGACGATGGAGTGGGCGGGCGGATTTCAGTCCGGCACCACCGGGGTCATGAACACTCGCGCCGGCCAGCATCACAAGATGAAGCTTCTCGACGTGGTGCCGGGCCAGAGCTTCGCGCTCGAGACCAGCGTGGTGCCGCTGACTTACTTTCGATTCAACTGCCGCATCGGTTCTGCCGGCGGGAAGACGACGGTCGGCCAGTGGGTCGAGGTGAAGGGGCCGCTCGGACCGATCATGGGCGGGATGATGGGCCCCCAGGTTTCAAAGGAGTTCGGAACGCTGCTCAGCAACCTGGCGAAACGCGCGGAATCGTCTTAGGGCAGTTTCGACAGCGCCGCGGTGATCGCTTCGGCCTCGCCCGGCTTCAGGCGCTCGCCGAAGTTCTTGTCGAGGCTCGACAGGAAGACTGCGTGTGCTCTCGTGAAAGCCGCCTCACCTCTGGCCGTCACGTGGGCGAACACCCCGCGCCGATCGGTGGGGCAGGAGCGGCGCTCGATCAGCCCGGCTTTGGTCATCTGCTCGAGGCGGCGCGAAGCTCCGCTGTTGGTGATGCCCGCGAGTTTCGCAAGATCCTGGTAGCGCATCATCCCGCCCGGTGCGCGGGAAAGGTTGAGGAGCACCTCGTACCACGCCAGCGGCATGCCCGCCTCGGGCACCATGTCGCGCTCGAGTGCGGCCGCCACGGACGTATGTGCGCGCGCCAATCCTTCCCACACCTTCGCCACGCTCGAGGAGCGGGCTGCGTTCTTCACGGCGCCTATGGTACTCACGCCTCTGTGAGCCATCTACATAAATAGAAGGACGAGGCCGGGCGGTCCGACCTCGACCCTCCGCACCGCTTACGCCTGGGCGAGCTCGGCGGCCTTGACCACGATCTCGCTTTCGATGTCGAGCTTGATAGTGTGGCTCGCGATCGGGATGGCGCCGGCGATACCGTCCCAGTTGAGCCCGAAGTCCATGCGGTTGAGCTGGCCCTTGACGCTGATGCCGAGGCGCTCCTTGCCGCCGGTCATCGGATCCGGGACCCGACCCTCGAGGGTTGCGTCCAGCACGATCGGCTTGGTCACGTCCTTGATGGTGAGGTCGCCGTGCACGCGAAACTTCTCGTCGTCCACGGGCTCGACGCGGTTGAGCTTGAAGGTGATGTAGGGGTACTTCTCGGCCTCGAAGAAATCGGCCGAGCGAAGGTGGTTGTCGCGCATCTCGGTGCGGGTGTCGACGCTCGCTACCTCGATCCGGATCTGGCCCGTGATTTTCGTGGGGTCATCTTCCGGTCCTTCGAAGCTGGCATCGAACTTGTTGAACTGTCCGCGCACCGTGGACACCGCCAGGTGCTTGGCCGTGAAACCCACGGTGGTATGCGCTTTGTCGACTTCGTACTTGACCATCTGGTCCTCCTGGAATGTTGGTGGCGGAACGGTTCCGCAGCTACCAGGATCTACTTGCTTGCGCAAGCAACTATTCCAGGGGGCCGTGGTGGGCGGGTGCTAGCGCTTCTTCAGGCAGAACCAGGCGGCAGACGCCCGCATCATGGCCGGCGTGCCAGATTCGCTGGGCTTAGACCAGAGAAGGTCCCAGGCTTGGCCGAACCGCTCTCGGAGCTCCGACTCGCTCACGCCGGAAGGTACGGGGGGCAGCGCGTGCGTGAACTCCATCATGTAGAGAGTCGCACCGGTCGCGGCCAATGGCGTCACGCCTTGCGCGTACCTCGCACGCTCATCTGACTTGAGCCCGTGGTAGCACCCAAAGTCGTGCAGGAGCGAATATCCGGGCTCAAGCCCGAGATCGCTCAGCCGAGTGACATCGCCGAGCCGAAAGTCGACCTTGACCCCCGCTGCCGTTGCTCGGCGTTGCGCTTCGCGGAGCGCGCGTGGCACGGCCTCGACGCCCGTCACGTCCCAGCCGTGAGATGCCATATAGATCGCCTTGGTTCCCAGTCCGCTTCCCAGGTCCAGGGCCCGAGCGGGCGGAAGGGCGTCGGGACCTTCGATCACGGCTTTGAGCTCGGCGGGCATCTGACGATCCCAGGGGGTGAAGCCCACGGCGTACATGAGCCGGTACATAACGCCCATCAGATACTCGCGCGCCGGCGGAAGGCCTCGGTCTCCTTGCGCCACGTCCAGACGATGCCGGCAACCATGGCGATGGCGAAGATCGCGAGCGCGACCGCGAGGAGGATCGGACCGATTTCGCCCGCGCCGATCGCGGAGCCGAGCGGGCCCCAGTCCACGGTGGCCGCTCCATTGAGCCACGCTATGAGGCCGAGCGCGAAGGCGAAGACCCCGAGGGTCCAGCGTTTCTCGGACGGTGACATCTGGGCGATGTCGAAGCGCCGCTGTCGTGCCGTCACCTGGAAGCGGCCAAGGTTGGCGACGAGTACGAGCCACAACGCGAGCATCACGACGCCGATGGAGAACGCGATCGTGGGCGTGGCGGTCCGGTCGATGGGCGAAAGATCGGCCGCTCCGGCCCAGGCCGCAAAGGGCAGCAACCAGATGATGCTGGTGATGGCGGCAACTCCAGTGCGGCCGTAGCGATCGACAAGCCTGTTCATGTGGGTTTCGGATACCTCCCCGCCAAATATTGCTCGAATGTGATCGTTCCGTCGCGATGTTCGGGAGCCAGGGCTGCGCCGGCCGAGAACTGGCGGCTGACTTTGAACGGCATTGGTAGGTTGACCAGTCGCTTGTCGGGCCTGCGAGCCGCGAGCCAGGACGCCGCGAGGCTCTTGAAGTCCCTTGGTTCTGGGCCCCCGAAATCGGGCAGCATGCCGGCGGGTTTGGCTTGGGTCGCAATGTCCACCAATCGCCTGCTCATGCCTTCAAGGAACACATCGATCAGCGTGTGAAACTGGGTCGCGCGCAGGATCGACCACGGGACGATGTTCTCTCGCATCACCGCCTCGGCCTCGAGCTTGCTTTTGTAGTAGGGGTACGCGACTCCCTCCATACCGACGATCGAGATGTATACGACGTGGCGGATGCCCGCCTCCCGCGCCATCGCGAGCAACCTCCGCGTGCCAAGCACATCGGTGGCCTGGTATTTGCGCGGCGATATCGGATCGGACGCGGCATGGATGATCACGTCGATGTCTTTCACCGCCACTTCGAGTCCGGCGCCAGTGACGAGGTCGCCTTGCACCCAGTCGTCGCCCTCAGCGTGTTTGCGGCTGAGCACGCGAGCGCGATGGCCTTCGTCGATGAGGCGTCGCACGACCTCGCGGCCGAGCGCGCCGGTTCCACCGGTGACGAGCACGTGCATGACTGCGGTGAGCTTATGTGGTCGAGCTGATCGCGATGCGCTGGAAACGAGCTCGGAGCGGCACCGCGAGTCTCACGACGACGTATGTGCCGAACGCGAGCGAGGTGATGAAAAAGCTGACCGGGTGCGGCGAGTAAAACGCGATCGTCAATCCGAGCCACGTGAACGCAAGCGCGAGGGCGCTGCCGATGGCGATGGCGACCCCCGGCCGGCACGTGAACCTCACGGCGATCGCGGCAGGCGTGACGATGAGGGCGAAGATGAGCAGCACGCCAACGACCTGGACGGCTTCGGTCACGGCGACGGCGAGGATCGCCATGAATGCGATGGACAGAGCAGTCACCGGCACTCCCTTGGCGGCGGCGAGGTCCTCGTCGACCGATGAGAAGAGAAGGGGCCGGTAGAGGGCAATGATTGCTGCCAGCGTTATCAGTCCGGCGACCAGCGTCACAGTCACGTCGGTGGTGCTGATGCCGAGGATCTCGCCGAAAAGGATGGCGTAGGCCGCCGTCGCGTAGCCGCGATAGAGCGAGATGAACAGGACACCGAGCCCAAGCGTCCACGCGAGAACGATGCCGATCGTCACGTCGCGCTCGCGCAATCGGCTGCCCAGAGCGCCGATCGTGACACCGGCGCCGAGCGTGAACGCGAGGAGTCCGATGATCGGGTTGAGCGAAAGCACCACCGCTCCGGTCGCGCCTGCGAAGCCGATGTGCGAAAGGGCGTGCGCGGCGAACGCCGTTCCGCGAAGCACGACGAAGTAGCCGATGGCGCCCGCGACGATGGCGATGATGGTGCCCGCCTCGAAGGCATGGACCATGAACTCGTAGTGGAAGAGGTCACCCATGCGGGTGGCTGACCTCCTCTTCGAGTCCAACCACGAACACTCGCCCGCGGCTGTCGCGCAGGACCTCGACCGGCGTTGAGTAGATCCGCGACAGCGACTCGGAGGTGATGATCTCGGTCGGCTCGCCCATGGCCAGCTTGCCTTGAGCGACGTAGAGGACGTGGTCGATGTGGGGGAGAAGCGGGTTGACGTCATGCGCGATGAGGAGGACGGTGAGCTGCCGTTCACGAGCCACCGCGCTGATGAGCTGCACGATGGCCTGCTGATTGCGTACGTCGAGGTGCGACAGAGGCTCGTCGAGAAGGAGGAGTTGTGGCCGGCCGATCAGCGCTTGCGCCAGCAGGAGTCGCTGCTGCTCGCCACCCGAGAGGCGCCCGAGAGGGCGGTTTGCATATCCGCGGGCATCGACTGAAGCGATCGAGCTGTCGACCGCGTTTTCCACTTGGGCTCGGCCGGCAAGGCGCACACCCCACTTGTGGCCATCAACTCCTAGTGCGACAAAGTCGCGGCCCCGAATCGAAAGCTCGGGGTCGAAGGTCGAGCCTTGGGGCACGTACCCGATGCGAGGGTTTCCGCGCCTCGGCGCTTCACCGAGCACTTCGATGACGCCCGACGCCGGTGGGAGCAGACCGAGGATGAGGCGCACCAGCGTCGACTTTCCTGAGCCGTTGGGCCCGAGGATGGCGGTGAACGACCCGGCGGGGACGGTGAAGCTTGCATTGGCCCAGATCGCGCGCGATCCATAGCCTGCGGCCAGTTCGCGAGCGACTATTGCGGGCTGTTCCGCCATCTCAAGACTGCAGGCTCAAGGCGGTCTCCAGCTGCTTCAGCTGCGCCAGCTGCCAGTCCTGGAACGTGGCCGTGAGCGGCTGAAGGGTCTCGGAAACGCCCACGAGCGGGATCTTGTTGGATTCCGCCAGCTGCTTGATATGTGTCGTGACCGCGGTCACCGTTTGGTTGTTGTAGACGAGCACTTTGATCTGGTGTTTCGTCACCTGGTTCTGGAACTCGACGACTGCCGCTGCAGGCGGGTCGTTGCCCTCGGCCACCGCGTCCATGAACTCGGGAGGCGAGATCAAATTGAGGCCGAGCAGCGCGGCCATGTAGAAGAAGATGCTCTCCGTCGATCCGATCGCGACGCCCGCGTACCTGTCTCTGATGTCCGCGATCTTGACGAAGTAGGGTTCAAGGGCGTGGCCGAACGCGGTGCGCTGCTGGTCGAAGTAGGAGGCGTTGGCGCGGTCGATCGACTTGTACGCGGCGGTGATCGCATTGGCGACCTGGATTACGTACTGCGCGTCGTACCAGAAGTGAGGGTTGTCGCCGGCCTTCTTGCCGACCAGATCGGCGACGTTAAGCACCTGGCGGCGGCTGCTCGAGTTGGCGTCGAGAAGCTTCTTGCCCCAGTCGTCATAGCCGGCGCCATTCAGGATCACGAGGTCGGCCTGGGCGAACGCGCGGGCGTCGTTGGTGTTGCTCTCGTATTCGTGAGGGTCGGCGTTCGGATCCGTCACCACGCTTTGGACGCTGACCTTCGAGCCTCCGAGCTGCATGGCGATGCTGCCCCAGAAGTTCTCGCCCGCGACGACGTTGAGCGCGCCCGCACTTGCGGTCTGCCCGCCACCGCACGCTGCGCTTGCGCAGATGAACGCGACAGCACTGAGGACGACCGCGGTATTTCGTAGCATCCCTGGCAGTATTGCACAAACGACTTGCGCAACTTCAGTGCGTTAGAGCGTTATGATCTCGATATGCCTAGACCCAGCCCGGTGACGGACGCCGTGCGAAACGTATTCGAGGGCGAAGGAAGACACGCCTGGACCATCGATCAGCTGCACGAGGTCGTGTGCGGAGCGTTGGGCGCGGCCGACTACTCGAGCGTCTTTCGCGCCGTCACGACGATGGAGCGCGAGGGCGCGATCCGGCGCATCGACCTGGGCGACGGCAAGGGGTACTACGAGGTGGGAGAAGGCCATCACGAGCACGTTCGCTGCGATTCGTGCGGGCGCGTTGCCGAAGTGCCGGGGTGCGTTCTCGACGACGCGACGGCGGGCGTGCAAAAGAGCACGGGATTCGTGGTCACGAGCCATCAGCTCGTATTCGGTGGGCTCTGCCCGAGGTGCGCGAAGAGCCGGCGCTAGGCGGCTGCCGATCCTCCGGGGCCAAGGTGCTTCCCGAAAAAGGCCATCACTCGAGACCAGGAATCCTCAGCTGCCGTCTTGTCGTACGCGCGTCCGGTCTCGTTGAAGAACGAGTGTCGGGCGCCGGCGTAGATCTTGATGTCGTGGTCGATCCCATATCGACCGAGCGCCGCGTCGAGGGCGCGGCCGGCGCCGGCGGTGAAATCGTTCCCGGGGTATGAGCCGACGACCGGGCAAGCCCGACTCACGGCGTCGATCGGCCTCGGGTTGCTGGCATAGAAGGGGGCGATGGCTTTCAACCGGTCGTCGGTGCACGCCCACGCGATCGCGAAGCCGCCGCCCATGCAGAAGCCGATGGCGCCGATCCGCTGCGGATCGACCTCGGGCATCGCGGCCAGGTGGGTGAGGGCGGCTTTGAGGTCGCCGATGCCGGCACGGTTCACCGACCCACGCAGCATTCCGGCCATGTACCGCGCCATGCACAGGGCGCGGTTGCGATCTGCGAACAGATCGACGGCGAGCGCGGCATAGCCGCTGCCGGCGAATCGGTGGCAGATGTCCTTGATGTTGTCGTTGAGGCCATACGCCTCGTGGATGACGACCACGCCCGGGTGGGGGTCGTTGCCGTCTGGGAGTGCGACATAGCCGCCGCCTTTGAGTGTGCCTCGATCGGTCTCGCGCGTCTTCATATATGTCGCCCCGAAAGATG
>MNEW01000063.1:0-222 GCA_001917895.1 Actinobacteria bacterium 13_1_40CM_66_12
GGCCGCTGATCGCGCTGGGGGCGTCCGCGATTCTCATTCCCCTTGCGTGGGCCGTCATGGGCTTTCTCGGATTTCAAATGCCGTGGTTCGTCGTCGCCTTCGTCGTGCTGTTTGGGGTTGTAGGTAACTTTCTGTTCGGCCTCGACCAGCGGCGGAGGCTGCTGGCTCAGATCAAGCGAGCCACCGATGCAAAGGAGATCTCCCGCTAGGAGCGCTGGCGTG
>MNEW01000063.1:276-22413 GCA_001917895.1 Actinobacteria bacterium 13_1_40CM_66_12
CACACTGGCGCGTGCTTTGAACGTCTCGGTTCCGTTGTCCGTCGGCAGCTCGAGCTCGACCTCAGGGTTGGCCTTGATGTTTCCAAACCATGCCGGGTCCGTCGGCGCGCCGCCCTTCGACGCCACGACGATGCAGTCCTTGCCATCGCGGCCACAGACCAGTGGAGTGGTGATGAGGTCGCCGCTCTTGGCGCCTTTCGCGGTCATGAGCACGACATGGTCGCCCCACATCCCGACTCCACGCCCCTTCTTGGCATGAAACTCGTCGATCGTCTTCTGGTTCCAGGCAGTCGCTCTCATCGTTTGAAATTTACAGCGCGGAACCGCTCGGCATATTCTTCAGCCATGGATGCTTTCAGCAAAGTTCCGCCGGCAGTGCGCCCGACAGTGGAAGCGGCCCGGCGGATGGTGAGAGCCACCGCCCCGAAGGCCGAGGAGATCAGCTATCGCGGCGGCCCGCCACGGTCTCGCACCTACATGTGGAAGCTGGTCCGCTACGCGGTCAACGGAGCCAACGTGGTCGGGATCGGCACGTTCCCGAAGCATTCGACGCTTTTCTTCTACCGCGGCCGCGAGCTGGGCGATACGGGAGGGCTGCTCCAGGGGAGCGGCAAGGACTCGCGGTTCATCACGCTGCGCGAGCCGGCCGACGTCGAGCGGGCGGCGGTCAAGCGCTTGGTGCGACAGGCTTTCAAGCTCGGCGGCGTCATCAAGAAATAGCCCCGTGACCGGCTACAAATTGTGGCCTGGCGACTGTTTTCCCCCATTGACAGCCGTGCACACGGTGCGATGATCGACTTGGCCCCGGTGAATCTGAAAGGCGCAAGCCAAAAGGGTTCGCTGGGGTCACTTCTTTTGTAGGCGCTCAGGCGACGGGCGCCCGGATCCCAGTCCAGGCGCCACGTCATGCCCGCGATGACGGGAGCTCCCGCTCAGCCCCCGAGAGGACGCCGCCCTACGGCGCCGCTCGCGTTGAACAGGCGCATGACGAAAAGAACGATCACGGCACCGATGAACGCGATCACCATCTCGCTCAAGATCGGATGCCCGACGATCGTGATGCTCCAGTGGAAGACGCCGGCGAGAAAGCCGCCGAGCAAGGCACCCGGCCACGAGGCCGATGAGAATCCACACCAGGATCGTGTCGAAATCGAGGTTGATGACCATATGTATCAATACCTCCTTGGCCACAAAACGCGGGACTCCTGGCAACCTACTCAAATGTGTATAGAGATGTAAAGACAGGCCTGTTGGGATCCCCAAGCCCGGTTTGGAAACCGCCCCAACCTGGCAGGATGAATGCCCCATGGAAGAGCCTGTCGGGGACCTACGGCCGCCGGTCGCACACCAGCGCCCGACCGTGCTCACCAAGCACGGCGACAGCCGGATCGACCCTTACTTCTGGCTACGCCAGAAAGCCAACCCAGAAGTCATTGCCTACCTGCAGGCTGAGAACTCGTACGCCGACGCCGTCATGGCGCCGGCGGCTGAGCTCCAGGAGCGGCTCTACGAGGAGATCGTGGGCCGCGTCCAGCAGACCGACACGTCTGCACCTGCTTTTTTCAAAGGGTACTGGCACTACGTCCGCACTGTCGAGGGTCTCGATTATGAGATCTACTGCCGGCGCAAAGACTCGATGGAGGCCCCCGAGGAGATCGAGCTGGACGCCAATGAGCTGGCATCGGGCCACGACTATTTCGAGCTCGGGTTCGTCGAACGCAGCCCGGACGAAAACCTCCTGGCCTACGCCATCGACCTGTCGGGCGACGAGCTTCACGAGGTTCGCTTTCGCGACCTCACGAAGGGCCACGACCTCGAGGATGTGCTGAGCGGCGTTTACTACGGATCCGCCTGGTCGGCGGACAGCGGCACGTTCTTTTACGTGCGGCCCGACAAGGCCCTGCGTCCATATCAAGTGTGGCGCCATGCGCTCGGCACGCCTGTCGACCAGGACGTGCTCGTCCTCCAGGAGGACGACGAGCGATTCGAGCTCAGCGTTGAGCTGACCAAGAGCGAGCGCTACATCATCGTCACGAGCTCGAGCCAGGTCACGAGCGAAAGTCGATGCCTGCGCAGCGACCAACCCGACGGCGTGCCCGTGCTGGTCGAAGCTCGGCGCCATGGGGTCGAATACTCCGTCGACCACCAGGAGGATCGGTTCCTGATCCTCACGAATGACGGCGCACACGACTTCAAGCTCGTTGCGGCGCCCATCCATCGACCAGGGCGCGAAGCGTGGGAGGAGCTCGTCCCCGAACGATCCGGCGTGCGCCTCAACGCCGTGGACGTCCACATCGGCCACGTCGTCCTAGGCCAGCGATCAGACGGACTGCAGCGACTGGAGGTCCTCAACAGCGCTACCGGCGACCTCCAGGTGGTCGATCAACCGGATTCCGCATACACGGCGTTCGCAGGCTCAAACCCTGTCTACGACAGCTCGGTGATGCGCTTCTTCTACACCTCGCTGAACGCGCCCTGGTCGACGGTCGACTATGACATGAACACGCGCGAGCGAACAATCGTGAAGGAGCAGCCCGTTCCGGGCGGCTACAACCGCGCAGACTACGTCACCGACCGGCTTTGGGCCACCTCGGCGGATGGCACGCGCGTCCCGATGTCGATCGTCTACCGGAAAGGCCTGAAAAGCGACGGCACCAATCCAGCCGTGCTTTACGGCTATGGCGCGTATGAGCTGCCCAGCGACCCAATGTTCGACGCGGCGCGGCTAAGCCTGCTCGACCGCGGCTTCGTTTTCGCGATCGCCCACGTCAGGGGCGGCGGCGAGATGGGGAGGCAGTGGTACGAGGACGGCAAGTTCCTCTGCAAGACCAACACTTTCGACGACTTCATCGCGTGTGCGGTCGAGCTCATCGACCGCGGGTATACGAATCCGCGACAGCTCGCCATCCGCGGGCGCAGCGCCGGAGGTCTGCTCATCGGGGCGGTCGTCAACGCCCGCCCGGACCTGTTCGCCTGCGCGATAGCGCAGGTCCCATTCGTCGATGCGCTGACGACGATGCTCGACGAATCGATCCCGCTCACGGTCAACGAATACGAGGAGTGGGGCAACCCCAACGACCTCGAGTTCTACGAATACATGAAGAGCTACTCGCCGTACGACAACGTGCACCGAGCGAACTACCCATCGATGCTCGTCATGGCCGGACTCAACGATCCGAGGGTGCCGTTCTGGGAGCCGGCCAAGTGGGTGGCGAAGCTCCGATCCATGACCCTGTCAGCCCGGCCGATCATCCTCAAGACCGACCTCGGCTCGGGCCACTCCGGCCCGTCAGGCAGGTATCAGTCGTGGCGAGAGGAGGCGTTCGTGTCCGCCTTCATGGTCGACCAGCTCCAGGCTTCTTGACTTCGAAGCTGTGCCCGGCTACTCTAGCCCGGAGCGCACACCCATCCGGGTGTGTCCACGTGATCCAGGAGAGTGAGCATTGGGCGGCCTCACAAAGGAGACCTTCGCCATCGAGGGCGGAGTCTGCCTCGCCGGGCGCGCGCAGGGCGCACCTCCAACTAGGCTGATCGCACACCATTGATCCTCTCGTAACCCCTCTCTCTTAGCCACCAAAAGGACCGTGCGGTTGTTGGGCACCGCCTCGGTCCTTTTTCTTTTTCATCTGTAGTTGTGGAGTGAGTCATGAGCGTTGCGATTGAGATCTTCGGCGTCAAGAAAGCATTTCGGCGCCGCGAGCGCGAGTCCGGCGCGCCCTGGTGGCGTCGCGAATGGAAGGACAAAGTCGCCCTCCACGAGATGGACCTCGTCATCGAGGCGGGCGGTGTGACCGGAATCCTGGGGCCCAACGGCAGCGGCAAGTCGACGCTGATTCGGATCCTCGGCACTCTGCTGACCCCGGATGCCGGCCGCGCCACCGTCTTCGGCTGGGACGTCGTCGAGGAGCCGCTGTCGGTTCGCAGGCATGTCAACCGTGTGTCGGTGGAGGCGGCCTTCTTCAAGGAGCTCAGCCCGTGGGAGAACATGCTGTACGCCGCGCGCCTTTACGGGCGGGGAGCGGGGGGCACGCGCGCAAAGGTCGTCGAGATTCTCGACCGCCTCGGCCTACCGCTCGACACGCTCGACCAGCCGATGAAGCAGCTGTCGCGCGGCCAGCAGCAGAAGGTGGCCATCGCGCGAAGCTTTCTGACCGCGCCGTCACTGCTGCTCATGGACGAGCCCACCACCGGCCTCGACCCGCGCTCGAAGAAGGAGGTGCAGGCGCTGCTCCAGATGTTGAGGGCCGAGCGCGAGGTGACCGTCCTGCTCTGCACCCACGATATGGATGAGGCGGCGCAGCTGTGCGATCGCGTGCTGATGATGGACGCGGGACGCGTGCTTGCCGACGGCACCCCTGAAGAGCTGTGCCGCCGTTATGCGGTCGATGGCGGCACCACCACCCTCGAGGACGTCTTCATGCGCTTGTCCGGCAAGAGCCTGGAGCTCGATGGGGAGGAGGTGGCGGAGAGGTGATCGAGACCCGGCATGTCGAGCTGAACGCGCTGTTCGGCTTCGCCGAGCGGCAGATGCACGTCATCAAGCGCTACTGGGTGTGGGAGGTCGTGTGGCTCTTCTACAGCCTCGTCAGCGTCCTTTCGATCGGCTTCCTCGCCTCCGGTCTCGGAACGCTGGGCGTCGAGGGCAGCTCCTTCGACCTGCACAGGGCCCAGCTCTACCTCCTCGTCGGCGCGCTGCTCTGGGGATACCTCTCGCTGGTCTTCATGGAGGCCGCGTACGCGATCTCCTGGGAGCGATGGGAAGGCACCATCGAGTACACGTTCATGGCGCCTGTGCGGCGCGTCACGCACCTGTTCGGCATCTGTTTGTTCGCGATCGCCTACGGGCTGGCCCGGACCTTCGTCGTTCTGCTCATCGCGACCGCGATGTTCCGGCTCGATTTCTCGCACGCCGACATTCCGGGCGCCCTGGCGGTGCTGGCCGCATCGACCGCGCCGCTCATCGGATTGAGCATCCTGACCGCGGTGCTCCCTTTGCTTTCGCCTCAGAAGGGTGAGCAGATGTCGATAGCGCTGCAGGGCTTTCTGTTGCTCGTTTCGGGCGTCTACTACCCGCTGTCCGTGCTCCCGGCGCCGATGCAGATCGCCGGCGCCGCGTCTCCGCTCACGTATGCGCTCGCCGGCATGCGCCACAGCCTCCTCGACGGCGCGGGTGTCGGCGCGGAGCTGGGTACGATCGCGATCCTGCTGGGGATGGGCGCGGTCCTGATCCCGGCCAGCATCGTCGTGTTCGCCTGGGCTGAGAACCGCGCGAAGCGTCTCGGCCTCCTCAAGCGCTCCGGCTAAAAACTCCCCACTTTCGCCCCCCAGGCCAAACTAATGTTCGCTGCTATCACATTCGACAACCGCCTGTCGTAGCTTCGAATCCCTCAAGCACAAGATGTTGTGCTTTCCTCGGTTTAGGGCTCGGGAGTCGCCCTACATCTTGTGGTAAAGGTATTGACAGGGCTAAGCCTCGTAGTTATGGTTTGCGGCGAATCGCGGTGATCAGTGGGGAGAAGTGGTGAACCAAGCAACATGGAAACATACGTCGCACCCTACGTCCAAGTACGGCACGCCATACACCTCCTCTACGCCACTTCTCCCCGCAGCCGCGATGGGGCCCCAGAAGCCGACGATTCAGAGGTCTCGCTGAGTGGCCGAGATGGGCCGCCGGCTGCCCGTGAACAGGATGGAGACTCTCCTCGGTCCCTCGAGCTTCGCTAGGGAGCTGTGGATGCGCGCGTCCGCGCCGCGCAATCATCGTTTCGACAAGCATGGCAACCCGCTCCCCATGGAGCTCTACGGCTGCGGCTGCGGCCTCTGCGCGCGCAGGCAGCGCTCCCTCCTCAAGTTCTGGGAGGCCCAATGAGTGTTCACCGGAGCACATCGGGTCCGCGTGGACGACAAAGGAAGGATCGCCATCCCAGCGGCATTTCGCAAGCAGCTCCCGGAGGGGAGCTACGTTTCGGTGAGCCAGGACAGCGCCCTGGCGATCTATCCGCCGGACCTGTGGGACGCGTTGGCGCAGGAGCTGCGCAGCCCGCTGCCGGGCCCCGACCAGCGAGCGCTGGCGCGGACGCTCTATTCGATGTCGGAAGCATTCGAGCCGGACGGACAGGGCCGGATCACGCTGGGAATGGAGCAGCGCCGTCTGACGGGAATCGAGTCGCCGTCGACGGCGGTGGTGATCGGCATGGGATCGCGAGTGGAAATCTGGCCCGAGGGCCGATGGGACAGCTACAACGCCGACGCGCAAGGGCGCTTTACAGAATTCGCTGACAGGGTGATCTCAGGACGCTGAGCGGGCACCAACCTGCACTTTCACAAGAGGTAATAGAGCTGCTGAAGCCCCAAGCGGGCGCGGTCGCGATCGACTGCACCCTGGGGCAGGCGGGCCATGCCCGCCAGATCCTCGACAGGATCGAGCCAGGCGGCCGGCTGCTCGGGATCGACCGCGATCCCGCTGCTGTCGAAGCCGCGCGATCGACGCTGGCCCCGTACGGGCAAGAGGTCGTCGCCGTCCACGGTCGCTTCAGCGACCTGGACAGGCTCGCCCGCTCGGCGGGATTCGCCCCCGCCGATATCGTCCTGTTTGACTTCGGTCTTTCCAGTGTCCAGCTCGACGCACCCGAGCGCGGATTCAGCTTTCGCGCCGAGGGACCTCTGGACATGCGGATGGACACCGACTCCACGCTCGACGCGGCGCGCATCGTCAACCATTTCGACGTCAAGGAGATCGAACGGATCCTCCGCGACTATGGCGAAGAGCGTTGGGCTCGCCGGATCGCACAGTTCATAGTGGCGCGACGCCCGCTGCGCACCACTCGCGATCTGGCTTCCGCGGTCGAGGCGGCCATCCCCCGACGGGCCTGGCCTCGCGACATCCATGTCGCGACCCGAACCTTTCAGGGCATCCGCATCGCCGTCAACGACGAGTTGGGCGAGATCGAAGCAGGACTCAAAGCAGCTCTTGGGATTCTCAAACCCGGTGGTCGTATGGCGACGATCAGCTTCCATTCATTGGAAGACCGCTTGGTGAAGTCATTCTTCAACGTCGAGTCGAAAGACTGCATCTGCCCACCCCAGCAGCCAGTCTGCACCTGCGGCCACCGGGCAACCCTCCGCATCGTCACCCGCCGTCCCGTCCGCCCATCCGAGGCGGAGGTGGCGGCCAACCCCCGCGCTCGCTCGGCGCGGTTGCGGGTGGCGGAAAAGATCTGACTCCATCCCTCCCACCCAAGTCCTGGCGTCCGGTCACCCCGCCGGCCGCCAGGCGCCACTTTCAAAGCAATAGATGAGGCACACGTCTTGACATCGACTCGAATACTCACCCGGCGCCGCCTCGGCACGATCGGCGCGACGCAGCACGTCCCGGCACGCCGGCGACGGCGCACGCGCGGCTTCGTACAGGTCGCGGGCTCGGTGGCCAACGAACGGCTGCACCTGAACGCGTACGCGCACGCCTACCTCGGCTTCGGCGCGGTCCTGATCGCCATCCTTTTCTATCTGGCCCTGGCGGCGCAGATCACCCAATCGTCATATGACATCGCCCGCCTGCAGGACCAGCAGCGCCAGCTCGTCGCCGAGCAGGACCAGCTGCGTTACCAAGAGGTGACGCTCCACGCGCCGGCCCAGGTCCAGCAGCAAGCCGCGCAGAGTGGGATGCAGCGCGCTGCGCCGACCGCGTACGTTCCCGCGCAACCGGTCGCGATCGACCTCCAGGCGCCGTCCGGCGCATCGCGCAGCGACGGCACGCCCCTGTGGGAGCGCTACCTGGGCGCGATCTTCAACAAGGTCGGCGGCACCCGCGATGTGATGGCGGCCGGCCACTAGATGGCAGGGGCTCTCGCCAAAAGGGCCCCGCGAGTTGAGCACGTCATGGGCGCGCGGCTGCGCATCCTGGCCCTGCTCCTGGTCGCGGCTCTGCTCGGCGGCGCTGTGTGGGCGCGGCTTGCTTACTGGCAGGTGCTTCGCCATGTCCAGCTCTCCGCCCAGGCCCAGGCTCAGTACCACGAGGTCGTCGAGCTGCCGGCGGTGCGCGGCGCGATCTTCGACCGCAACCTGACCCAGCTCGTTGTCAACACGACCGTTTACTCGGCGTTCGTTTCCCCCGACCAGGTGGCCCAGGGTGTTCGCGAGCGCGTCGCCGATGGCCTGTCCACCGTGCTCGGCGTGGACAAAGCCGGCGTGATGCACACGCTCGAGTCAGGATCGAAGTTCGCTTACGTCTTGCGGCGCTTCCCCAAGGCAAAAGCCGACCAGCTGCGCGCGTTGAAGCTGCCTGGTGTCGGATTGGAAGAGGAGACGCAACGTTCCTATCTGCCGGGAATCGCCCCCGGCTCGACCCTGGCTGCGAACCTCCTCGGTTTCGTGAAGTACGACGGCACCGGGCAGTACGGCCTCGAGGAGTACTACCAGAAAGACCTCGCCGGCGTGCCCGGCTACATCTCGAGCTACAGGGACCTCGCCAATCGCGAAATCGTCCTCGGCACGCATACGCACCAGGACCCCGTGAACGGGTCAGACCTGGTGCTGTCCCTGGACGCCAACGTCCAGTACGCGGCTGAGCAGGCGCTAGCGGATGGTGTGCACAAGGCGAATGCCGAGAGCGGCAGCGTGTTGATCATGGATCCCACAACCGGCGGAATCGTCGCCTGGGCCGACTACCCGAGCTACGACGCCAACAATTTCACGCACACCGACACGGCGCTCTTCAAGGACAACATCTCCAGTTATCTCTATGAGCCGGGCTCGGTCATGAAGGTGGTCACGCTCTCAGGTGCCATCAACCAGGGCGCCATCACGCCAAGCACCGTCATCAACGACCCGGGTTACCTCAACGTCGGTGGCTACCGGATCGCCGACTGGGACCACCGCAACCACGGGAACATCGACTACACCTACGTGCTTGCGCACTCGCTAAATGTCGGAGCGATGAAGGCGATGCTGGCCGAGGGTCACACCGCGAACTACAGCTACCTGAAGGGATTCGGGCTGACGCAGCCCAGCGGCATCGACGTCGCCGGCGAGAACTTCGTGCCTCTGCCCGCGCAGGACCAGATGAGCGACAGCCAGTACGCCACCACCGCGTTCGGGCAGGGCATCGGTGTGAACATGGTGCAGATGCTGTCCGCGATCAACGTGGTCGCGAACGGTGGGCGTTATGCGCCGCCGCACGTGGTCGAGCGTGTCGGCACGTCGATCAACCCGCTGCTGTTGAAGCCGCAGCGACAGGTGATCACCGCGACCGCCGCGCAGGAGATGACCGCGATGATGGAGAACGTCGTCCAGCACGGTTCCGGATGGACCTCGCGCGTCAAGGGCTTCGAGCTGGACCAGGCCGGGAAGACCGGAACCTCGCAGATTCCGGTCAACGGCCAGTACACGCTGGACGTCTGGGCGTCATACGTCGGTTTCCTTCCCGCCCAGCACCCGAAGTTCACGATGATCGTCGTCATGCGTAAGCCGCATTACCCCGGCAGCGGCTCGGACTGGACTCTGAACGACGGCTACCTGACCGCCGCGCCGGTGTGGCAGAAGATCGCCCAGGCGATCGTCCTCGACTGGCGCATAACCCCGGACTAGGAAACCTGTGAAATCTTCGATTTCACAGGTGGAAAGACTCGGTTGCAAAGAATGGTGAAGCGCAGCACAGCGATTGGGATACGCCCGAAGTGAATTCGGGCTTCCGCTCCACTTGCAAGAATTCAGAAACGTGTCGATGACGCCCCCCGTTTCACACTTACACATATGAAGTTGACGCTCCTCGAGCTGCTCGAGGCGACCGGCGGTGGCGAGATCGGAGGCACCCAGGTCGGAAATACGTTCTCGACCTACCACACCGACTCCCGCGAAGTCGTGCAAGGGGGCGTGTTCTTCGCCCTGCGTGGAGGCAAGACCGACGGGCATCGGTTCATCGCGGACGCGCTGGGACGCGGCGCCGCGGCCCTCGTCGTCGAGCGGCGCACGGAGCTGGCTCACGGCGTCGTCGAGATCCTGGTCCGTAACACCTGGGACGCTCTCTACTTGCTCGCGAGCTACGTGCGCGAGCGCGTCCATCCGCTGGTGATCGGCGTCACGGGCAGCAATGGCAAGACATCCACCAAGGAGATGGTGGCGGCCATCCTCGAGCGCAAGTACACGGTCCTCCGCACCACCGGCAACCTCAACACCGAGACCGGCGTGCCGATGACGATGCTCAAGCTCGAGCCAGAGCACACGGCCCTCGTGCTGGAGATGGGAATGCAGCGCGCAGGCGACATCGGCCGCCTCGCGAAGCTGGCGCAGCCGGCCGTCGGCATCGTCACCAACGTTGGCACCGTGCACATGGAGTTCTTCGCCTCGCAGGAGGCGCTTGCGCGCGGCAAAGGGGAGCTCGTCGGGGCGCTTCCGCGACACGGCGTGGCCATCCTCAACGCCGACGACGCGTTCTTCCCGCTTCTTTCATCGATGTCCGACGCGCCCGTGACGAGCTTCGGCTTGGGCGCGGGTGACTTTCGCGGCGAGCACTACTCGGCCGGCTCCGCCGGCGGCTCTCAGTTCACCGTCCGCGACGTCGAAGTCCGCCTTGCGCTCGAGGGCCGGCATCAGGCGCGCAACGCGCTGGCCGCCCTGGCCGCCGGAGAGTTTGCGGGATTGAGTGTCGAGGAAGGCGCCAAAGCCCTCGCCGATGTGGCCGTGCCGCACCGGCTGCAGGAGCACGAGACGTCGAAGGGCTTCGTGATCGTCGACGACGCCTACAACGCCAGCCCCGAGTCGATGCTCGCGGCGTTTGAAACGCTCGCGGAACGGCCTCGAGAAGGCCGGCTGCTCGCGGTCCTGGGTGCGATGGGCGAATTGGGTTCCCTGGCCGTCGAGTCGCACCGCCGCGTCGGCCGCCGGGCCGCCGAGGTGTTCGACGCCGTCGCCGTCCTCGACAGCGAGCTCGGCCGCGTCCTCGCCGACGCGTCCGGAGCGCACCTCGTGCCCGACAGGGAGGCGGCCGTGACCTGGGTGAAGAACAGCGCCCGCCGCGGCGACCGCGTGTTGATCAAGGCATCGCACAGCGCGGGTCTGGATGAGGTCGTGAAAGAGCTGACAAAGTGATCTTCGACGTCCTCACCTTCGTGGTCGCGTTCGTGATCGCGCTCGTCCTCTATCCGCCTTTCATCCGCCTACTGCAACGGCTGAAACAGGGACAGGTGATCCAGGCGGAGCTCCCCGACAGCCACCAGAGGAAGGCAGGCACGCCAACCGGTGGCGGCATCCTTTTCGGTGTTCTCGGCGTTGTCGGCGGGCTGCTCGCGACTCTCGCCGGGCACACCGGCGCGTGGCCTGCCGTCACAGGACTTGTGGCTGGCGGCGTCATCGGTTTCGCGGACGACCGCAGCAAGCTGCGCGTAGGCTCGCTCGGCATTCCAGCGCGCCTCAAGCTTCCGATCCAGCTTCTCCTGGCGGTGCCGGTCGCCGCGATCGCGCTGTCGCAAGGCGGTTCGCATCAGCACCTCCTGCCGAGCGTGCCCTGGCTCCTGTTCCCGTTGGCGGTTCTGGTCATCGCCGCCACCGCCAATGCCGTCAACATCACCGACGGCATGGACGGCCTCGCCGGCGGGCTGTCCGTGATCGCGATCGCGGCGTTGGCGCTGCTGCTGCCGGGTGCTCCCGCCGGCGAGAAGGCTGTCGCGATGTCTCTCGCTGGTGCCCTCGTCGCATTTCTTCTGTACAACCGGCATCCCGCCCGCGTGTTCATGGGCGACACCGGCTCGCTGACGCTCGGCTACGCGCTGGCGGCGATGGCCGTGCAGCAGGGCTTCCTCATCCTCTTACCGCTTCTCGCGCTCGTGTTCGTGCTGGAGACCCTGTCTGTCATCATTCAGGTGGCTTACTTCAAGGCCAGCCGCGGACGCCGTGTTTTCAAGATGGCCCCGATCCACTACACGTTCCACCACGAGGGTTGGTCTGAGAACCGCATCGCGCTCTCCTTCTGGGGCGCGGGGCTCGTCTCAGCGCTGGCTGCTGCCGGGGTGGCGCGGCTGATCACGTGACCGCCCTCGTGGTGGGCGCGGCTCGCAGCGGCGTCGCGCTGGCCGGGTACCTCGCTCGGCGAGAACGCGTGCGCGTTGTCGACATGAAGAGCGAAACGGAACTGCGCGATGCGCTGGCGCTGTTGCCGGCCGGCGTGGAAAAAAAGCTCGGGGGCTATGACGACTCGGTGTTGGCCGGCGTTGACGTCGTGTACGCCAGCCCGGGCGTGCCGTGGGATGCCCAGCTCTTGAATGACGCGCGACGGATGGGCATCGAGGTTTCAAGTGAGATCGACCTGTTCTTGCGGCTCTGCCCGGGGACCGTGGTCGGGATCACCGGGACAAACGGCAAGACGACGACGACCGCGCTCACCGGCACGGTTCTTGCAGCGGGCGATCGGCCGGTCTTCGTCGGCGGCAACATCGGCGACACAGTTCTCGACCGCCTCGAGGAGGTGACGCCGAGGCACTGGGTCGTCCTCGAGCTGTCCAGCTTCCAGCTCGAGTCGGTGGAGAGGCCGCATTTCCACGTCGGGGTGATCCTGAACATCACGCCCGACCACCTCGACCGCCACGGCACCTTCGAGCGATACACCGACCTCAAGGCGAAAGCGATCGAGTTCGCGGGCGCGGACGATTTCGCGGTCCTCAACGGCCACGACCGCGTTGTGCGTGAGCTGGCGTCTCGTACTCACGCGCATGTGGTGTGGTTCGACGAACACCAGCCCGTGCCGCCGATGCCGCTGCCCGGCCGCCACAACCTCGAGAACGCGCTGGCTGCCGCTGCAGTAGGTCGCATCGCCGGCTTGAGCGACGAGACAATCGATGCCGCGATCAAGTCGTTCAAGGGCGTTGAGCACCGCCTCGAGCTGGTCGGCGAATGGGACGGGGTGCGCTGGTACAACGACTCCAAGGCCACCAACCCAGACGCGGGACGGGTCGCGCTGAGCGCGTTCCCGGAAGCGCCGGTAGTGCTCATCGCGGGCGGCTACGGCAGCGGCTTCGAGCTTGGCCCGTGGCTGACCGACGTGATGCGCCACGTCGATGCGGTGGTCTTGATGGGCGCATCTGCCGAGCTGCTCGCGACGGAGTTAACGCGACATCCGAAGGTCGAGCGCGCCGCCAACCTCGATGAGGCGGTGGAGCTGGCGGCCGGCCTCGCGAGGCCTGGAGGGGTCGTGCTCTTGAGCCCCGCTTACAAGAGCTTCGACATGTTCAAGGACTACGAAGACCGCGGCCGGCGCTTCAAAGCCCTGGTGCATAAGAGGTATGAAAAGTGAGCGAAGGCGCACGGAGCGGGCGCCATCCCGACCGCTTGCTCATGTTCACGACCGTGTTGCTGTGCGGCGCTGGGCTGGTCATGGTCACCAGCGCGAGCGTGGCTTTTGCCTACACGCAGCACCAATCCGCCTTCTACTACGCGGAGCGGCAGGCGGCCTGGATGCTCATCGGTTTCGCGGGCTTGTTCCTTCTCGGCCGGATCGACTACCGCCGCCTGCGCCCGCTGGCGCCGGCGGGTGCGGTGGCGGCATTCCTGCTGATGCTGCTGGTCCTGGTGCCGCATCTCGGCGTGACGGTCAACGGCGCACGGCGCTGGTTCGACGCCGGTCCGTTGGGAACCTTTCAGCCCTCGGAGCTCGGCAAGCTCGCGTTCGTGTTCTTCATCGCCCACTGGATCGATCGCAACGCCGCCCACCTCGGCGACCTGCGCAAAGGCCTGGTTCCTTTCGTGGCGATGCTCGCGGCCGTGCTCGTCCTTCTTATGCTCCAGAGGGACCTCGGCACGTCCATTGTCATCGTGGGGATCTTCCTCAGCGCGTATTGGGCGGGCGGAGGTCGTTTCCGCCATATGGTCCTGCTCGTCGGTGGGCTCGGCCTTGCCTTCATCGCTTTGACGCTCCTGGAGCCCTACCGGTTCGCGCGCCTGACCAACTTCAAGAACCCGTTCGCCGATCCGTTGGGCGCCGGCTTTCAGTCGACGCAGGCCCTGTACAGCCTCGCGTCGGGAGGTTTCTTCGGCGTCGGCATCGGCCACTCGGTCGAGAAGTACGGGTGGTTGCCCGAGGCGCACACGGACTTCATTTTCGCCATCGTTGGCGAGGAGACCGGACTGATCGGCACCACCCTGGTCATGGCGGGATTTCTTTTCTTCGCAGTGCGCGGATACCTGGCCTCGCTGCGCGCACCCGACCGTTTCGGCACCTGCCTGGCCGCGGGGATCACGACCTGGATCGCCTTCGAGGCGTTGATGAACATGGCCACTGTGACCAACACGCTGCCGATCGCCGGCGTGCCGCTGCCCTTCTTCAGCTACGGGGGCACGGCGGTGGCGACCACGCTGGCTGCGGTCGGCGTGCTGCTGAGCATCGCCCGCTTTGGATCGGGCACCGGATTCGGACGGGAAAAGAGGAAGGATGAGGCTTTTGATAGCTGGCGGCGGGACCGGAGGGCACCTCTATCCGGCGCTCGCGGTCGCGCGCGCGTTTCGCGCTGAGGAGCCGGATGGCGCGCTGCTGCTGGTCGGGCGGAAGGGCGGGCCCGAGGAGAGGCTCGTCCCGGCGGCAGGTTTCGACCTGGCGTCCGTCAACGTGCGCGGTTTCGACCGGGACGCGCTCTGGAAAAATGTCGCTCTCCCCGCGATCATCCCCGCCGCGCTTCGCTCTGGTCTTCGCATCGTCGATCGCTTCCAGCCCGACGTCGTGCTCGGCATGGGTGGTTACGTGATGGCGCCTGCCGTCGCGGCTGCGCGGATGCGCCGGATCCCGTACGTGCTGCATGAGAAGGACGTCCGCCCGGGACTGGCCACGCGTTTCTTCGCCGCCGGCGCCGCCGCGATCTGTACGACGCTGCCGGGAACCGAGAAACGCCTTGGCAACGATCACGTGGAGCTCACGGGTGTGCCGCTCCGCGAGGGCTTCGAGCCGCGCACGCCGGCGGTGCCGCCAAAACGTCTTCTGGTACTGGGCGGAAGCCAGGGGGCGCGGCACATCAACGAGGCGGTCTGGGGGGCGCTGGATGAGCTGCGCAAGCGATTCGAGGAGGTCGTTCACGTCGCCGGCCGCCAGGGCGCCGATGGTGTCGCAGCGCACGCGGGCACCGGTTACCGCGGGCTCACCTTCATCGATGACATGCCCGCGCTGATGGCGGTCGCGGACCTCGTCGTAAGCCGAGCCGGCGTCGGGACGATCGCCGAGGTGACGGCGGTCGGCCTGCCCATGGTCCTGGTGCCGGGCACGTTCGGCGGGGGCCACCAGGAGGAGAACGCGAAGGCGATGGTGGACGCCGGCGCCGCGGTGCGCATCGCGGATGCCGACCTCAGCCCGGCGAGCCTTTTGGCCGCGATCGACGGGCTCAGCGCCGAGAGTCTCCGCGCGATGGCGAAGGCCTCTTCGGCCGCGGGCCGGCGCGACGCCGCGCAGCGAGTGCTGGCGGTCCTACATGAGGTCGCCGGCAAATGAAGGTGCACCTCATGGGCATCGGCGGCGCGGGCGTGTCCGCGCTGGCTCGCGTGTTCCTGGCCAGAGGCGACGAGGTCAGCGGATGCGACGTGAAGGAGTCGGACACGACGGCGGCTCTCGAGGATGCCGGCGTGCGCATCTTCATCGGCCACGACCCTGAGCACGTCCTCTTCCAGGACCTGCTGGTCTACAGCGGGGCCATCAAAGCTTCACCCGAACTGGATGCGGCGCGGGCGATGGGCGTGAAGGTGCTCTCACGCGCTGAGATGCTGGCCGAGCTGATCAATGAATCCGATTCGATCGCGGTCGGCGGCAGCGCAGGGAAGACGACCGTGACCCACATGACAGGCCACATCCTCACCGAGGCCGGGTTCGATCCCACGGTTCTCGTGGGCGACGGCTCGAGCGCCCGCGCGGGGCGGTCGAAATGGCTGGTCGCCGAGGTCGATGAGTCCGACGGCACTCTCGTCCTTCACCACCCCAAGCGCGCGATCGTCACCAACATCGAGTTTGACCACCCCGACCACTTCAAAGACGTCGAAGAGGTGTCGGACCTGTTCGCGCGATTCGTGGCCGGGCTGCCGGCCGACGGCGTCGCCGTCCTCTGTGCCGATGACGAGCGCACGCGCTCGCTGGAAACGCCCGCGAAGCGAATCACATACGGCTTCAGCCAGGACGCCGACTATCGCTGTGGTGAGGGCCGCCCATTCGCGATTCATCACGGCGGCCACGAGCTGGGCAGGGGCAACCTCCGGCAGCCCGGCCGCCACAACGTGCAGAACGCGACCGCTGCCGCCGCGATGGCGCTCGAGCTGGGCGTGAGCTTCGCCGACGTAGCGGGCGCCCTCGAGCGATTCCCCGGCGCGCACCGGCGGCTGGAGTTTCTCGGCGTGTTCCAGGGCGCGCCGGTCTACGACGACTACGCACACCATCCGACCAAGGTGCGGGCCACACTTCAAGCGGCGCGTGAGATGAGGCATCGCCGCCTGATCGTTGTTTTTCAACCCCACCGCTTCTCCCGGCTCGCCGCATTGATCCGGGACTTCTCACGCTCGTTCACGGACGCCGACCGGGTGCTGGTGCTCGACGTTTACAGCGCAGGTGAGGACAACCCGACCGGCATCCAGGCGCGCGACCTGGCCGACCTGATCCCCAATGGCATCTACGTCGGTTCCTTCGAGCGCGCACGCGAAGCGCTGGAAGGTCTTGTCGGCCGGGACGACGTGCTGCTCTTGATGGGCGCGGGCGACATCCGAAAGTTGGGCGATGAGCTGGCGCAAAGGGTCTAACTTCACCTGGCTGCGCGACCTGCCTGGCGTTCGCCAGGGCGAGCCGCTGGCCGCGCGCACGTCGTTCGGCATCGGGGGGCCGGCCGAGTTCTTCGCGGAGATGGCCAACCCTCAATCCATCGAGCTCGCGCTGGAAGGATGCCGGCTGCGTGGCATCCCATATTTCCTGCTTGGCGCGGGAACCAACCTGCTCATCGCGGACGCGGGGATCGAGGGCCTGGTCATCCGGGTCGTCAGCCGCGACTACGAGGTCGAAGGCACGCGCGTGCGCGCCGGGGCGGGCCTGAAGATGATGCGGCTGGCGAGGATCGTGGCGGACGCGGGATTGCGCGGCTTCGAGTTCGCGATCGGCGTGCCGGGCACCGTCGGCGGAGCGGTCTACCAGAATGCCGGCTGCTGGGGCAAGGAGCTGCGCGAGGTGCTCGTCGAGGCGCGGGGATTCCAGCCTGGCGCCGACCGGCGTACGTGGAGCCTGCAAGACCTGCAGCTGGGCTACCGCACGTCGGCACTTCGCGACGGCCCGCTCCACGGCTCCCTCGTCATCGACGCCACCATCAAGTTGGAGCGCGGCGACGGGGAGGAGGCCAAGCGCCTGATGGCCAAGCTCACCAGCGAGCGCAATCAGACGCAGCCGATCAAGACCAAGAACTGCGGGAGCGTGTTCATGAATCCGCCGGGAGACTCGGCGGGAAGGCTGGTCCAGGCCGCCGGTCTGAAAGGGCGGATGTCGCCAAGCTCATCGAACACGCCCGAGTGGAAGTCATGCGCCGCTTCGGTGTCGAGCTCGTCCGCGAGGTCGAGCTGGTGGGGAGGTGGGATTGAGGATCGCTGTGCTGCGCGGAGGACGTTCCGCTGAACGAGATGTGTCCTTGCGCTCCGGCGCGCAGGTGGAGAAGGCGCTGCGCGGTCGCGGTCACGATGTGACCGGTATCGATCTCGACTCCGCGACGTGGGACGTCCTCCGCGACGGCAAATTCGCTTGCGTCTTCAATGCCCTCCACGGCCGGTTTGGTGAGGACGGCACTGTGCAGGGAATGCTCGAGCTGCTCGCCCTCCCGTACACCGGCTCGGGCGTGCTCGCATCGGCTCTATGCATAGATAAATCGCGCGCCAACGCGGTCATGGCGGGCGCCGGGCTGCACGTGCCGGAGCACGAGGAGCTGGAGCTGAAGCAGGGCGTGAGCGCGGATCGCGTAGAAAAGTTGGTCGCGCGCTTCGGCCTTCCGCTGGTGGTCAAACCCGTGCGCGAAGGGTCGACGATCGGCATCACCATTGCACGCGACGCCGAGCAGGTCGCGAGCGGGCTGGTCCTCGCCGCGCGGTACGACCGCCGGGTGATGGTGCAGCGATTCGTGGTGGGGACGGAGATCACCGTCGGCGTCCTCGCCACACCTGACGTGCAGGTGCTGCCGACGCTGGAGATCGTCAGCGACAACCCCGTGTACGACTACGACGCGAAGTACACCCCGGGCAAGTCGCACCACATCATCCCGGCGCGCATCCCGGAGGCGGCGCGCGCCGCGGCCTCTGAGGCGGCCGGCCGCGCGTTCACGCTCCTCGGCTGCTCTGGGATGGGACGCGTCGACATCATCGTCGATGCCGGCGGCACGCCATGGCTGCTCGAGGTCAACACCGTCCCGGGGCTCACCGAGCTCTCGCTGTTGCCTGACGCGTCGCGCGCGGCGGGCATCACTTTCGATGAGCTGTGCCAACGCCTGGTCGACCATGCGGTCGGCCGTCGTCAGCACCACGTGGGTCCTGCAGCCGAATGAGGTTTCGTCGACGTCGATCGCTCCTGCCTCGCGTAGGCCGGCGCCCAAGCCCGGAGGATGCCGCGCCGTTGAAGGGTCAGCTCTGGACCCGCTCGGAGAGCAACTTGCGTGAGCCCGACGTGCACCCGATGCGCCGGATCATCGCTGCAGGAGTCGCAGTCGTCGAGTGCGCGCTACTCGGGTGGTTGTGGTTCGGGCCGGCGATGGCGGTCAGGTCGGTCGACATCTCCGGGGCGCACCACCTCAGCACCTCGCAGGTGGCTAGCGCGGCCGGGCTCGACCGCAGTGGATCGGTGCTCGCCGTCGATGGCGAATCAGACCGCCAGCGCCTGCTCGGACAGGTGTGGGTGCGCACGGCTTCCGTCGAGCCGCAGCTCGACGGCACGGTCGTCGTGAGCATCACCGAGTGGCAGCCGATCGCCGCCTATCACGCGGGGACCGGCAAGCGGTATTTCCTACTGTCGAGCCAGGCGATCGTGTTGGGACCGGCCGCATCCGCGGGAACGCTGGTCGACATCCAGGGCCCGGCGGGACCGGATCTGAAAAGCGGCGCGCAGGCGCTCGACCCTGCGCTCCTTACCGCCCTCGTCAACATCCAACGCGGCTTCCCCGCGCTCATCGGCCAGGAGGTGGCGGGTTTCGTCTTCGATTCCTGCGGCGACCTCACGCTCGTTTCCAAGAAGGGCTGGAGGGTTTACTTTGGCCGCGTGCTGACGCCCGAGGAATTCACGACGCTGCGCGACAAGCTGTCGGCGCTAAAGGCGATATCGGGCCATGGCAACGTCGACTACAACTCGACGGACCTCTCCTACGTCAACGTCATGAACCCGGCCGAGCCGGCCGCGGGCTATAAGTCGCGCACACCCGCAACCCCTTCGCCATCGCCTGGTACGCCTCAGCCTTCGCCGTCACCGGTGCCGACTTGCAAGTAATCGTCGTCGCGATTCTGTTTGCGCTTCTTGGCGTCGTGCTCGGCTTGATGTCGCCGCTCACGATTCCCATCGTCTACGCGCGATACACAGCGGTCGCGCTGCTCGCCGCTCTCGACTCCATCTTCGGCGCGTTCAAGGCCTACATCGCGGGCACCTTCGAGCCGCGCGTCTTCTTCAGCGGGCTCCTGACCAACGCGACCCTGGCGGCGGGTTTGACCTACTTCGGCGACAAGCTGGGAGTCGAGCTGTACATCGCCGCCATCGTCGCTTTCGGGGTAAGGATCTTCAACAACTTGGGTGCGATCAGGAGGCATTACCTGTAATCCCAACTATCAACAGGAGGCACAAGTGCTAGTCCCGGCGCCACGGTGACCCACAAAATCTGGTCCACCAGCGCCCGGGAGCCCTTATAATCTCGGCAACCCGCCCTTATTACTACTACGTTCCAGGAGGCGTTCCAGCACACATTGTCGCGGCGGAAGCGATCTGTCGGTCTTGACCTGGGCACGAGCCGGGTCGCCGTCGTCATAGCCGAGTCTGACGAGTCGAACGGGCCCGTCAGCATCATCGGCGTGGGCGAGAGCCCTTCCGACGGCCTGCGCAAGGGCGTCGTCGTCAACCTCGACAAAACCATCGCGTCCATCCAGGCCGCGGCCGTCGCTGCCGAACGCATGGCCGGGCAGCGAATCGAGTCGGTCGTCGTGTCGCTCGGTGGCATCCACCTGTGGTCGCAGAACTCGATGGGCGTCGTCGCCGTCGCGAGCGGCGATCGCGAGATCGGTGAGGACGACGTGCAGCGTGTCGTCGAAGCGTCACGCGCGGTGAGCGTCGCGTCCGACCGCCAGGTCATCCACGTCATCCCTCGCGCGTACACGGTGGATGGGCAGGACGGCGTCCGCGACGCGATCGGCATGACGGGCCACCGGCTCGAGGTCGAGACGAACATCATCACCGGTGCCCAGACCGCGGTCCAGAACGTCATCAAATGCGTGCACGGCGCGGGCTTCGACATCGAAGACGTCGTCTGCTCAGGGCTGGCCGGAGGCGAAGGCGTCCTGACGGCACAAGAGCTGGACCTGGGCGTCTGCCTGGTCGACATTGGTGCCGGCACGACGGCGGTCGTCGTCTACAACGAAGGCTCCGCGCGACACCTCGCGGTACTGCCGGTCGGCGGCAACCACGTGACGAGCGACATAGCCATCGGCCTGAGGACGACCCTCGACGAGGCCGAGAGCTTGAAGCTCAACTACGGCCACACGCTGCCCGAGGTCATCGACCATGGCGAGAAGGTCGAGGTGCGCCAGGTCGGTGGCGATCGCATCAACGCCCTGCCGCGGCGCTTCCTGGCCGAGATCATCGGCCCGCGCATGAAGGAGATCTTCCAGATGGCGCGCGAGGAGGTGCGAAAGAGCGGCTTCGACGGGCTGCTGCCCGCGGGCGTCGTCGTCACCGGCGGCGGCTCGCGGCTCATGGGCACGACGGATGCGGCCCAGCTCGTGTTCGACACCTCGGTGCGACTGGGCCAGCCAGCCGGAGTGACCGGTCTGGCGGATCGCGCGCAGGGGCCTTCCTTCGCGGTCTCGGTGGGGCTGGTCAAGTGGGGGTTGAAAGCCCACTCGCGTGCCCACAACAACACCCGGCAGCAGGTGTCGTTCGGTTCGACCTACCAGAAAACAGTGAGGTGGCTTCGAGATTTTTTCTAGAGAACAGACCCGGAACCAGCTGGAGCTCGCCATAGCTAAAGCACATTTGCACCAGGAGGAAGTCGTGAAAGAAAGTGAGTTGCACGAAGGGCGAGCGCGAATCAAGGTCGTGGGTTGTGGTGGCGGCGGCGGCAACGCTGTCAACCGCATGATCTCGAAGGCGCTCAAGGTTCAGTTCATCGCCGTCAACACCGACAAGCAGGCGCTCGAGCGGTGTCAGGCCGACGTCAAGGTCCAGATGGGCAACAAGATCACCCGCGGCCTCGGCGCCGGCGGCGACTGGACGCGCGGCCGGGACGCGGCTGACGAAAGCCGCACCGAGCTTTCAGCGGTGGTCCAGGACTCGGACATGGTCTTCATCACTGCCGGCATGGGTGGCGGTACGGGCACAGGTTCGGCGGCGATCGTCGCCGAGCTGGCCAAGGAAGCGGGCGCGCTCACGATCGGCGTCGTCACGCGACCCTTCGGGTTCGAAGGCCGTATCCGCAACGACACAGCCGAGGAAGGGATCAAGGCCCTGCGCAGCCAGGTCGACGCGCTGATCGTCATCCCGAACGACCGGCTGGCCCAGGTCGCCAGCTCCAAGACGACCCTCGAGGAGGCGTTTCGGATGGCGGACGACGTCCTCCGCCAGGGCGTCCAGGGCATATCCGACCTGGTCACTCAGCCCGGCGTCATCAACCTCGACTTCGCCGACGTGAAGGCGATCATGGAGAACGCCGGCGAGGCGCTCATGGGCATCGGACACGGCGCGGGCGACTCGCGCGCCGAGGATGCCGCCAAGCAGGCCGTCTCCAGCCCGCTGCTCGAGACGTCGATCGACGGCGCCAAAGGCATCCTCTTCAACATCACCGCGGGCAAGGACATCACCTTGCAGGAAGTGCAGAAGGCGGCTGAGATCGTGCGCTCGGCGGCCGACCCGGGCGCCAACATCATCTTCGGCGTCGTCCGCGACGACACCATGCAGGGCGAGATCAAGAT
>MNEW01000081.1 GCA_001917895.1 Actinobacteria bacterium 13_1_40CM_66_12
GTGCCGCGCGGCGTCAACGTCGTGACCGCGGGCGCGCCGCCGGCGGCAGCGACCATCGAGCGCATGGAGGGTGAGTTCGGTTGGGAGGTGACCCAGGTCTACGGGCTGACCGAGACAGCACCGTTCATCACGATCTGCGAGCCGCGCCCGGAGCACCGGAGGCTCGCGCCGGTTGACCGCGCGGTGATCAAAGCCCGCACTGGCGTCGAACTGATCACTTCCGGTGACCTGCGTGTCGTCAACGACTCGGGCGACGAGGTGCCCATGAACGGTCAAGATCTGGGGGAGATCGTCGTTCGGGGAAACGTGGTCATGGAGGGGTACTACAAGGACCCCGAGGCGACCGAGAAGGTGATGGGCGACGGATGGTTCCACACAGGCGACGCCGCGGTGATGCATCCCGACGGCTACGTCGAGATTCGCGACCGGATCAAAGACGTGATCATCAGCGGGGGCGAGAACATCTCATCGGTCGAGGTTGAAGGTGTGCTGCTGCGGCATCCGTCCGTCCAGGAGGCCGCGATCGTGGGGCTGCCGCACGAGAAGTGGGGGGAGGCGCCGCACGCGTTCGTCGTCCTCAAGCCTGGCGAAACCGCGACCGAGAATGAGCTCATCGAGCACACGCGCAGCCGGCTGGCGCACTTCAAGGCGCCGCACGGCGTGACGTTCGTCCAGGAGCTCCCCAAGACGGCGACCGGGAAGATCCAGAAGTACGTGCTGAGGAAGGGCGCGGCCGGGATCGTTCGGCAGTAGCCCACGTCGGGGCGATTTGGCGCGTTTGGCGCTAAAACGGCGTTTCGAGGCCTCCTGAAAAGCGCGTTTGGCGCCAAACGTGCGGAATCACCACTACCACCAAGCGCGTCGCCGGGCGACCCGTTTGTAGTACGCATCCTCGAGCCATCGAAGAGGAGGCACGAGGTAGACCGCACCGAGTACGGCCCACCCNCGACCGATCTGCTCGCTGCTCAGGCCCAGCCCCTCAGCCAGGCCCGCCTCCTGGTTCGGCCTCGCATCTACCCGGCTCGCCCGATCGTGTCGCTGGACCCAGCGCGCAAGCCGAATTCAAAACTCACACTCGCCGTCGTAGATGAGCAGAAGCCGATCATCCGCCACGGACCGAAACTACACTGCTGGTGAAGATGGGTGGGCTCGAGCTTCCCTACCGCTACAACGTCGCCGCCGACCTGCTGGACCGCAACCTGAACGCCGGCCGCGCCGATAAGGTGGCGATCTATTCGGCTGGGGGCGGCACCACGTACCGGGAGCTCTTCGGAATGGCGTGCGGGGCCGCGAGGACATTCGGCGAGCTCGGAGTCAGGCGCGAAGAGCGCATCCTCATCGTCGCCTACGACAGCCCCGGCTGGGTGGCCGCGTTCCTGGGCGCGATTCGCCTCGGAGCCGTCCCCGTGCCTGTGAATCCACTGCTTCAGCGTTCCGAGGACTACGACCACTACATCGAGGACTCACTCGCCCGTGTCGTCGTCGTCGATGGCGCCACCGAGGAGAAGCTGAAACCGGCCGTCGATCGCGCCGCAGAGCCGCCTCACCTCATTCGCGCGGGACAGATCGCGGTGGAGAAGGAGGCGGATCCGGCGCCGACCAGAAGGGACGACATGGCCTTCTGGCTCTACAGCTCCGGCTCGACCGGCAAGCCCAAGGCCGTCGTGCACCTGCAGCACGACATCCCGTACACCTGCGTCACCTATGGCGAGCAGGTGCTCGGAATCAAAGAGACCGACATCACCTTTTCGACCACGGGCCTTTTCCACGCCTATGGCTTCGGCAACAACCTCACCCTGCCGTACTGGGTCGGGGCGTCGACCGTCCTGCACGCTGGGCGGCACACGCCCGCGACCGTGCTCGACACGATCGAGAAGCGCCGGCCGACGCTGTTCTTCTCGGCGCCGACCCTTTACAACGCGATCCTCAATTTCGAGGGCTCGCACAATCGCGACCTGGCGTCGATCCGCCACTGCGTCGCAGCAGCCGAGTCGCTGCCCGCGGAAGTTTGGCGGCGCTGGAAGGACGCGTACGGGCTGACCATCCTCGACGGCGTGGGCTCGACCGAGATGCTGCACATCTACTGTTCCAACCGGTTAGACGACGTCCGGCCCGGGTCCAGCGGCAAACCCGTCCCGGGCTACGAGCTCAAGATCCTCGATGAGGAAGGCAAGCCTGTACCCACCGGCGAGGCAGGCGACCTCTACGTCAAGGGCGACAGCGCGCTCGCGCTCTACTGGGCGCAGCACGAGAAAACGAAGCGGTCCGTGCTCGGCGATTGGTTTTTTACGGGCGATCGGTATCGTGTGGATGCCGACGGGTATTACTGGTACGAGGGCCGCTCGGACGACATGATCAAGGTGAGCGGGCTGTGGGCCTCGCCGATCGAGATCGAATCGGCGTTGCTCGAGCACGCATCGGTGGCCGAGAGCGCGGTCGTGGGCATCGATGTCGAGGGCTTCACCAAGATCAAGGCTTTCGTCATCACCAAGGGCGGCGTCGGCGGCGATGCGCTCGCGGCCGAGCTCCAGGAGCATTGCAAGTCGCGGCTGCAGCGCTATCAGTACCCGCACGTGATTGAGTTCGTCACCGAGCTGCCTAAGACGGTGACGGGCAAGATCCAGCGCTACAAGCTGCGCGAGAAGGAAGCCACCACCGCCCGTGCCTAAGCACATCGCGGTCCTGCCCTGCGACGGCGCGGGGAAGGAGGTCGTCCCAGAGGCGATCAAGGTCCTGCGCGCCGCCGGAACCGATCTCGAGTTCGAGGAATTCGATGTCAACGCCGATGCCTACATGCGCACCGGCGTCGCGATCCCAGCTGACGTGTGGAAGCAGGTCGCTGCGGCGGACGCCATCCTCTTCGGCGCCGTCGGCGACCCGAGGGTCGCGGACCCGAACTACCTTCACGGCGTCCTGCTCAGGCTGCGGTTCGAGCTCGACCTGTACGTCAACCTGCGTCCGGCGCGGCTGTACGACGATCGCCTGTCACCTCTGCGTCAAGAGGAGCGCCGCCGGGTCGACCTCCTGATCGTTCGCGAGAACACCGAAGGCCTGTACGTGGGCATGGGCGGGCGTTTCAAGAAGGGCACCGAAGAAGAAATTGCGACCCAGGAGGACCTCAACACATACCTGGGCGTGACGCGGATCATCGAGCACGCCTTCGGGATCGCGAAGCGTGAGGTCGTCATGGTGGACAAATCGAACGCGATGACCTTCGCCGGCGGCCTGTGGCAGGAGCGCTGGAAGGCGGTGGCCGCCGCGCATCCAGGAGTCAAGACCCGCCACCTCCTCGTCGACGCCGCCGCGATGCAGCTCGTGAAGGACCCGAGTCAGTTCGACGTCATCGTCACCGGCAACCTGTTCGGCGACATCCTCTCCGACCTCACCGCCGAGCTCGTCGGCGGTATGGGCATCGCGCCGTCGGCCAACATCAACCCGTCGAGCGGCCGCGGGCTGTTCGAGCCGGTCCACGGCACGGCGCCGGACATCGCCGGCAAGGGCCTGGTGAACCCGGTGGGGGCGATTTTGAGCGCGGCTATGATGGTGAAACACCTGGGTGCTCCTGACATGGCAGACGCGATCGAGGGTGCGGTCGAATCAGCCATTCGCGCCCGCGAGTGCACGCGCGACATCGGCGGCAACCTGTCCACGTCGCAGGCCGGAGACGCGATTGCGAAAAGGCTGAAGGATTAGCTAGATGGGCATGACGATGACGGAGAAGATCCTCGCTCGCGGGAGCGGCCGCGAAAGCGTGCGCCCCGGCGACCTGATCCTCGCCAAGGTCGACTTCGCCATGGGTCACGACCTGACCATCCCTCCAGCCGGCAAGATCATGCGCGAGCAGATGGGGGCCGAGAAGATCTGGGACCCCGATCGCGTGGCTGTGACCCAGGACCATTTCCAGCCGGCCAAGGACGCGGCCAGCGCCACGCTCGGCCGGCTCACCCGCGAGTTCTCGCACCAGATGGGGATCAAGTGGTACTTCGAGGTGGGGCAGGGCGGAATCTGCCACACGGTGCTGCCCGAGAACGGCCTGGTGCTGCCCGGTGAGCTTGTCGTCGGCGCCGATTCACACAGCTGCACGTATGGCGCGCTGAACAACTTCGCGACCGGCATCGGCTCCACCGACCTCGCCTGTGTGCTGGCGCTCGGCGAGCTGTGGTTTCGCGTGCCCGAGACGTTGAAGTTCGTCTATCACAACCGGCTGCAGGAGTGGGTCGAGGCGAAGGACCTCATCCTTTATGTGATCGGCAAGATCGGGGTCGACGGGGCGAGGTCGAAGGCGATGGAGCACGTGGGCGAGGCCCTCAAGCACATCGAAATGGAGGCGCGGCTGACGATCACGAACATGGCGATCGAGGCGGGCGCCAAGAACGGCATTCTCGAGTTCGACGAGGTGACGCGGGAGTATCTCGAGGGGCGCGCCAAGCGACCTTACACGCCGGTGTCGTCCGACCCGGACGCGGAGTACGAGAAGGTCTTCGAGTTCGATGCGGCGGCGGTCGAGCTTGGCGTCGCCAAGCCGATGTCGCCCGACAACTACGCGCCGCTCTCGGAGGTCGAGGGCACCCGGCTCGACCAGGTCTTCATCGGCTCGTGCACCAACTCGCGGATCACCGACCTGCGCCGCGCGGCCGCGGTGCTCGACGGCCACAAGGTCGCCGACGGGGTGAGGCTCATCATCACGCCCTCGTCGCACCAGGTCGCGATCCAGGCCGAAAGAGAAGGTCTGATCCGGATCTTCCTGGCCGCGGGCGCTGCCTGGACGACGGCCACGTGCGGAGCGTGCCTCGGCGGCCACATGGGAGTGCTCGGAGAAGGCGAGGTTTGTCTCAGCACCACCAACCGGAACTTCCCGGGCCGCATGGGCCACCCGAAGGCGATGGTCTACCTGTCGAACCCGGCGGTCGCGGCCGCAAGCGCGGTGACGGGCGTCATCACGCACCCGCGAGAGGTCCTGACGAAGATGCCGGCGGGCATCGCGTGACCGTCCGCACGTTTTGCGCCTTCGCCGTCGCAACGCTGACGCTGACGCCGATGGCCGGCATCGCCGCGACAAGCCCTAGCCCTGGAACGATGCGCGCCGCGCTTGCCGATCCAATCGATCCGAGCTACGTCGAGGCGGATGTCGGCGCAGCAGGAACTTTGGAGGGCCCTTTCGACGCCGAGGCTTACGCAACCTACTCGGGCCTGGATGTCCAAACGGGCCAGGCCATGGTCCGGAGCCTTCAGCGCAATGGTTTTGTCGGCGGCTACGGGAGGCAGTGGTACCAACCGCGGGGATCGGGATATCTCGGCGAGCTGGTCATGGTTTTCACGAGCTCATCAGGCGCAGCGTCGATCGCGAACGCCAGCAAGACCAGGTATCAGCAGGACGCGGGCTTTCAGTCCTTGGTGGAACCTCATCTGAACTTGGGCTCGTTTGGGGTCACCGAAGTCAGCGCGGGCTACCACTGGACCGCGGTGCTCTTTGAGAAAGGCAACAATCTATTCGCGATCGCCCAAGGCTCGATAGGCGATTTCATGACATCCCAAGCTGTCGCACAGGCTCGGCGCGCCTATGCCTTCGCACCTTCCAGCATCGCGGGGTCGGCGCCGTCGAGTGCTCACGCCGGCTTCGCGCAATACTTCCGGCTGATCGCAGCCGCGGGTGTGATGCTGTTGCTCGCCATCGCTGCGGTCGTGGCTACCATCGTGGTGCTGGTGTGGACTCAGCGTCCCGGACCCGGCGTCGCTGCGAGGTCGCAGCCAAAACCATGACCCTGCCCAAAGTGATCCGGGGTCGGGCCTGGAAGTTCGGCGCCAACATCGACACCGACCAGATCATCCCGGCCAAATACGCGATCTACTCCCTCGACGAGAAGGAGCTCGGCAAGCACGCGATGGAAGGAGTGCCGGGCCGCGAGGCGTGGGCGGCGCAGGTGCAGCCGGGCGACATCCTCGTCGCAGCGTCGAATTTCGGCTGCGGCTCGTCGCGGGAGATCGCGCCGGTCGCGATCCGTGGCGCCGGCATCTCGCTCGTCATCGCCGACTCTTACGCGCGCATCTTCTTCCGCAACGCCATCAACATGGGCTACCCGATCATGCAGTCACCTCAAGCCGCCGAGGCTGTGGAGGACGGCGACGAGCTCGAGGTCGACCTCGAGGAAGGAGTGATCCGCAACTTCACGAAGGGCGACCAGTACCGATCGGAAGCCTTCCCGAAGTTCATGAACGAGCTTCTCCAAATGGGCGGTCTGGTGCCGTGGGTGCGCAAACGTTTGCAGGAACGGAGAGTCGCTGCGGCGCGGTGATGGATGGAAAGCCAGTCGAGCTTCAGGAACCTTTAGAGGAGCTCGCGCGCGACCCCAAGCGCTTCGCCCACGACCTGGTCTTCCCGCCCGCGGACAAGATCCGCGTCTATGACGACACGCTTCGCGACGGCGTGCAGATGCCAGGCGTCGCGATCACGCCGAAAGACAAGTACGAGCTTGCGCGGATGCTTTCAGACATCGGCGTGCACGTGATGGACGTCGGGTTCCCATCCGTCTCCGAGGGCGAGCGCGAAACCATGAGGCTCGTCCTCGAGGGCCGCAAGCGAGGGGAGATCCGTCCCGACCTCGAGGTCGTCTGCATGATGCGTTCGACCACGGGCGACATCGACGCCACCATGCGGGTGGTCGATTCTCTCGGATACAAACGAGACGAGGTCACGTACTTCATCTTCACGTCGGCATCGGATCTGCACGTGAAGTACAAGCTCGGCAAGACGCTGCTGCATCGCGAAGGCATCCCCGAATCCGAATGGCTCGAGCTTCCAGTCTGGTTCTATCGCGCCGCCAACCTGCGGATGATGTGCGACGCCATCCGCTATGCCCGCGATCAGGGTGCGACATCGATCGAGTTCGGTGGCGAGGACGGCAGCCGAGCCGACGTCGAGTACATCGCCGAGATCCATCGCGAAGGACTGAGAGCCGGCGGCACACGACCGTCGACTCCGGACACGGTGGGCTGCTACTCGCCGTTTGCGGTCCGCGAGTACATCCCGCGCATCAAGGCCGCTGCGCCCGAGGCGCCGCTGGTAGTTCATTTCCACAACGACCTCGGCCTGGGCGCGTGGAACACCGTGATGGCTCTGGGATCCGGCGCTGAGGTGTTCACTACAAGCGTCAACGGCATCGGCGAGCGCACCGGCAACGCGCCGATGCACCAGGTGCTGCTCCAGCTGCGCTATCTGTTCGGCATCGAGATCCCGCATTTCAAGTACGAGAAGCTGCGAGACCTCGCTCGCCACCTCGAGCGCGTGACCGGCATTCCCGTCCAGCCGACCGAACCGGGCATCGGGTTGAATGTGTTCACGCACGAATCCGGCATCCACACGGCCGGCATGCTCATCCATCCGGCCATATATCAGTTTCTTCCGCCGGCGGACTTGGGCGCCAAGGTCGACTACGTGTACGGCAAGCACTCCGGGGCGGTGGTCATCGAACACGCGCTGCGCGAAGCGGGCATGCGGCCAGAGCCGGAGCTCGTGGCGAAGGTGCTGGGCGAGGTGAAGCGCGTGCGCGAGGAACGCGCAGAGCGAGCCGACTTCTCAGATTTCAACCGGCGCTACTACGAACATCTGGGGCACATGGGCCTTACGGCGGAAGAGGTCGTCGACATCGCCCGCGCCCTGACCGCAGAGACGGCCTGATGGCGACCACAACCCGGCGCGACACCGCAACCCACGAGCAATACCTCCAGATCCATCGCTGGATGTCGATGGCCCAGGCGCTCGACAACCGCATGCACATCCTCGTCAAGCAAGGGCGTGCCCCGTTCGTCGGCTCGAGCCGAGGCCACGAGGGCATCCAGGTCGCGTCCACCGCCGCCATCGGCGCGGAGGACTGGCTCGTCCCGCACTATCGCGGGTTGGCGAACGCGATCGTGCGCGGGCTGACCATGAAGGAATGGATGCTGGCCGTATTCGCCAAGGCGGACGATCCGCTGTCGGCAGGCCGCAACATCCCGGGCGGCTGCTACAGCTACCGGAAGCTCAAGATCGCCCCGGTCTCACAGGTGGTCGCGGCGTGGATCCCGAAAGCCTCGGGCATCGCGTATGCATCCAAGCTGTCGGGCGATGGCGCGGTGACCCTGTGCACCTTCGGCGACGGCGCCACCAGCCAGGGTGACTTCCACGAAGGCGTCAACTTCGCAGCCGCGCACAAGCTACCGGTCGTGTTCGTCTGCGAGAACAACGGCTACGCGATCTCCGTGCCCATCCGGCTGCAGATGGCAAACCCGGACGTCGCCGACCGCGCCCGAGGCTACGGCATCGTGGGCGTGACCGTCGACGGCACCGACGTGCCGGCGGCCTACGCGGTTTGCAAGGAGGCGGTCGAGAGGGCGAGACGAGGCGAGGGCCCGACCCTCATCGACGCGAAGGTCTGGCGCATGAACTCGCACACCTCCGAGGACAACCAGCTGAAGTACCGCACCAAGGAGGAGGTCGCCGACGCGGCCGAGCACGACCCGATCGAGAGATTCCGTTCGTGGCTCATCGAGAGGGGCTGGATCGCCGCCGAGGATGCGGCCCGGATCCAGGCCGAGTGCGACCAGGAGGCCTCCGACGCCGCCGACTGGGCCGAGCAGCAGCCCGACCCCATTGCTGAAGACGCGCTTACGAACGTTTTTGCCTGATTGGCAGGCGGCGCCTGGCCTCGCCGACCACATCTCCAACTCGGTGCGCCGACGATAGACTGACTTCGGTTGGGCCCCGTGGACGACAAACAACCTCTGCCTGCTGACTCCAAAGACGCCTCCGGCACGTCCGGCGACGTGGAGTCGATGCTGCCCGACCTGCCCGAACCCGAGGTGACGCCGCCCGCGGAGGCGGCCGCGTCGAAGGGGATGACGGAGCTCGCCGAATCCGACGAAGAGAGGGGGGAGGAAGCAGAAGAGGAAGAGGCTCCGCCGACGATGGAGCTGACGGCCGCCGCGCGCGAAGCGAGGGCTGCCGTCGATGCGAAGAGGGAAGACGAACCCGCGGAGCCGGACGAGAAGGCCGCAAAGACAGTAGATACCGAAGAGCCGAAGCCCGCCCTGCCCATGCAGAAATCAGCGCCGAATTGGGCCCAGACCTCTCCGGTCGCGGAGGCCGAGAGCGAAGGCGATGGCGAGGCGCCCGCGACCGCTCGCCCGATGCAGAAACCGACGCCGGAATGGGCGAAGACCGTCCCCGAGACGTCGGAGCCGGTCAGCGCGTCCGAGCCGCCGGACCCGCCGGTCGACGCGGATGCCAAGCCCGCCGTGGCGATGGCGAAGGAAGCGCCCAGGTGGGCGGAGACGATTCCCGAGCCCCCCGAGGCTGAAGAACCTATCGCTACGAACGAGCCCGCCGCGACGAGCGAGCCTGCCGCCCGCGAAGCGACGCCTCCGCCCAGGCCCACCCCACCTGCGGCGCCACCGCCCGCCTCCGTCAGGGCGCCGGCTCCGAGAGCGGCACCGAGCACGCCCGCCTGGCCTGAGCCGGCGGCACCAGCCGCCAAGGCTGCCAGCGACGTCTGGCCGCCCGACCCGCCGACTGAGACAACCATGCGAGCCTGGTCCGGGGCGGCGGGTTCCGCCACGCCTGCGGCTCCCGTGCCTGACGCCTGGCCGGCGGACCCGCCGACTGAGCGGGCGATGCCGGTCTGGTCGCCTTCCGACACTGTCCAGGCCGACACTTCGCCGGCCGTCAAGGAGCTGAAGCTGCCCGCCGCGGCGAGCGTTCCTCCACCGGTGGTCGCTCCGACCCCTCCGCCCGCTCCGGCTCCCGCCGCGCCAGCGCCGATGCCACCGATGCCGCCGATGCCACCAGCGCCGCCGGCCGCAACCGCGCGCCCCGAGCCCGCGGCCCCTCCAGCGCCAGTCGCGCCGCCACCAATGCCTGCGGTGCCAACGGCGCCCAATCCGCCGGCAGCGCCAGTCGCGGCGGCGCCGCCCGCGCCGTCGGCATCGACGATCGCCGCCTCACCGTTCGATACCGATTGGCCGGGAGCTGTGCCTGTTCCGGCGTGGGCCCCGCAGATCCACCTCGGCTCGACGCCACCGGTCGCAATCCCGGCGCCCCCGGTCGAACCGCAGCCGGTGCAACCGCCGCCCCCACCAGCTCCGGCTTCCGCGGCCGCGGCGCCGCCGCCGCCGCCACCTCCGCCTCCACCGCCAACGGGTCCGCCATTGCAGGCTCCTGGATCCACAGCGCAGCAGCCGGCGGCCCATGCGTCTTGGTCCGTGATCCCGCAGAAGCATGTCGACGTCAACATCACGCGCCAGGTTCCGACCAACGACGACAAGGCCTACGCGGAATGGTTCGCATGGGCGAAGCGAGGCGGCGCCAAATCACCCGCCTGCCACTCGGCCGCTCAGGGCGCCTTCCGAGCTCTATCGACCGGCCACGACATCGCTACGGCGGTGAAGTGGGCAACGGCCGCGATGGCCAGCCCGCCGGCCGCGGTCGACGGGGGCCGCCAGGCCTACTGCGCCTGGTACTCGCTGGCGAACATCGACATGAAGCTGGACAACGCCCGAGCCCACCTCTTCGCCACGGGCGCGGTCAAGGCGCTCGATGCCGGCGCGGATTCAACTCAAGCCGCCAACGCGGGCGCAGCCGCCGCCGGACTGAGGCGCGGCTAGAGCTTCACCGACGCGGAGCCATCCGCCGGGCTTCTCCGGTGGGATCGATACCGTCGGCCATTCGCTGCAGGAAACGCGCGAGCATCCCCGTCCTCGAGTGCGCGTAACGCACGACGTGGTCGGCTTCGTGCATGCGCTGCCGCTGCTCGGCGATGTGACGAGCGGAATCCTCGGGCAAGTAGTTGGACGGGTCCATCGGGTTCATGACTCCCCCTTCAGTTGTTGTCGAGGCGCTTCAGCGCCTCTTCGATTTCGATCTCGCCGCGTGCAACCTGTTCCATGAGCTCCACGCGCGTCGGCGCCGGGACGACAGCCGGCCGGTCGATGCCGATCTTGCTCAGCAAGGCGTCGAAGCGCGCGCGGGCGGTCGGGTAGCTGACACCGAGATGGCGCTCCAGCTCCTTCATGTTCCCGCGTGACGAAAGGAACACACGAAGGACCTCGCGGTCATCGTTCGTAAGCACGCAGAACTCGCACGTCGAGAAACCGCCGGAAAGCTCGGTGTCGCAAGCCGGGCAGGTGAGACGTGTCAGCGCAAGTCGCTCGCTGCAAACAGGGCAGTTGAGCGGTGGCCTGCGCGTCGGTGTGCGTGCCACGCTATTCGACCGCCACGCGGACGCTGCCGAGAGTGCAGTCGATGTCGAGCGTTCCGGCGCCGTCCCCGAGCATGGCCTGGTTGCTGCCAGAGCGGGTGATCCCCTCGCCTTCAATGGCGACATCGCCCATCGTGGTTCGCGCGGTGATGCTCACGCTGGACCTGCGGGCGAGGCTCACTTTGACCTCTCCCATGTTGCAGCGGATGGAGCTCGTGCCCGAGTCGAGCTGGCCTGAAGCTTCTACGTTGCCTGCGACGACGCCCAGCCGAATCGGCCCGCGGAAGTCGTTGACCCTGCAATTACCTGCCTGAACCTCCGCAGTGAGAGCACTGTGGATGCCGTCGATCCGGACGTTTCCGGCCTGCACGCGGGCCACGAGCGGCACCGTGGGATTCATCCGGATCGTCAGCGTTTCGCCAAACGCGTTGGCACGACCCGCGCGACGAATGAACTCGAAGCTATCGTCGCCGAATCCGGACTGCTCGATCAGCATCGTGTCGCCGTCCTGACGGATGCGGTGCGGGCCGTCCGCAACGGCGAAACTGACGCTTGGGTCGCCTATCACCTCGGTGTTGCCGAGACGGGACACGACTTTCACTTGCTTCGGGCCGGCTGACGGGGTGGGAGAAGTGACCGGGGAGGGGCCGGCCTCGAGCCCTTCGAGGCGGGCGGCGCCTTCTTCCGGGGAGATCGTCCCCGAGGCAACCTGATTGACGATTTCGCGCTGCAGGTCTCTCATGGCTCAAATTAGAAACCAACACTTGCTAATTTGTCAAGTATCAAAACAAAACTGACAGATTGAGCTGGGAATTAAGCTGAATCCCGCGATGCGGACCACCTCAACACGCGGAACCGCGGCCGGATGGGTCGCGATCGCGGTCCTCTTCGCGGCGACCACCTGCGTCGAGAGCATGTCCTGGACGCAGCTCACCGCCTACACGCCGCTCTACCTTCGAGAGCTGCACGTGCCCGCTGCCCAGGTGCCGGGCTGGATCGCGGCGATGTCCAGCCTCGGATGGATCCTCGCACTGCCGCTGGCGCCCTTCTGGGGAGTGCTCGCCGACCGGTACAGCCGCAAGCTCGTCATCGTCCGCAGCGCCGCCATCGAGGCGCTCGTGTTCGCCGGGTGGGCGCTGGCGACCACGCCGGTGGTCGCGCTCGTGTTCCGATCGCTAAACGGTTTCATCCTCGGCAACACCGGAGTAATGCTTGCCGTGCAGGCATCGACCACGCCGAAGCAAAGGCTCGCCCTCGCCATCGGCATCGTCGGCGCCGGCTCGCCGGCCGGGCGCGCTTTGGGTCCGATCCTCGGCGCCGCGCTGGTGCACGTGATCGACGTGCGCGGCATGCTGCTCGTCGATGCGGCGCTGTCGCTGTTGATGGCGATCCTGCTGACCGTCGTCATGCGCGATCCGGAGCACGAGCGCCCCGCCGACCTGCGTGTGCTCAGCCTCCTCCGCGGCGCGCTGGACGAAATCCTGAGCAAGCCGCTCGTTTGGCGGCTCTTCCTGGCCACCGCAATCACACAGGTTGGCCTGTGGACGGTCCTGCCCTACGTGCCCATTTACATCGCGCGGCTCGCCCCGGGCAATGCCGTGACGGCGGTCGGCGTTGTGCTGTCGTCGGTCGGCCTCGGTCAGGCGATCGCCTCGCCCCTCTGGGGTCTGGCCATTCAACGGCTTGGACATCGGGCCGTCCTCAACGCGACGTCCATCGGCGCAGCCACCGCGCTGACAGCAGTCGCATTGAGCCATTCCCTGCCCGTGTTCGCGCTGGCATTGGTGGCCAACGGCATCTTCGCCGCCGCGATCCTGACCGCGAGCATGGCCGTGATGGCGGCGACGGTCAGCCCCGAGCGCCGCGGCGCCGTCCTCGGCCAGATCTTGTTTCCGTTCTACCTGGGCGGCGTTTTCGGGCCGCCGCTCGGAGCGCTCGCTTTCGGCATCGGACAGGCGGCCGTGTTCGGCATCGCCGCGGTCCTGAGCCTTGCACCGCTCATCGTCCTGCTCACCCTGCGGCCGCCACCTCGAGCGGCGACATGACGACTCGCATCGGAGTGATTGCCGACACCCACTGCCCTGAATTCCTGGATCGGCTTCCCGATCGCCTGTTCGAGGTTCTCCGAGGCGTCGACCTGGTCATTCACGCCGGCGATGTCAACAGCCCGCAGACCGTCGCGGCTCTTGCCGCGTTGGCGTCCGTCGAGGTCGTTCGCGGCGACCACGATCCCAAGGACGCCGGCTGGCCGTTGAGCCGAGAGCTGACGGTCGAAGGCAAGCGCATCGTGGTCGTCCACGGCAACCGAAGCCGCTGGGTAGAGGAGCCGCAGACGCTCCTGTGGACGTTGAGCCTCGGCGCGTATCACCCGCACTCACGACTTGCACGGCAGCTCCGCGCGAGATTTGGAAAGGTGGACGCAATCGTCTTCGGACACACGCACCGGCCCCTCATCGAGACGCTCGATGGGACCCTGATGTTCAACCCTGGCGGAGTCCATCAGTGGAACCCGAGGACTGCGGCATTGCGGCTGACGCAGAACCCGGGCTGGTTCGAGTGGTGCTGGCTGCAGGTCGCCCGCCACATACGCGACCACCAGCCGCCTTCGGTCGGAATCCTGGAGGTGAGCCCGACGGCGATCGTCCCGACCGTCCTCACTCTTTAGAGTCTGGTTTGTGATCGAGCCCACGTTCCGGCCCGCCACACTCGACGACGCAGAGCTTGCCTCCGACCTAATGACCGCCGCGTACCCGGAGTTCGCGGTGGATCCTGTGCTCACGCGCTACCGCTGGGAGCATCCTCGCAAGGACTGGGTGTGGCGTGGCTTCATCGCCGAGACGTCGAGCAAACCGATCGCGTTCGTGCACTGGCTGCACGGCCCGCCGGAGCAGGACCCCGAGCGTCACTGCGAGGTTGGCGTCGCGCTCGATCAATCCTGCCTGGAGGTCGACTTGCTCACGCACCTGTGGCGTTGGGCGACCGAGCAGGCGGCGGCGGGCGGTTCGCAAATGCTCGAGGCATACGCCGCCGAAGACGAGCCGGAGATGCTCGAGGCTCTCGGTCGCGTTGGATATGAGCGCGACCGGCTCGAGAAGGTATGGGAGCTCGACCTCGGGCTCCACGGGGACAGGCTCGTCGCCGAGGCCGAGCTGGAACGCACGGAATCCGCGGGCAGGAATTACGAGATCACGACTGTCGCCCGCTGGCAGGCTCAGCAGAAGTTCGAAGCCCTGCATGCCCTCGACAGCCTGACGAGAAAGGACATCCCGACCACGTTTCCAATCCTCCCGGAGACGTTCGAGAATTTCATGGAGCGGCTCAGGTCGCCCGACCGGCCGCACGAGCGCTGGTGGATTGCGGTTCGCGACGGCAACCCGGTGGCGATGTCATACCTTCGTTTTCCCCCCATTCGGGGGCACGTGTGGACCGGCTACACGTGCTGCCACCCCGACCACCGCGGACGCGGCGTTGCCCGCGCCGTCAAGCTGCAGTCGCTCGCGCAGGCGGTCGCCTTGGGCGTGCCGTACGTTTACACCGACAACGATTCCGAAAACGCCCCCATGCTGCATATCAACGAGCGCC
>MNEW01000017.1 GCA_001917895.1 Actinobacteria bacterium 13_1_40CM_66_12
CGGGTCAGCCGCTCGCGTGATAGCGGCATCACCGACCTCGAGTTTCTTCGGTTCTTTCCGTTCATCCGGCATTTCGGCGCCGTCGTCCTATACCACTCGCTGCGGTCGATCGAGGGACTGCGTCACGTCTCAGCGGACCTCGAAAGTCTCGACATCGGTGCGACAAAACACAAGCTCGATCTAACAGTCCTCGGGCGGTTCTCCGGACTCAAGTCCCTGACGCTCGAAGGGCAGACCAAAGGCATCGCCACAATTTCGAAGCTGACCGCGCTCGAAGACTTGACGCTCCGGTCGATAACGCTGCCGGACCTCTCGCTGCTGCTGCCGATGACTGGCCTTCGCGCGCTAGATATAAAGCTCGGTGGGACCAGGGACTTGAGCCTGCTGCCGAGAATCAGAACGTTGGAGTACCTCGAGCTGTGGATGGTGAAGGGGCTGACAGATCTCTCCGCGATCGGCCAGCTGCCGTACCTGCGCTACCTGTTCCTGCAAGCCCTTCGACGAGTAGAGACGCTGCCCGACCTCAGCATGGACAAGGAGTTGCGACGCATTTACATCGAGACGCTCAAGGGACTGCGTGACCTGCGGCCTCTGGCGACCGCGCCAGCGCTCGAACAGCTTCTGCTGATTGATATGCGGCACCTCCAGCCGAAAGACCTCAGGCCCCTCGTCGGCCTTCCGAACCTCAAAGGCGTTACGGCCGGCTTGGGCAGCAAACGCAAGAACGATGCGGCCGAGGCTTTGCTACAGCTGCCAGAGACAACATGGCTGAATGGCGGCTGGCGAGAGGTTTAGCGGCCTACGCGGCCCAGCGCACTCCGGGTCCTCGCGCTCGTCTCATGACAACACGGTGTGGCGGAAGGAAGCGAAACTCGCGTCCGGCCTTGATCACCTGCCAGCCGCCCTCATGCACCAGCCGATGGTGGTAGTAGCAGAGCAAGACCTCGTTGGCGATGTTGTTTGGTCCCCCTCGCGCCCAGGCGACGATGTGATGCGGGTTCGTCCAGTTGACCGGCCGGTCGCAACCATGGAAGCGGCAACCACGATCCCGCACTCGCAGCGCCCTTCGCCTCGGCGCCGAGTTGACTCGCGTCGCCCGACCGACGTCGATGACCATCGAGTCAGCCAGCAGAACGCGCGAGATCGTGGAATCGCAGGCAATGCGCTGCAGCGTCCTGGTGGAGATCGGCAGCGAGAGCTCCAGGTCCGCCGGCGGAGCACCAACCTCATTCTTCAGGCCTTCCAACGTGGTCGTGAGGTTGATGTGCGGACGGACTCCGTTGCGCCGCGGCAGCGTGCCCTGGTTCATGGCGTGCTGAACCAATTCGATGACGGCGTCATGCATACGCTGGGAATGGATGCGTTCGTCTTCCGGACCTCGCCTCTTGGCCAGGGAGTCGAGCGCCGTCTTCAGCGCCGCTCCGCATTCGGGGTCGAGGATGCCGTCGACCGCAAACATGCCGTCCGACATCAAGCTGATGTGGAAGCGGCGGCGCAGGTAGTTCTCCTCCGCCTCGGTGAAGAAGCCGTCAGGGTCGGCGGCATGCCGCGCCACTCTGCACAACATGCGGAGGTGAAAGACCGAGAACCGGCGGGCGTAGTCGAGCATCTCCTCCTCGTCGAAGAGATCTCGCTTCTCGCCGAGCTGGTCGCGCAGATGGCAGAGGACCGACGCCGACTGGTAGCCGATCTCGCCCGAGCTCAAAGCCGCGGCGACTTTGGTCAGAGACTGCAGCTGTTCGCCGACGCAAAGCCGGTCGGCGGCTGAGGTCACCGACATCGCGCAGGTGCGGCTGATCCAGGAGGCGGCGGTGATGTTGCCCTCGACGAGGTGATCGCCACGCTTCTGTGCGCGCCTCACGACCGAAGAGAACTCGCCCTCCAGAGCGTCGATGGCGGCGCGCAAGCGTTTCGGATCGTCGTCGCCACTGTCGAGCTCGCGAGCCTGAAACTCGCGAATCGCTGCCTCTAGTTTCGAGAGGGGTGTGCCCCCTTCCCCCTGCATGAAAGAAGTATACCAAACATCTGTTTGGAGTTCAATACGTTAACACCCCACATGGCTGAAAACCACCAAGCCTGATCCAAACTCCCTTTTTCGCAGTCCGTCTTACAAAAGACTCACTGCGGCAGTACGACCGTCTGACACCGCTCCTCGAATGTGAGCATCGACCCACAAAGGGTCGAAATCACAAGGAAACGAGGAGACCGACATGAATCCGTTTGCAGCACTCGCAGTCAAGACTTTTGGCGCCGGCACCGCCGCCGCGCTGATCAGCTTGGGCGTCGCCGGCGGCCTGGCGCAGGCCGCATCGCCCACCCCGAACCCATCGCCGGCGGCATCCACCAACCCGACCAAACCCGACCCGCACAAGGACCGCCGCGTGATCCTGGCGGCGGTCTTCGAGTCTGAGGCCGACGTCCTCCACATCACGCCCGCGCAGCTTCGTGAGGATCTGAGGCAAGGCCAGAAGGTTTCGGATCTGGCCAAGGACCACGGCGTGGCCAAAGACCAGTTCGCCGCCAAGCTGACTGATGTCCTCAAGCCGCGCCTGGAGACGCTCGTCGACAAGAAGGAGATCACGCAGGCGCAGGCCGACAGGGTCCTAGACCGGATTTCGAAGGGCTACATCCCGTTCTGGGACGGCATCCACCACCACAAGAAGTAGCCGGCTGCTGCTCCCCATCCGGCCGGCTCGCTTCGCGGGCCGGCCGACCTCCCCCATAGCGGGGAGGCGAATTTCATTTATTGCCGATCAGCCGGGACCGAACCTTGTTGTCGACGGCGATCTGCTTCCACTTACGACGCTCTTCGGAGCGCATGCGCGCGTCGCTCCGAGCCGCCACCGCGCGCAGCTCTCGCTGGAGCTTGCGGTAGCTCTCCAGGCGCGCGGCATCCAGCTCGCCCCTGTCGATCGCGGCATTGATCGCGCAGCCGGGCTCGCTGCGATGCTCGCAATCATTGAAGCGGCACTGCCGCGCGACCTCCTCGACGTCTTCGAACAGGTTCTCGAGAGCCTCTTCGCCCTTCCACAGCTGCGCTTCGCGCAGCCCAGGCGTGTCGATGATCATCCCGCCTCTCGGAAGCTGGATGAGCTCACGGTGGCTCGTCATATGGCGCCCTTCGCCGGAGCGATGCACGGTGCGCGTCTTCATGACCTCGGCGCCCGCCATGCGGTTGATGAGCGTCGACTTGCCGGCGCCTGACGGGCCGAGGAGGACGCCGGTGCGTGCGGGCTGCAGCAGCTCTGCCAGAGCGTCGACTCCCTCGCCTGTGATCGCGCTTGTGACCACCACGGCCGTGCCGATCGCGGCAGCCTCGAGCTCTGATCGCAAGTCGTCCGGAGATGCAGCCATATCCGACTTGGTCAGCACGACGACCGGCAGCGCTCCGCTCTGCCACGCCATCGTCAGGTACCGCTCGATGCGCCGTGCATTCACGTCCTGCGCGGACGCGACCACGAAGGCGATGTCGACATTCGCGGCAAGCACCTGCTCTTTGCTCTCGACCCATGCGACCTTGCGCGAGAAAGCAGTCTTGCGCTCGACCCAGCCATGGATGGTCCCGACCGGCTCGCGATGGCGCAGCGCCACCCAGTCGCCCACAGCCGGCAGCTGGCCACCGTCATTCCGCAAATGGCGGCCGGCAGCAGCGCGAAGCGATTCCTCGCCGTCGTGCAGCAGGTATTCCGCGCCGAAATCCGCGATGACGCGCGCGGGCGCGTATCCCTCGCGGGCGAACAGCGCGAAACGTTCGTGAAACCAGTCATCCCAGCCCAACAACGAGAGCTGGGAGGCGAATTGAAGCGGCAACTCGAAGTCCTCCGGATGAACACGATCAGGCGGAACAGTCGGTCCGCCCGGGACGGAGGAGCTAGAGGCTTGCTCCGGAGGCGGCCGACGGCCGGGAAACGTTCATTTCGTTTACAACCATCGAACTACCTCCTTCGTTTGATACGCGAGGCGACAGCCTATCACGAGCCGGATCAGTTGTCAGTCGCGATTACCTGCTCTTGAACTCCGGTTTGCGCTTCTCCTTGAAAGCCTTGATCCCTTCGTCCGCATCCTCGGACACGAACACGCGCCCAATCGCCTCGCGCTCGATGGCCGCTCCGACATCGAACGGCGCGCCGTAACCGAGCGTCATCGAGAGCTTCGCGTGGCCGATCGCCACGCCCGGGCCAGAGGCAAGCTTGGCCGCGTACTCGATCGCGGCCGCGCGGCACGACGCGGCATCCGGAAAGAGTTGGTCGACGATGCCCAGGTCCTTGGCGGCGGCAGGGCCCATCGTTTTCGCGTTGGCGATCAGGTCCATCGCCTTGGGCAGGCCGACCAGGCGGGGAAGGCGCTGGGTGCCGCCCGATCCCGGGAACAATCCAAGGTTCACCTCCGGCAGCCCGATCTGGTACGAACCGTCGGCGGCGAAACGGAGGTCGCATGCGAGGGCCAGCTCGAGCCCGCCGCCCAGGCAGTGGCCGGCTATGGCGGCGATGAACACCAGCGGCGTGTTCTCCATCTTTCGAAAGGTCTCGTGCGCCAGGAGCGCGAGCATGAAGCGCGAGCGCGGCGTACCCGATGCAAACACACCCACGTCGGCTCCGGCCGAGAAGAACTTTTCGGCCGCGCTGGTCACGACCAGCGCGGACTTGATGCCCAGATCGACGCGCGCCTCGTCGATGGCGCTCGCAAACTCCCTCAAGAATGCGTAGTCATACGAGTTCGCCGGCGGACGGTCGAGCACGATGATTCCAACGGCGCCTTCCTTCTCCAGCCTGACACCTGACATGTGCTCACCCTCCTGACAAGTCGGTCGACTCGATAATAAGTAGCTATGGCAACGATGATCATCGAAAACGAGCGGACGAAGGCTGCTTCCGGAAAGACGTATGAGGTCCGCAACCCCGCCACGGGCGAGGTCGTGGACGAGGTTCCCGCCGGCGGCGCGCCCGATGTCGACAAGGCCGCGCAGGCGGCCGCCAAGGCCTTCAAGAGCTGGTCCAAGCTTGCACCAGCGAAGCGCGCCGAGATCCTGCACAAGGCGGCGAGGCACATGCTCGGCAAGGTCGAGGAGATCGCGCCGATCCTGACCAAGGAGCAGGGCAAGACCCTGCTCGAGTCGAGGCTCGAAGCCCAGCGGTTCGGCGAGAACATCGCCTGGTTCGCCGACCTCGCCGACAAGATCCACGGCGAGCACGTCTCGCTGCCCGACACCACCACTTACGGGCTGGTCGTCCGGCGGCCCATCGGCGTCACCGGGGCGATCGTTCCGTGGAACTTCCCGCTGACGCTGGCGGCCAACAAGGTGGCGCCGTCGATCGCCGCCGGCAACACGGTCGTCCTCAAGCCCGCGAGCACCACGCCGCTGGCGACGCTGGCGTGCATCGAGGCGCTCATCGAAGGCGGGCTGCCCGAAGGCGTCGTCAACGTCGTTCTGGGCGCGGCCACAGGGGAGGCGATCGTCGACCACCCGCTGATCCGCAAGATCGCGCTCACCGGCTCAACGCCGACAGGCAAGAAGGTGATGGCGCGCGCGGCCGAGGGTTTGAAGAAGATCACCCTCGAGCTCGGTGGCAGCGATCCCTGCATCGTGCTCGACGATGCCGACCTCGAAGCCGCCGCCCGCGCAATCTCAGTCGGTCGGTTCTTCAACTGCGGCCAGGCCTGCCTTGCGGTCAAGCGCCTTTACATCCAGGAGGGCGCGTACGACGCGCTGATGGAAAAGCTCATCGCCCGCGCCTCGAAGCTCAAGCCCGGCAATGGTCTCGACAAAGACAGCCGCATGGGTCCGATGCACACGGAAACGCAGCGCGCCGAGGTCGAGGCCCAGGTCAAGGACGCCGTCGATCGCGGTGCGAAGGTCTTGTTCGGCGGCGGCAGGCCGAAGGGCGCCGACTACGAGAAAGGGTGGTTCATCGAACCGACCATCCTCGAGAACGTTCCCGACGGCGCGCGCATGTGGACCGAGGAAGTGTTCGGGCCGGCCCTGCCGGTTCGGAAGATCAAAGACCTCGACGAGGGACTCCGGCTGGCCAACGACTCGCCTTTCGGGCTGGGCTCATCGATCTGGACCGCCAGCATGCCCGCCGCGCGCCGTGCGGTCGACGAGCTCGAGGCCGGCTACACCTGGGTCAACGCCCTGCAGATCGCGCACGACGAGCTGCCCTTCGGCGGCACGAAGCAGTCGGGTTTCGGCAAGGAGCACGGTGTCGAGGCCTTCTACCAGTACACGGAGCAGAAGTCGATCGTCTACGGCGGTGTCTGAGAAATAGCGAGTAACCGCGCCCGGTACTGGTTGCCGTGAGAGCTGGAGCCGGTGTCATCGGAGTGCTGGTCGTGCTGGTGGGTGCGGTCTTTGCCGGCCAGGGGCTCGGCTACATCCCGGGCAGCTTCATGACCGGCGACATGCACTGGTTCTGGATCGGGGGCGGCATGGTCGTGGTCGGGCTGGCGATCCTCGCCGCGACTTTGATCCGCCGCCCGAACAAGACCTAGGCGGTTCTTCCGTTGAGCCGGTCCCAATGGGACTGGCATTCGACGCAGCGCGTAGCCGCGGGCTGGAACTTGAGCCTCGCGGCAGGAATCCGATGGCCGCAGCTCTCGCAAACGCCGTAAGCGCCCTCGTGCACGCGCTCCAGGGCCCGTTCGACCTGCTCGCGGTTCTCCTCCAGGAGGTGGACGAGGATGTCGGTGGTCTGGCGGTCGGACAGAGCCTGCGCCAGGTCGGTGTCCTCGGGAATCGACGTGATCACCCCGCCCACGAAGTCGGCGAGGGGCCGGTGCAGCCCCGCTTCCTCTCCGCACGCATTCGCGAGCTGCACCAGGGACCTGCGGCTGGCTTCGAGCCTTTCTTCGGGTGCATCGTCGGGTCTTTTGCGAATCGCCATCAGATAAACCCCCCTTTCCTCTGTAATACCGCAGCGCGCTACAGTCGGATTCGTTCACACAACGCGGGGGTCGTTCCGCCTACCCGGTCGCTCACAATTAGTCGCCTGTGACCCGGACCATGCGGAAAATGACCTTCGCCCTTTTGGCGCTGGTCCTCGTCGCGTGCCAGCCTGGCACGAACACTCACCCCGTGCCAAGCGTAGTACAGATCGGCGCGGATCTCCACTGCAGAGGTGGGGACCACGGGTTCGAGGACACGCAGGTCGGATGGGGGTTCTGCTATCCCGCGACCTGGAAGTACAACGAGCGGGCCCAATCCGTCTCGGCAAACGAGCTGGATTTGACCTTCGACATCACTGACATCCCGTGCGCATCGCCGTCCCCGGTCGCCGGCAACGCTTCCCCGCGGCCGGTGTGCTCACCGGGCGCCGGACTGTTCGCGTTCATGATCGTTTCGACTTACTCCCGGGGCAATTCCGCAAACCTGGCCGCGTGGGTTCAGACCAACCTGACCCCGGCGCAGCCGACCCCAAGCCCGCAGGCCAGCCCGCCCTCGCAGGTCAGCCCGAGCCCGCTGCCCAGCCCGTCGCCCCTGGTTCTACTGCCGATCGTGTGGGGGAACTCGACGGAGGCCGCCTTGATGCCTGACGGCCGGCGTATCGCCCTGACGCCACATCAAGTGGTGGTCATGGACCTGCGCTCGGGACAGGGCCTGCTCGACCTCGAGGCGCAGATGTCCAAGCGCCTCGGCACCTGGAAGTTCGTCTACTGAGTCTTTAGGGCCTCTTGAAGAGGGTCTGCATCTTGATCGCCAGGCCCATGTCGCCTTTGATCTTCAGCTTGCCCTGCATGAACGCCGAGGTGCCGTCCATCGCGCCCGTCATGATCTTCACCCAGTCGTTGCTGTCTGCCTGAAGGGTCAGGTTCGGTGTCTCGGGAGCATCGCCCTTGCCGGACTCGGCCGTACCGTCGTGGATCTTGACCCACCACTTGCCGGCGTTCTCGCCGCTCAGCTCGAAGACGATGGTGGCCTTGGTGCTGCCCGCCTTCTCGGGGATGAGGTACTGGGGCATGGCTTGAACAATCTGGTCAGGTGACATCTGGGCTTCAGACATGTGCTCCTCCTGAGCAAAAGCAACGGCCGACTCGCCCATCTTAGAGAATGCGGGAAACGTGGTTGAGATCGCGCTGAGCGAAGTCGCGCAGGGGGTGTTCGAGCTCCGGCTGCCGATCCCCTTCGAGGACGGCCTCGTCAACGTTTTTCTCTTCGCGGACGGTGACGACGTCGACCTGCTCGACTGCGGCATGAACTCCGACGAGTCGGTGGAGGCCATACGCGCGGCCGTGACTGAGGTGGGCGCCAGGAGAATCCGGCGCCTCGTCGTCACCCACATCCACCCCGACCACTACGGCGCAGCCGGCACGCTGGCAGGTGAAGGGCGTGCGGACCTCTACCTACACCGCCTGGAGGTCCCGCTGGTCAACCCCCGGTATGTGGAGCTCGAGCACCTCGTGAAGGAGGTCCACACGTACCTCCTCGTCAACGGCGTGCCCCCGGAAGAGGCCGAGGTGCTGAGCAACTCACAACGCGCCCTCAGCCAGGTGGTCAGCCCCGCGGAGGCGGCCGTCCAGCTCGATGGGGCGGAGCTTCTCGACATGGGCCGGCGTCAGCTTCGCGTGGAGTGGACGCCCGGCCACTCGCCCGGGCACATCTGCCTGTACGAAACCCAGGACAAGCTCCTCTTCGCGGGCGACCACATGCTGCCCGAGCTGTCGCCGAACATCGGCCTCCACCCCCAGAGCACGCCCGACCCGCTGCACGAGTACCTGGACGGGCTGGGTCGGATGGCCGCCTACGATCCGGCGCTCATCCTGCCCGCTCATGGCCGTCCTTTCAAGGACGCAGCGACCCGTGTCGCCACGCTGGCGGCGCATCACCATCGGAGGTTGGATCAAATCCTCGAGATCGTGGCGGGTGGCGAGAGGTCCGCCTGGGACGTTGCGCTCGACCTGTGGGGTCCGCGCGAGAACCTCTACGAGAAGCGGCTTGCGCTGCAGGAAGGGCTGGCGCACCTGCAGGCCCTCGCGGTCGAGGGCCGGGTCGTGAAGCTGGTCACGCCCTCGGCGGTGAGGTGGCGGCCGACGACAGCGCGGGCTTGATGCCCAGCGGGAAGAGGTCGGCTGGATAGCAGCCGACGCCCACGACACCGGGTCCGGCATGAGCGCCGACGACGGGTCCGAGGGGCTGGATCATCAACGTATCGGCGATCGGCTCGAGCTCGCGCCCCACGCGCTCGGCGTCGGCCTGGGCGTCTGCGTGGCCGACGATGAGGCACACGCCCTTGCCGTTGTTGACCTCGCGCGTCAGCTCGACGACGCGATTCAGCGCTCGGTCGAATGTACGCACCCGCTCGAGCGGCGTCACGAGCCCGTCGCGAATGCACAGCACCGGCTTGACCTGCAGCACCGATCCCAGCAGCGCGCTCGCGCGCCCGATTCGCCCGCCGCGCCTGAGGAACTCGAGCGTCGCGACAGAGAAGTACGTGTGGAGCTGCGAGCGCATGGCCCGGACCCGGCTCTCGATGGCGGTGGCGTCGAGGTCCTGCGCCGCCAATGCCGACGCGACGAGCGTGATGAGGCCCAGCGACATGGACACGACCTCGGAATCGATTACGCGCACGCGCTTCGGGTCGGTCATGTCCGCCGCCTGGCGCGCCGAGTCGACGGTGCCGCTCAATTTTTCCGAGATGTGGATGGAGACCACCGACTCGTGGTCTTCGAGCAGCGCCGCATAGACCTCGGCGAAGCGGCCGGGCGACGGCTGCGATGTCGTCGGATGCGTG
>MNEW01000054.1 GCA_001917895.1 Actinobacteria bacterium 13_1_40CM_66_12
ACCAGGCCGGCAACCGGCTCTACGCTCAGATGGCGCTGATGGCGGAGATCATGGGAAACAAGAAAGAGTGATCATCCAGCAGCTCATCGTCCAGGTCGAGGAGGTCGTTCGACACCTGGGCTGGGCCGAGATCGTCGACGTCGCGGTAATCGCACTCATCCTCTACTACGTGCTGCGCCTGGTGCGCGGCACGCAGGGCACGCAGATCCTGGTCGGCCTTGTACTGCTGGCCTTGATTGGTGCGCTCGCAACCACGTTCAATCTAGTGCTCCTGGCGTGGCTGTTCAGGAACGGCGCTGGCCTGCTGGCCATCGCCATCATCGTGATCTTCCAGCCCGAGCTTCGACGTGCCGTAGATCAGCTGGGACGGCTCGGCAACCTCGGCCGTCCGCTCTCGGCGTTCAGCACTCCGCAGTACAGCCAGGCCATCTCCGAGACGATCAGAGCGGCGGAGCGGCTGAGCGCCAAGCGGACGGGCGCTCTCATCGCCTTCGAGCGCGACGTCGGCCTCGAGGACTATGCGGCGACAGGCGTCCGCATCAATGGCGAGATCTCGGCGGAGGTCCTGCAGTCGATCTTCTATCCCAACTCGCCGCTTCATGACGGGGCGGTCATCGTGCGCGGCAACCGGATACTTGCCGCCGGCTGCTTGCTCCCGCTTCCCGAGGAAGGGACCGTGAGGGAGCGGCTCGGCACTCGCCACCGCGCCGCCCTGGGCCTTTCGCTGGCATCCGACGCCCTCGTCCTCGTAGTCTCGGAGGAGACCGGTGCCATCTCCGTGATCGAGGAAGGCAAGATCACCCGCAACCTCGACGCGGACGGACTGAGGCGCCGTGTGAGCGTGAAAGTTCCCGCGCGTCTTGTCGGCGCCAATCGCATGTTGGGATTCCTCAACGGCAGGGCTAACGGCGAGGCCAAGGAGCGCGAGAACGTAAGACACGGAGACAAGGAAAAGGACGCGTGAGCTGGATCACCGACGATTGGAAGTTGAAGCTGCTGGCATTCGGCCTCGCGGTGCTGATGCTCGGCGCCGTCGCCTTCTCTCAGAACCCGCCCACGTCCAAGACGCTGCAGGTCGGAATCGCGTACACCGTTCCGTCTGGCCTCATCCTCATCAATCCGCCGAAAACGACCACGGTCACAGTCACGGGCTTAGCCGACCTCGTGAGCGCGGTCAACGCCGGCAACACGGCCGCGACCGCCGATGTACGCGCCGCCTTACCTGGCCCCAGCGTCAAGGTGAACCTGGTCGGAAAGTCGGTCATCCCTAACGTTGCGGTCCAGACGACGCCGATCGCCCTGAACATCGACACGCAAAATGTGGTTCAGCTCGCGGTGGTCGCCCGGCTCCACGTTCCGCCCGCCACCGGGTGGCAGGTCACGAAGTTGGAAGCACAGTGCGCCGGGCTGCCGCCTCCATGTACCGTGACCTTCAACGGTCCTGCCAGCTGGCAGAAGAACCTCAAGGCCTACGCCGACTACCCGCTTCAAGTGGAAAGCGATTCGTATAAGTTTCCGGGCGCGCCGGTGGTATTGGAGCAGAACGGAATCCCTCTGGATCTGACCAGGTACACGCTGCCTACGACAGCGCTCGACATCACCTCCGTCACCATCGTCATCGAGGCCAAGTCAGGAACCACCAGCCGCCAGGTGACTCTCATCGATGCGCCCGCCGCCAACCCACCGCCCAACTGCTACCGTGTCACCGGCATCACGGTCGACCCGATCGCGGTCGTCGTGACCGGCGCTCCCGATGCCCTGTCCGGCATCGCCACGATCACGCTGCCTGCGGTCGACCTCAGCCAGCACACTTCCAACGCCACGTTCCAGATCACGATTCCGTTTCCAACCGGGGTCACGGGCAATCGAGCCAAGGCGACGGTGACATACGCCATCTCCTACAACCCGAACTGCGCCACACCATCGCCGTAGCAGCCCTCGTAACCTGGGTCCAGAGCCCCACGTTCAAGCAACGTTTAGAAACGCCCGGCTAGGAGTTAATAGATAGGCATGTGCGGGATCATCGGCTACCTGGGCGACCGCGAGGCGACGCCCATCTTGATGGAGAGCCTCAAGCGCCTCGAGTACCGCGGCTATGACTCGGCCGGCGTGGCCGTTTTGGAGCTTCCCAAGCCCGGCCAGGCGATCCACACCAGCCTGACCAAGTCAGAGGCCAAGGTCGACACGCTGATCGAGAAGCTGAAAGCCGACATGCCCACCGGCAAGATGGGCATCGGACACACGCGATGGGCCACGCACGGCAAGCCCACCTACGTCAACGCGCACCCGCACACCGACTGCCACGGCAAGATCTTCGTCGTGCACAACGGCATCATCGAGAACTTCGCCGAGCTCAAGGCCGAGCTGCAGGCGAAGGGCCACGAGTTCACATCGGACACGGACACCGAGGTCGTGCCTCACCTCATCGAGGCCAACTACAAGGGCGATTTCCTCGCGGCGGTTCGCGCTGCGCTCAAGCGCATCCACGGCGCGTACGCGCTGGCGATGTTCTCGACCGACGATCCCGAGCTGCTCATCGGCGCGCGGCTCAACGCGCCGCTGGTGGTCGGACTCGGCGACCACGAGTACTACATCGCCTCCGACATCACGGCCATCATTCCGTACACCAAGCGCGTGCTCGTGCTCGGCGAGGGTGAGGTTGCTGCCGTCACGCCTCTCGGCGCCGAGGTTTCGACACTGGACGGGATGACGGTCAAGCCGAAGCTCGTGAAGGTCGACTGGGACGTGAGCCAGGCGCAGAAGGGCGGGTTCGCGCACTTCATGCTCAAGGAGATTCACGAAACGCCCGAGGCGGTCGCCAACGCGATGCGCGGCCGGCTCACCGACGACGGCATCGTTTCGTTCCGCGAGTTCGACGTCGATGACGCCAAGCTGCGCGAGTACCAGGAAGTCCTCCTGCTGGGGATGGGCACGTCGCGCCACGCGGCGATGGTCGGCGAGCACCTCATCGAAGACTGGGCCGGCGTGCCGGCGCGTGCACAGGACGCATCGGAGTTTCGCTACCGCCGTCCGACCTTTGGCCCGAAGACGCTCGCCGTCGTGCTGACGCAATCCGGTGAGACAGCCGACACGCTCGTAGGCCTGCAGCGTGCCAGGGATCGTGGCGCCCTCACCGTTGCGGTGACGAACGTGTTCGCAAGCTCTGCGGCGCGCGACGCCGACGGCGCCATCTATTTGCACGCGGGACCGGAGATTGGCGTGGCGTCGACGAAAACGCTGGCCGCCCACATGGTGAGCCTCAGCCTGCTGGCGCTTCGCCTGGCCACCGTCAACGAGCGCGTCTCGCTCGAGCGGAGGCGTGAGCTCGTCGAGGCATTGAGGGCGTTGCCCGACCAGGTCCGCGAGCTGATCGAGCGAGAGAAGGAGATCGCGGAGATAGCGCATCGATACAGCCGGTATCGCAACTTCATGTATTTCGGCCGCGGCCTGAGCTACCCCGTGGCTCTCGAAGGCGCTTTGAAGCTGAAGGAAATCTCGTACGTCCACGCCGAAGGAACGACCGGCGGCGAGCTGAAGCACGGGCCCATCGCCCTGCTCGACGACCAATTCCCTGTCGTCGCCATCTGCACGGCCAGCCCGACGAAGGACAAGATGGTCAGCAACGTACACGAGATCGCCGCGCGCAACGCCCCGGTGCTCGCGTTGATCACGAAGGGCGACCGCTCGCTCGACGGTGTGGCGACCGACGTTTTCGAGATGCCGGCGGTTGAAGAGGCCTCGGCGGCGATCCTGAACACGGTCATGCTGCAGCTGTTCGCGTACCACGTCGCGGTCGAGCTCGGCCAGGACGTCGACCAGCCGCGCAACCTGGCGAAAAGCGTCACCGTGGAATAGCGAAGAAAATGAGGTTGTGCAGCGCATTGGCGTAGACGCCGTGTCGGTAGACCGGATTGCGCTCGCGGTCAAGCGCTCCGGCCGCGGCTTCCTGAACAAGGTCTACACCCCCGCCGAGCTGGTCTACTGCGGCGACAACGTCGAACGCCTGGCCGGTAGGTGGGCGGCCAAGGAGGCGGTGATCAAGTGCTTCGACGGCACCGGCATCTGCTTCCCGCGCCGCCGCATCGAGGTGCTGCCGGGACCTCGGGGCGCTCCCAGGGTGCGGCTGCTGGGTGACGACCGCGGAGCTCGCGTGGAGGTGAGCATCACCCACCACAGCAACCTCGCGGTGGCGACCTCGCACCTCGAGATGCCCGATCTCACCGACACGCTGCTGCCGGCGCCAGAAGCAGTGAGCCTCCCCGACCGGCCACGCGATGCGCACAAGGGGACGTTCGGGACGGTCGTGGTCCTCGCGGGAAGCCTCGGGTTCACAGGCGCCGCCTACCTGGCGGCAACAGGCGCCGCCCGCACCGGCGCCGGGCTGGTGAGACTCCTGGTCGCCGACTCCATCTATCCAATCCTCGCCGCCAAATGCACTGAGGTGATGGCCACGCCGGTGCCCGAGGTGGCGCCGGGCGCCGTCGGCCACGCGGCCTACGACTCGGTGCTCCGCCAGATGTCCACCGCCGAGGCCGGGGTCATCGGACCGGGGCTCGGCCGCGACCGCTCGACATGGCGTTTGATCCTCGACCTCGCGGTGCACGCCGAATGCCCGCTGGTGCTGGACGCCGATGCGCTGAACGCCCTCGCCGACTCGGCTCGCAAGAAGACCCGCCTGACCAAGAATCGGGTGCTGACGCCTCATCCCGGCGAGATGGCGCGGCTGCTGGGGAAGACCATCGAAGCGGTTCAGGCCGATCGTGCCGGGGCGGCTCGCAAGGCAGCCAAGGAATGGGGGGCGATCATCGTCCTCAAGGGCGCGCACACGCTGGTGGCGCATCCCGACGGCCGGCTGAGCGAAGACCCCCATGAGGTGCCGGCGCTGGCCACTGGTGGCACCGGCGACGTGCTGTCGGGCGTCATCGGCGCACTCATCGCGCAGGGCTCGGATCCGTACACCGCCGCAGTCACCGGCGTCTACATCCACGCAGCGGCCGGCCGCCGAATCTCGCATCGCCTCGGCGACGCCGGGCTGCTGGCCAGCGACCTGCTGACAGAGCTCCCGCCGGTCATGCACGTTCTCCGCCAGGGCGGTCTCTAGCACGACGCAACTTCGCTGGGCGGAAATCGACCTCCGCGCGGTGCGCGCCAACGCGGCCCGCATCCTCACGCACCTGCCCAAGGGCACGCGCTTGATGGCTGTCGTGAAGGCGAACGGATACGGTCATGGCGCGGTGCCTGTCGCGCGTGCGGCACTCGGCGGCGGCGCGACCTGGCTGGCCGTTGCCACGCTGGAGGAAGCACGTGAGCTCACAGGCCTGGCGCATGCGGAGCGGATCCTCGTCATGGGTGGGCTCGTCCCCGAGCAGGCGGCCGCGGCCGCCGCAAGCGGGTTCAGCATCGGCGTCTCCAGCGCCGGATTTGCGCGCGCTCTGGGCGACAGCGACGAGGTCGTCCCCGTGCACATGAAGATCGACACCGGCATGGGTCGCTTCGGCGCGGCGCCTGATGAGGCGCCGGCGCTGGCCAGGCTGATCGACGAGTCGGCGGGCCTCCGGCTCGCCGGTACGTGGACGCATTTCGCGTCGGCGGGAACGGACGAGGTGATGACGCGGGCTCAGTTCGACCAGTTCGTCGAAGTGCTGGGCTCCCTTGGTCTCGATCCCGGCCTGCGGCACGCAAGCAACTCGGCCGCCGCGCTCCGCTACCCGGAGATGGCGCTGGACGCTGTGCGCGCCGGCATCGCCCTGTACGGATGCGAATGGCCTGGCACGGAGCCTGCGCTCGCGCTTCGCTCGGTTGTGACGCACCTCAAGACGGTGTCGGCAGGGGACACCGTCGGCTACGGGGCCACGTGGGCAGCGTCTGCCCGAACCCGAGTCGCGACGGTGGCCATCGGCTACGCCGACGGCGTGTTCCGGGCCCGCGGCAATCGCGGCCACGTCGTCGTGCGCGGGCGGCGCGCGCCGCTCATCGGGGCGGTGAGCATGGATGCCATCACCGTTGACGTGACCGGCGTGGAGGGCGTGGAGGTGGGCGACGCCGTCACCATCATCGGCGCCGAAGGGGACGATCGGATCACCGCGGAGGAAGTGGCGGAGTGGTCGGGCACGATCTCCTACGAGGTGCTGACCGCCATCGGTCCCCGTGTCAAGAGGCGCTACTCGGAATAGGCCCTGGCGGCGCCTGATTCCAGGTTGAGCAAGGCAGGTGTATCTAAACTGGCAGTACTGATGGCGGAAAGTCCCGCACAAACTGCCTTCGCGGAAGAGGCACTGTCACACCTAGACACGCTGTACCGGGGTGCGCTCCGATTGACGCGCGACCCCGATTCGGCACAAGACCTGGTTCAGGAGGCGTATTTGCGCGCGTTGCGCTACCAACACAGCTACCAGCAGGGCACGAACATGAAGGCCTGGCTCTTCGCGATCATGCGCAATCTCTTCTGGGACCGCTTCAAGGGCTCCCGGAAGGAAGACGTGAGCCTCGACGACGTCGGTGAGTTCGTCCTCTACGACAAGCTCAAGGATGAAGGCGCAAGGCCGGAGGCGGACGTGCTCGACAAGCTTGCGGCGTCTGAGGTCGTGAAGGCGGTCGAGCAGCTGCCGCCACTGCACCGCGAGGTGGTGCTGCTGGTCGACGTCGAAGGCTTCTCGTACAAAGATGCCGCGCAGACGCTGGGCGTTCCCATCGGGACGGTCATGTCCCGGCTGCACCGGGCCCGCCAGCAGCTTCAGAAATCGCTCTATGACTATGCCGTCGAATCCGGTATCGTCCACGCCAACGGCACCAGGGAGGTGCCCCAAGAATGAATTGCAGCGACTGTACAGACAAGCTGGACCGCTACCTCGACCGTGAGCTGACCGACACGGAGATGCTCGAGTTGCAGCTGCACCTGGAGGGCTGTCCTCCGTGCACCGACAACTACGAGTTCCAGGCCAGCCTCAAGCGCCTCGTCAAGGTCTGCTGCGAGCAGGACAAAGCCCCCGAAGCCCTCCGAGAGAAACTCCGACAGATCCTCGCCTAAGTGGCCGTCGCCCCGCCGGCACCGCTGTCGCTCGCGTCGCGAGCGCCCTGGTGGCTCCTCGGCAGTTTCATCGTGGCCACCCTCCTCGCGCTGACCTGGTCCGCGATCAACACATTGGGCTTGATCAACACCCAGTACGGCAACTACCCGCTCGAGAACATCACCCTCAACGCGGTCACCTCGCTGGCGGCGGTGGCCATGCTCGGCCTGCAGGTGACCGCGCTGGTCGGGCTCTACATGCGGCGTCATTGGGGCCGCGCAGTCGCGACCATCGCGTCGGGCTTCTGGGTGTTCACGATCATTGGAATTCCGTTCGCGATCCTCACCTGGTGGGTCATGCACCGCCGTTGGGATCCGGGAGTTGACTCAACGTTCAACAAAGATCATCCCTCCGCGCCGACTTACGTCGTGGGTCTTTGTGCGGTCGGCACGGCGTTGGTGCTGGTGTGGCTCTGGTTTCTCTATTTCCACCTCGTGAACCTGCTGCTCCAGATCAGCCCATCCCAGCCGGCGAGCGGCTGGTACTGGATCCTCTCGCTGGCGTTTTTGGCCATGCTCGGCCTGCAGGTGACCGCGCTGGTCGGGCTCTACATGCGGCGTCATTGGGGCCGCGCAGTCGCGACCATCGCGTCGGGCTTCTGGGTGTTCACGATCATTGGAATTCCGTTCGCGATCCTCACCTGGTGGGTCATGCACCGCCGTTGGGATCCGGGAGTTGACTCAACGTTCAACAAAGATCATCCCTCCGCGCCGACTTACGTCGTGGGTCTTTGTGCGGTCGGCACGGCGTTGGTGCTGGTGTGGCTCTGGTTTCTCTATTTCCACCTCGTGAACCTGCTGCTCCAGATCAGCCCATCCCAGCCGGCGAGCGGCTGGTACTGGATCCTCTCGCTGGCGTTTTTCCTGTCGATTCCACTCTGGGTCGTACAGGGGCTCGCGGTCGCGGGTCTTGTTCAGAAGCACGACTGGGGCGCGGTGCTCGCGATGATCACGTGCGTCCTTTGGGTGGTGAGCTTGGTCGGGCTGCCGTTCGGCGTCGCGGGGCTCATCGTCCTGTGGCGCTGGCAGCACCCGGCCCTTGCGACCACGGTCGTCAGTGGAGCGCCGGCGTAGATATTCACCAGCGCCTGCAGAACGCGCACCTCTACGTCGTCACCCCCGATCGCGCCCCGGACGAGGTGGTCGAGCTGGCGCGGGCCGTCGTGCGAGGGGGCGCGGACGTCATCCAGCTCCGCCACAAGACGCTGCCCAGGGGCGAGCTGCTGGACCTTGCCCGCAGGCTACGTGAGCTGACTTCCGCCGCCGGTGTGCCGCTGATAATCAACGACCATGTCGACATCGCCCTTATCGCCGGCGCGGACGGAGCACACCTCGGCCCGGACGACCTGAGCATCGCTTCGGCGCGCCGCCTCGCCCCCGAAGGCTTCCTGATCGGAGCCTCTGCGTCGCACGCGGACGCAGCCACCGAGGCGGAGGAGGCGAGCGCTGACTACATCGGCTGCGGCGCGGCTTTCTCCACGCCAGTCAAGAGCGAGAAGAGAGTCATCGGCCTGGCCGGCGTCGTCGCGGTGACCCGGGCGGTTCATGTGCCCGTCTTCGCGATCGGCGGCATCGAGGAGTCGAACGTCGCGCAGCTCACCGGGCTGGGCTTGCGCCGCGCCTGCGTGATTCGGGCCGTGGCGGACTCGCCGGACCCCGAAATGGCCGCGCGTCGCCTGCGTGCCATGCTCATGGCCTAGTGAAGGTCGAAGGGCTCGGAGAGTTCGGCTTGCTCGAACGTCTCAGGCCGTTCCTTGCGGCTCAGTCGGGCAAGGACGACGCCGCGGTCCTGGAAGATGCGAACGGATTCACCGTCGCCAGCTGCGACATGTTCGTCGAGGGCGTTCACTTCGACCTGGGCTGGATGAGCGCGGAAGACGCCGGATGGCGGTCCATGGCCCTCGCGCTTGGCGATCTCGCCGCCAAAGGCGCCACGCCATCTTGGGCGCTGACCTCGATCGCCCTTCCACGAACGTGGGAAGTCGACGACCTGGACGGCTTGTACAGAGGCATGCACACGCTGGCGGAAAGCGTGAGCCTGAGCATCGTCGGCGGAGACATGAGCTCCATCGACGGGCCGGCGGTGCTGTCGGTCACGGTCGTGGGACGAGCTGATTCCCGACCGTTGGCCCGGAGCGACGTCCAGCCTGGGTGGTCCGTCGCGGTCACCGGCCCCCTTGGCGCCGCCGCCGTCGCCCTTCGCGAGCGCCGCGCGCTTCGCCTGCAGCCGCTGTTCGAAGAAGGTCGCCGGTTGAATGCTGCCGGACTCTGCTGCGGCGACATCTCCGACGGCCTCCTGCGCGAGATGGACAAGTTCGTCGCCTTTTCGGGCGCGGGCTGCGTCATCCGCACCGCCGAGGTTCCGGTCGCGAAAGCAGCGACGCTCGAGGAGGCGCTGACCAGCGGCGAGGAGGCAGAGCTTGTCTGCGTCGGCCCTGAAGATGTTCTCCGCGGCGCAGGCCTGCGGCCGTTCGGGTATCTCACCGACGACTCGTCCATCCAGGTGCTTGGCGCCGACGGCGCGCCGATGCAGCTCGATGCCACCGGCTACGACCACTTTGCGTGAGACCTCGGCTCCCGAGGAGACCGAGGCCATCGGGGAGGAGCTGGGTCGCCGCCTTCGCAAAGGCGACCTCGTCCTTTTGAAGGGTGAGCTCGGAGCGGGGAAGACGACATTTGTGCGTGGGATGGCACGCGGCACCGGCTCGTCGGCGGCGGTGGCCAGCCCAACGTTCCAGCTCGTGCGCATATATCCGGGCCGGCTGCAGCTTGCTCACGTCGATCTCTATCGAATCGAAAACGGCACCGAGCTCGCCGACGTCGGCCTCGATGAGCTCGCGGACGACGGGGCGGTCGTGGTCGAATGGGGCGACCGCATTGAAGTCCCAGACGCCGCCCTCATCGAAATCGAGCACCTGGGCGGTGACCGTCGGTTGATCAGGACGAAGCGTGATCTTCGTCATTGACACGTCGTCGGCGGTAAACGCGTTGGCGATTCTGGACGGCGGGGTCGCGCAGGAGTTGTTCCTGCCGGCGCGAAGTCGCGAGCTGGTCGACCGAATGCGCTCCATGGCGACCGCACACAACCTCACCAAAGTCGCCGTGGCGACCGGTCCGGGCTCGTTCACAGGGCTGCGTACGGGCGTGTCGTTCGGCCTCGGGATCGCGATGGGTCTGCGAATCCCGATCGTGCCCCTGCCGACGCTCGGGTTGCAGGCGGCGCGCAGCCACGCGCCGGTGCTTGCCGTCTCGGAGGCCGGCCGCGGGCGCGTGTATTACCTGGAACCTGCAGGCCGGCCGGGACTGGCAGAGCCCGATGAGCTCCCACGAGATTGGCCGGTCGTCGGCTGGCTGCGACCGCAGACTCAGGCCGCCTTGGAAGGAGCGGGGCTGCACTTCAAGGCCGAAAACGAGCTGGAATCCTTCGGGGCGGCGGCCGCGGGGGTGCTGAAAACCGCTCGCGATGTGCCCTACGGGAGTCTTAAACTCGAATACATGCAGTCATTCGCCGTGAAGGCACAGTGATGGTTCAGATTCGCCAGCAGCTGGCGCTGGAGCTGATGCGCGAGCCGGACATCGCGACTGTGCAAGAGATCGAACGCGAGATCTTCGCCACGCCATGGCCGCGCAACGCGTACTACCGGGAGCTGGCCTCGCGCTCCAGCGCCCACTACGTCGTGCTGCGGCAAGAGGGGATCCTGGAGGCGCCGGCCGCGCGAATCGCGTCT
>MNEW01000068.1 GCA_001917895.1 Actinobacteria bacterium 13_1_40CM_66_12
GTTTCCCCCTCCCGCGCGTCCCGTTGAGTCGGCGGGTCAGGAAGAGCCGCTCGAGATCGGGCTCCTCGTGGTGGCCTTCAACAGTGTCCTGGCGCGAATCCCGCCGCGGCCCGTCGTGGTCACCGGCCGGACCTGGACCCTTGAGGAGAAGCTCGATCTCATCACGCGACGCCTCCGCGAGGGCCCGATCGAGCTGCTCGAGCTCATACTCGAATCCGAGGACCGACTCGAGGCGGTGGTCACCTTCGTCGCTGTGCTCGAGCTGCTGCGTCGCTCGGCGATCAGCGTGCGGCAGAAGGAACGCTTCGGTGCGATCCACATCGAATCGAGGCAACCTTGAGCGACCTGGCCGCGGCGATAGAAGCGATTCTCTTCAGCTCGAACCGTCCCCTCACATTGCGCGAGCTGCAGCAGGCGACGGACAGCGACCGGACGGCGGTTGAGCATGCGTTGGATGAGCTCCGCGGGGCGCTGGACGGACGCGGCGTGATGGTGATGCGCCACCACGACGAGCTCCACCTTGCGACTCGCCCCGCCTTCGCCGCAGCCGTGCGCAGGGCGCTTCGCCCCGAAGTCTCCGGCAAGCTTTCGGCGGCCGCATACGAAACGCTCGCGATCGTCGCCTACCAGCAGCCGGTGCCTCGCGCGCGCATCGAGGAGGTGCGCGGCGTCAACTGCGAAAGCGTCCTTTCCAACCTCGAGCTTCGCGACCTGATCGTCGAAGTCGGACGCGGCAGCGGACCCGGGCAGCCAAAGCTCTATGGAACGACGATGCGATTTCTGCAGGTGATGGGGCTGGAATCGCTCGACCACCTGCCGAAACCGACCGCCGGAACCGCGTGATTGGAAAGGCTGAATCGCTTCCTGGCGCGATCGGGCGTCGCCAGCAGGCGTGGCGCCGATGATCTGATCTCGTCGGGTTCGGTGCTCGTCAACGGCGACCGCCCGCCGCCTTCCGGCGTGCTCGTCGACCCGGATCGCGACGTCGTCACCGTCGACGGGCGTGTGGTCAAGCCGCGTATCAAGCATCGCTACCTGATGCTCAACAAGCCTCTGGGCGTGATCACGACCGCGAAGGACGAAGCGTCGCGGCCGACGGTGCTCGACGCGGTCGGCGATGAGGGCATGGCGGGCCACCGCCTCTTTCCAGTCGGCCGGCTGGACGCGGACACGACCGGTCTTCTCGTCCTCACCGACGACGGCGAGCTCGCCTTCCGTCTCACGCATCCGCGCTACAAGGTTGCCAAGGAATACATCGCGGTCGTCGTGGGCAGCCCGAATGGGAAGGACGTCGAGTCCCTGAGAACTGGGGTTGAGCTGGAGGATGGCAAGACGGCGCCGGCGGAGGTCGAGATCGTGAGCTTCGACCCGGCCCCCGGCGCAGCCCGCACCGAGCTCCGCATGGTCATCCGTGAAGGCCGCCACCGCCAGGTCCGCCGGATGCTGCATGCGATCGGGCACAAGGTGCAGTCGTTGCGTCGCACCGGCTTCGGCCCGTTGAAGCTAGGCCGGTTGAAGACCGGTGATTGGCGGGTCCTGGGCGAAGCCGAGGTCGAAGCCCTGCGCCGCGCGGTTCGGATCGAGCCCACGTGATCGTCGCCATCGACGGCGGTGTGGCGACTGGAAAGTCGGCCGTGGGGAAGCGTGTGGCTGAGCGCCTCGGCCTCCCCTTCATCGACAGCGGTCTCATGTACCGAGCCATAACCAGGCTGGCCGCCGAACGCGGCGTCGACCCGGGCGACGCCGACGCGACAACCAGGCTGGCGGAATCGGTGCAATTGACGGTCGAAGGCGATCGCGTGTGGGCCGATGGGGTGGAGCTGACCGAAGGTATCTACGACGCCGACTTCGCCGAGGCTCTACCGCGCATCTCGGCGATCCCCGGCGTACGCGCGGCGCTCGTGGACCAGCAGCGGCGGCTGGCGCGCGATGGCGTCGTGATGGCGGGCCGCGACATCGGCACCGTCGTGTTTCCGAACGCCGACCACAAGTTCTTCCTCACGGCGAGCCTCGACGAGAAGGTGCGCCGGCGTGCGGCTCAATACGAGCGACGCGGCGAACGGGTCGACCCGGAGGTGATGCGACGCGAGGTCGAGGCCCGCGACCTCGTCGACACGCACCGAGCGGTCGCGCCGCTGCGGCCCGCGCCGGATGCGGTGTCAATCGACACCGACAACCTCGACGTCGATCAGGTGGTCGACGTCATCGTGCGGCTGGTCGAGGCCGGACGCGCCACGCCATGACATACGCGTTCATGCGCTGGCTCATGCGCGCGATGACGCGTACCTATCTGATCGGCCTCTTCAAGGTCGTCGGACTGGAGAACGTTCCGCGTCACGGCCCGGTGATCATCTGTCCAAACCATTCGGCCACCCTCGATCCGCCGCTGGTGCCGGCATTCTTGCCGCGCGGCGATTCGTGGAGCATGGCGAAATCCGAATACTTCAAGCGCGCCCACATCGCCTGGATATTCCGTCTATATCACGCGTTCCCGGTCATACGCCACTCCGCGGACCGTACGGCCATGCGCACGGCATTTGACATCCTCAAGTCTGGGCAGGCGCTGATCATCTATCCGGAGGGAACCAGGGTCGAGTCGGGCGTGCTGGCTGAGCCCGAGCCGGGGGCCGGCTTCATCGCGCAGAGGGCGGCGTGCCCCGTCGTCCCGGTGGGCCTCACCGGAACGCGGGACTGCCTTCCGAAAGGCGCCCACTGGCCGCGGCGGACGCATGTGAGCATCACGTTCGGGAAGCCGTTCCTGGTTCTCTCCAAACGTTCCGACGGCACGAGGGTGAAGCGAGAAGAGGCGGCGCAGGCGATCATGCTCGAGATCGCGGAGCTGCTGCCAGAGCACCAGAGAGGCGCGTTCAGAGACCTGCCGATGTGGCGCCAACGACTCCGAGGCGTAACGACCCCGATAGAACGCTAAATAAGCGTAGCCAGGGCGGCCGGGTTTATCCCGGCCGCAACTCGGTGTGCCTTTTGACTGCCAGCGTGGCGAGGCGTGATATTCAGCAAATCCCTTCAGCGGGAAAGAGCGCAGCGCCTCGGCGAAGCCGACGCGCGATGAGGGAAAACCGGCAGGTTTTTCCTCATAACCGCTATGTAATAGCGGGTCTCGCCCAGTCCTCTTCGGTGAGGCTGCCGAGGGCGGGGTTGAAGCAGGCGTCGAAGGCCTCCTTCAACGTCTGGGGCGTCAGCCGCGGCGGTTCCTGGCGGTAGTTCGCGAGGTCCACAAGCCGGGCGATCAGCGCACGCGGGTGCGAACCGCGCAGCGGTTTCTTTCCATACAGGTTGTTGAGCAGATACCCGATCGCCTTCTCGTCGAACGACACGCCCTGCCGGTCGCACTCGTAGCGCAGGATGCGGCCGAACGCTTCCGGCGACGGATTGCTCACTCCGATCTTGTAAGCCATGCGGCGGAGGAAGGCTTCGTCGACGAGCTCGGTTGGGGACAGGTTGGTGGAGAAGACGATCTGGCACAGGAACGGCAGCTCGATCTTGCGGCCTGAGGCCGATAGGTCGAGGTAGTCCACCTTCTTCTCCATCGGCACGATGAATCGGTTGAGGAGGCGCATCGGCGGCACTTCCTGGCGGCCGAAGTCGTCGATGACGAACACGCCCGCGTTGGCTTTCCACTGAAGCGGGGCTTCGTAGTAACGGTTGGACGAGTCATACGTGAGGTCTAGCTGCTGCAGCTTGAGCTCGCCGCCGGCGACGACGACGGGCCGCTCCACCTTGACCAGGCGCCGGTCGATGGGCTGCGCTCCGTCCGCGATCTTGTGGTAGACGGGGTCGATCACTCGGATGATCTCGTCGCCCACCGCGACGGCGTGGGGAATCTCGACCGGCGCACCCATCAGGAGCGCCATGCGCTCGGTGATCGTGCTCTTGCCGTTGCCGGGCGCACCGAAGATGAAGAGCGATGCGCGCGACACCATCGCGCCGCCGATCTGATCGATGACATGCTGCTCCAGCTCGAGGGTGCCGAGGGCCTTCTTGAGTGAGGCGTCGGTCACGTTGGCCTTGCCGGTCGACTGCGAGCGGATCAGGGTCAGGTAGTCGTCGAAGTTGATCGGGCACGGGCCGAGGTATCGCGTCTGCACAGCCGACATCTCCGCGGCGCGCTGCCTGCCGGCGCTCGACACGGTGTAGTTCATGCGCACCGGGATCGGGCGTCCTTCGAGCCCCGGCTCGTTGGAGAAGCCCAAGGTGTCCATGAGCTGCGACTTCTGGAACTCTTCGATCAAGGGCTGCAGGCTCTCGAAAGGAAGCCCGAGCCGGGTCTCGATCGACGCGCCGCTCAGCTGATCGGCAAAGGCCAGCGTGCGCAACAGCAGGCTGGCGACCAGGTCCCTTCTGACGTGTAGGTCCTCGAGTTTCTTCGGGGCCTCGATCGCTCCGGTCTGCATCGCCGCGCAAATATACCAACCGCCGCTCAAGGGGCGGCCCCTGATAGAGAATCGGCGGCGCCCGTAAAATCCAGGTCGCCGGTGCCGGAATACGCAGCCCTTGACCTCGAGACGACCGGTCTCGATCCGGGCCGCGACCGAGTGATCGAAGTCGGCGCGGTCGCGTTTACGCCCGAAGGCATCACCGCGTCCATGGAGCGCCTGGTGGATCCCGGGCGATCCGTGCCTGAGCCCGTCCTCCGGCTCACCGGGATCAAGCCCGAGGAGCTCCGAGGCGCGGCGACCGAGGAGGTGGCGCTGGCCGAGCTGGGAGCGTTCCTGCGCGGGCGTCAGCCGGTCGGACACGGTGCGCGGTTGGACGTCGACTTCCTCACCGCGGCGGGCCACTGGGACGAGGCGTCGGAGATCCTCGACACGCTCGATGTCGCACGCATCCTCATGCCCGCCGCCGCCAGCCACAGCCTTCCGCTTCTGGCGACGGAGCTGGGGTTCGGGCAGCCACGGCCTCATCGAGCGCTCGATGACGCGGATGCGACACGCCAGCTGCTGCTCCGGCTCCGCGAAGAGGCGGCGGGGCTCGACGAAGGGCTGAAAGAGCCGATGCTTGCGCTGGTCGCGCCGTACACGTGGCCGATCGCCCGATTCTTCGCGGACGCGCTGACGGCGCCGAATCCGGATCCAGTGCCCGCCTCCGCCGCAAGAGCGCACGTCCATCACGAGGCGAAGTCGGCGCAACCGCCGGACGACCCCGGCCTGGTCGCTGCCCTGCTCGGTCCCGAAGGCCCGCTCGCGGGCCTGCTTCCCGGCTACGAGCACCGCGAGCCGCAGCTGCAGATGCTGCTCGCCGTGGCGCAGATCCAGGCTCGCGGCGGCAGCCTCCTGGTCGAGGCGGGCACCGGTACGGGCAAGAGCCTTGCCTACCTCGTGCCCTCGATCGCACGCGCTGTGCGTCATGGGGAGCGCGTGGTGGTGTCGACCGACACGCACACCCTGCAAGAGCAGCTCATGGGCAAAGACTTGCCGGGACTGCGCGAATGGCTGCCCTGGGAGTTCAAAGCCTGCCTGCTCAAGGGCCGCTCGAACTACGTCTCATTGCGCCGATGGCGGCGGTTTCTCGCCGAGCCGTGCCGCGACGCCGACGAGCTCCGCTTCAAGCTCAAGGTTCTCGTCTGGCTGCACGGCACCGAGAGCGGTGACCGCTCAGAGCTGCGCCTCTACGGCCGCGAGGAGGTGTCGTGGGCTCGCATCGCCTCCGATCCGCTCGATTGCGTGGGCATCCACTGCACGAAAGAGGACTGCTACGTACACCGGGCCCGCGCCGAAGCCGAGGCGGCGGATCTTGTCGTCGTGAACCACGCGCTCCTCCTCGCGGACGCCGAGATCGGAGGTGGCCTGCTGCCCGAATACGACCACCTGGTCATCGATGAAGCCCATCACCTCGAGGACGCCGCGACGCGCGGGCTGCGCCAGGAGGTCGACGGGCCCGGCCTTCAAGCTCTGCTCGAGAGGTTGGGAGGGGAGGGGTTACTTCTCGAGCTTCGGCGTCTACCGCATCTGGGTGCGTCCGACGACGCGTTTGCGGACGCGATGCCGTTGACGTTGGTCGCGGGCGAGCGCGTGCGGGAGCTCTTTGCCCTGACGGTCGGCTGGGTGGGAGGCCGCCTCAACGACTCGGAACGTCGTGAAGACTGGCTGCGCATCACTCCGGCCGTTCGCGAGGACGAAGGCTGGGAGAGTGTGAGGCTCGCGGGCGAGAATGCGACCACCGCGCTGGCGGCGCTGGACACGGCGCTGCGGCGCGCGGTTGGCGGCGCACGCGAATGGCTCGGCGGATCGGAGCCGGACCAGAGCGTGCGCGAGCTCGAGATCATCCGCGGCCGGCTCGCGGCATCCGCCACCCTGCTCGACGAGGCCCTGCTGAAGCCCGACCCCAATCGGGTCTACTGGTTCACGCTGTCGGCTCGGAGCGAGAACCTCGTCCTGCGGGCCGCCCCGATCAACGTCGGCACGCTGCTGCGTGAGCGCGTGTACTCGGAACGCCGTTCGACCGTGTTCACATCGGCGACCCTGGCTGTGGGTGGGACGTTCGACTATTTTCGATCGCGCATCGGGCTCGGACCGCAGGCGGAAGAGCTCATCCTGCCGTCGCCGTTCGACTTCCTGCATCAGGCTCTGGTGTGCCTGCCCACCGACCTTCCGGCACCCGAAGACGAAGGCTTCGATGCCGCCGTCGAGCGGATCGTGGCCGCAGTGGCGCAACGGGTCGGCGGCCGGACGCTGGTCTTGTTCACGTCGCACCGGCAGCTCCGTGATGTGCACGCGGCGCTCAAGCAGCGCGTCGACCTCGACGACGTGCTCATCCTCGCGCAAGGCATCGACGGCCAGCGCCGGCAGCTGCTCAAGGCGTTCGAGGAGTCGGAGCGCCCGCTCTTGCTCGGGACCTCGAGCTTCTGGGAGGGGATCGATGTTCCCGGCGAGCGCCTGAGCTGCGTGGTCATGGTTCGACTCCCGTTTCCGGTGCCCACCGATCCCGTCTATGCGGCTCGCGCGGAGCGTGTACGAGACCCGTTCACGCAGCTGGCGCTCCCCCAGGCGGCCTTGCGACTGAAGCAAGGATTCGGCCGTCTCATTCGCAGGTCCAGCGACCGCGGCGCGGTGGTGATCCTCGACAACCGCATCCTCGGGCGCGACTACGGGAAGGCGTTCCTCGATGTGCTGCCGCCGGCATCACGCTTTGTAGGCCCGGCCTCAGACATCCCTGACCGGGTAGGTGATTGGTTATTGCAAGAGTGAATCGCCCCACCCCCGAGAGGCTCGCTGCGCGAGCCAGTCGGGACCTCCCCCCAGGGCGGGGAGGCGAGTGAGCCGTCTGTACGTCGTCGCGACGCCAATTGGCAACCTCGAAGATGTAACCGCGCGAGCCGTGCGCGTTCTGGGCGAGGTGGATGCGATCGCAGCCGAGGACACGCGAGTCACCTCGCGGCTGCTCGCGCGCCACGGCATCCGCAAGCCGATGATCAGCTACCGGGCGCCTGTCGAACGACTCGGGCTGCCACGCGTGATGGCGGCACTGACGCTCGGCGATGTCGCGCTGGTCAGCGACGCCGGATCACCAACGCTCTCCGACCCAGGGCAGGCTCTGGTCGCGGCCGCGTGGTCGGCCGGGCACACGGTGGTGCCGATCCCAGGCGCCAGCGCGATCACGGCGGCTCTATCGGTGGCCGGGTATGGCGGACCAGGCTTCACGTTCCTCGGCTACCTGCCGCGCAAGCCGGGCGAAATGCGCCGGCTCCTCGCTCCGCTTTTGACTGATCCGCGGCCTGCGGTGGCCTTCGAGTCGCCCTATCGAGTGCGCAAGTCTCTCGCGCTGATCGCCGAGGTCTTACCGGAGCGGCACATCACTGTGGGACGCGAGCTCACCAAGCTCCACGAGCAGGTGCTGCGCGGAACAGCCGATGAAGTCCTGGACGCGCTCGGCGACCCGCCGCGGGGCGAGTTTACCCTTGTGATCTCAGGTGCCTGAAAAACGAACAGTCCTGGTTGCGCCGGCGTGGCCTTATGCCAACGGCCCACGCCACATCGGTCACGTGGCCGGCTTCGGGCGAGCGGTACGGACGAGCACGGCACGCCGATCACCTACGAGGCGGACAAGCAAGGAATTCCGCCGCGCGAGTTCGTCGATCGCAACAACGCGCTGATCGTCGAGGACCTTCGCCGCCTGGGCATGACTTACGACATCTTCACGCGCACCACCACGCGCAACCACTACCGGGTCACCCAGGACATGTTCCTGAAGCTCTACGAGAAGGGCTACTTGATCAAGAAGACGCAGCTCGGCGCCTTCGATCCGGTGAGCGGGCGCACGCTGCCCGACCGTTACATCGAAGGCAAGTGTCCGATCTGCGGGTTTCCTGAGGCACGGGGCGACCAGTGCGACAACTGCGGCAACCAGCTCGACCCGACCGATCTCATCAATCCGCACCAGCGAGGAAGTGACGCGCCGGTCGAGTTTCGGGAAACCGAGCATTACTTCTTCGACCTGCCCGCCTTCGGCCGGCAGCTGAAGGAATGGATCGAACGCCACGACGACTGGCGGCCGAACGTTCGCAAGTACTCGCTCGAGTTCGTCACCAACCTCAAGCCGCGCGCCATCACGCGCGACCTGGAATCGAATGGGCGGCGCAGCGCGGCGAACCGGACGCATGGACCGACTGGTGGCATAACCCCGCCAGCCACCACTACTACGTGATGGGGAAGGACAACATCACGTTCCACACCGTGATGTGGCCCGCGATCCTCATGGGCGCGGGCGATCCGGAGCGCCCGCTCGAGCTGCCGGACGACATCGTGGCGAGCGAGTTCCTGCACATGGAAGGCAAGAAGCTCTCCACCAGCCGCGGCCAGGTCATCTACGTGAAGGATTTCCTGGATCGCTACGACGCCGATGCGCTGCGCTACTACCTGATGATCGCGGGCCCTGAGAACCAGGACACTGATTTCACGTGGGCCGAGTTCGTGCGGCGGAACAACGACGAGCTCGTCGCCACGTGGGGCAACCTGGTCCACCGCACGCTCGTCAACGCCCATCGCAACTTCGGCGCCGTGCCGGAGCCGGAGAAGCTTACGGAGGCTGACGAGGCGCTCATCAAGGAGGTCGAGGCGGCGCTCGATCGGGTCGCGGCCGAGCTGGGCCAGGCGCGATTTCAAATCGCGTTGAGGTACGTGATGACGATGGCGGCCCGGGTCAACGTCTACCTCGGCACGGAGCAGCCGTGGCACACCATCAAGACCGATCGTGGGCGGGCCGGCACGGTGCTGTACGTGGCCCTCCGCTGCGTCGACAATCTCAAGACGATGCTCACGCCGTTCGTGCCGTTCTCCGCACAGCGTCTTCACCGCATGCTCGGTTACGACGACGTGATTGCGCCGCAGCCTGAGGTGCGCGAATTCTCGGATGACGGCGCCACGCACACTGTCATCACGGGCGATTACTCCAGTGACAATCGCTGGCGACCGTCGGAGCTGCCGCCAGGCCGCGCCTTGCCTCCTCCGGAGGCCCTCTTCAAGCGCCTCGATGACGTAGACCCCACGAACGCGGGCGATCAAGACGCGGAGCCGCTCGCATCTTCGTAGACACGCATCTCCATTTGGAGGAGCTGGGCCACCCGGGCGAGGTGGTGGCGCAGGCGGTCACCGCCGGCGTCGATCGAATGATCGCGGTGGGGGTCGACCTCGAGCACAGCGAGCGGGTGGTGGCCCTCGCCCACGAATTTCCGCAGGTGTTCGCGGGCGTCGGACACTACCCGACGGATACTCCAGAGCCAGACATTGAAGCGCTTCGCAGGCTCGCGTCAGACGAACGCGTGGTCGCCATCGGCGAGGTCGGCCTCGACTTCGTGGACGTCAACAGCCCGTCGCACGACGTACAGCAGACCCGCTTCGAAAAGCTGCTCGCGCTCGCGGTGGAGCTGGACCTGCCGGTATCGATCCACAACCGCGGCGCCGCCGATGAAGTCGCCGCCGCGATCAAAGCGCATCCGGGCTTGCGGGGATCGATGCATTACTTCGCTCTCGAATGGGATTGGGCTCAGCGATTCTTGGATCTGGGCTTCTACCTGTCGTTCGCAGGCCTCGTCACCCGGCCGAGCCGGAACGCGCTGCGCGAAGTCGTCAAGCAGTGCCCCGCCGATCGCCTCCTCCTCGAGACCGACTCGCCGTACGGCCAGGCACACATTCGCATGGGCGTGCCGAACCGGCCCGCCTACCTCCTGGACACGGCGACTCTTGTCGCTGAGCTCCGGGGCATCACCCTGGAGGAGCTGGCAGACATCGAGCGCGCCAACGCGTTCGCTTTGTTCCGCAAGATGACGTGATCGACCCGGCCGACCCGGATCAGCTCTCGAAGCTGCTCCACCGGCACCGCATCGACCTGAAGAAATCCCTCGGCCAGAACTTCCTCATCGATCCGGCACTGCGCGATCGCATCGCCGAAGCGCCAGGAGTGACTGGCGAGGATGACGTCCTCGAGGTCGGCGCCGGAGCCGGAGCGCTGACGGTCGCATTGGCTCAGCGATGCCGCCGGCTCGTCGCCGTCGAGCTCGACCACCGCTTCATTCCTGTGCTGCATGAGGTGGTCGGCGCCTTCCCCAACGTCGAGATCGTGCAGTCAGACATCTTGCGGCTGGATCAAGCCCAGAAATTTCCGAATGGGGGTCACATCGTCGCGGGCAACATCCCATACAACCTGACTGGCGCTCTGATCCGAAAGCTGCTCGACACGTCGCCGCGTCCCCATCGCCTCTCGCTCGTGGTCCAGAAGGAAGTGGCCGAGCGCTGGACGGCGACGGGCGGTGCGAGCCTCGCCACCGTTGCGGTGCAGGTGTTCGCAACCGCGAACTTGCGGTTCACGATTCCCGCGTCGGCTTTCACGCCGGCGCCGCGCGTCGACTCGGCGTGCGTCGTGCTCGAGGTGCGCGAGCGGCCGGCCGTCGACGTCCCCGACCTGGATGCCTTCTTCCGGCTCGTCGAGGCGGTGTTCCAATTTCGCCGGAAGCAGCTGGGCGGAGCGTTGGGCCGCATCAGTGGCATCGGCAGCACGAGCGCCGCGGCTCGCCTGCGCGAGTCGGGCATCGATCCCGAACGGCGGCCGCAGACGCTCACCCTCGGCGAGGGGGAGGCGGTCTACCGAGAATTCAATGCCAGACCCTCTCGCTAAGCTCTGACGGCGGTGGAAGCCCCATTCCGGTTCCCGGTCGAGACCCCTGGCGGTTTTCGAACCGTCCTGCGGTTCACCGCGTTCAGGAACATCTGGTTTGCTCAGCTCGCCGCACAGCTCGCCGACAAGTTCCTGCTCTTCTCGCTGATCATCCTCGCGTTCAAGATCTCGGGCGGCAGCACTCCGGTGGCCATCGTCCTCCTGACGTACACGGTGCCGTCGGTGTTGCTCGCGCCGCCGGCGGGCGTGATCGCGGATCGCGTCAACCGCAAGCAGATCATGATGTGGTCGAACTTCGGTCGCGCCGGAGCAGTGGCGCTGATCCCGCTGGCCGCGCTCGTTCCCGGATTGCAGAACGACTTCCTGCATCTGCTGCTGATCACGCTGATCTTCTCGTCGGTCGGCCAGCTGTTTGCGCCCGCGGAGGCGGCGGTGATCCCGACCATCCTTCCGCGCTCGGCGCTGATAACCGCGAACTCGATGGCGCTGCTGACCATGGTTCTCACACTCGTGGTAGGCGGAGCGCTGGCCCCGATCCTTTCGCGCATCGACCTCTACGCGCCCTACTGGATGGCCGCCGTGCTGCTCACCATCGCCGGAGCGCTGATCTTCGCGTCCGACATCCCGCCGCTCGAGCGCACGCACGAGCCGCCGGTGACAGAGTCACGCAACCGCTTCCACAGGATGGTGGTGGACATCAAGGAGGGCCTGGATGCGCTCCGCGCGTCCCCCGGCCTGATGCTCGCGTTCGGCCAGGTGAGCATCGCGGTCCTGGTGCTCTTCATGCTCTTCACACTCGCGCCCGCGTACGTGAGCCACGTGATCGGAATCGCCGCACAGGACTCTTACGTGATCCTTGGACCGGCGACCGGCGGAGCCATCCTCAGCGCTGTCCTGCTCGGCCAGTTCCTCCGCCACGTGGACCGCTCGCGCATCTTGATTGGATCGCTCATCGCGAACGGGGTCACGCTCCTGGCGCTTGCGGCCGTTCCGCAGGCGATGGTGCAGGTGCCCGATCTTCGCGTCCACGCTCGGATCACGGGTGCGGTCTTCAGCCTGTTGCTCGGCATCGAGTTCGGCGCGATCATGATCCCGGCCATCACCTACCTCATGGAGAGCACGAGCGATGAGCTGCGCGGCCGGATCTTCGCTCTCCTCTACATGGTGATCAACGGAGTCACCGCCATTCCTGTGCTCGCGGCGGCTGCGCTTTCCGACCTTGTCGGCACCGCGCACGTCATCGGAGGGTTGGGGGTCCTGCTGGTCGCGGGAGCGGTGACGTTCGCTATTGCCGGGCGGCGCGCATTCGCGCCAGCACCGCAATGACTACGAGCAGGGCGATGACGACCACGCCGCCGATCCCGATGTCGCGGATGACGGCTGCGATCAGGGCTAGGTTGCTGCCGAGCAGGTAGCCGGCCACGCCGACGGCGACGGCCCACGCCAGGCCGCCAAGGGCGCTGAACACCTGGAAGCGCCAGAACGGCATGTGCGCCATCCCGGCGAGCATCGAGCCCCATGTCCGCAAGCCGAGGATGAATCGCGCGGTCAGGACCGCCTTGTCGCCGTGGCGGGCGAAGAACATCTCGGCGCGGGCGATGTGTTCCGGGCGGATCCGAAAGATGCTGCCGAAGCGTTCGATGAACGGCCTGCCTCCGCGATGGCCGAGGTAGTAACCGATGTCGGCGCCGGCGACCGAACCGAGAAACCCGAACAAGATCACGAGGACGATGCTGTGGTTCCTCGCCGCCGCCCACGCGGCCGCGGCCAGGAGCAGCGCTTCGCCTGGAAAGGGCACACCGGCGCTTTCGATCAGGATGCCGAGCCCGGCGGCGGGGTAGCCGAGCGCGTCGACGATCGCGGTTGGGTTCACGGGGCTTCATATACTGACGGCCTCATGGCCGGCTACGGAGACCACGAATCGAGCGAAGATCCGCTCCACATCCTTCGCCATTCGACCGCGCACCTGCTCGCCGCCGCGGTCATGGAGCTTTATCCCGACGCCAAGTACGGCATCGGCCCGCCCGTGCAGGACGGCTTCTACTACGACTTCGCGTTCAGCAGGCCGATCTCGGAGACCGATCTCGGCGCCATCGAGTCGCGCATGCGACGGATCGCGCAGGAAGACCGGCCATTCGTCAAGGAGACGATGTCGCGGCAGCAGGCGATCGACGAATTTCGCCGTCGCGGCCAGGACTACAAAGTGGAGCTGATCAACGACAAGGTCGAAGGCGACGACGTCAGCGTCTACCACACCGGTGATTTCCTCGACCTGTGCCGCGGGCCCCATGTGCGGTCGACCAAAGAACTGAAGGCCTTCAAGCTCCTGCGCGTCGCGGGTGCGTACTGGCGTGGCGACGAGAAGCAACCGCAGCTGACGCGCATTTACGGAACCGCGTGGTCCAACGCCAAAGAGCTCGACGATTACCTGAAGTTCCTCGAAGAGGCCGAGAAGCGCGACCACAAGAAGCTGGGCAAAGACCTGAAGCTGTTCATGGTCGACGAGCGCGTCGGCCCGGGTCTTCCGATCTGGTTGCCGGCAGGAGCCACCGTCCGCCGCGAGCTGGAACGCTTCATCGTCGACGAAGAGCTGGCGCGGGGATACCTGCATGTGCGCACGCCCGACGTTGCGCGCCTGGACCTGTACCGGCAGAGCGGCCACGCCCAGCTGTACGCCGAGTACATGTATCCCCCGATACGATTCGAGGACGGCGAAGAGCTGGAGCTCCGTCCCGTGAATTGCCCGCATCACATCGTCGTCTACCAATCAGAGCTGCGCAGCTATCGGGAGCTGCCCATGCGCATCGCGGAGATCGGTAACAACTGGCGCTACGAGCGCTCAGGAACCCTGGCCGGACTAAACCGAGTCCGCGCCTTCGCGCTCAACGACGCGCACATCTTCTGCACGCCAGACCAGCTGATGGACGAGGTCAAAGGCGCGATCGACATCGCGCTGTATTTCTCGAAAGTGCTGGGCATCGATGAGTTTTCGTACCGGCTCTCCGCTCGCGACAACGTGAAAGAGAAGTGGCTGGGCACCGAAGAGGAGTGGCAGCGAGCCGAGGCGGCTCTCATGGAAGCGCTCGAATCGATGGGCCAGAACTACGAAGTCGGCGTCGGCGAAGCCGCGTTCTACGGGCCGAAGATCGACTTCCAGGTCCGCGACGCCCATCGGCGTGAGTTCACGAACTCGACCGTGCAGGTCGACTTCCAGCTGCCCGAACGCTTCGATCTCGAGTACGTCGCCGAGGATGGGTCGCGGCAGCGCCCGGTCATGGTCCATCGCGGCGCCGCCGGCGCGATGGAAAGGCTGTTCAGCTACCTCATCG
>MNEW01000071.1 GCA_001917895.1 Actinobacteria bacterium 13_1_40CM_66_12
CCATCAACTAATTAATACGGTTGGGGGGACCGACCGTTACGAAACGGGAAGGACTTATTGGTTCATTGATTTACCGGCTTGTCGTGCGGGGCTCAATGTCGGTTGACAGGGCTAGAGTTCAGCCGGGCGATGATCGCGAAGAAGCTGATCCGACTGGCCGGCGAACGTGACATCGTGGCGGCTCGCGAAGCCGGGCGGAAGCTGGCGAAGGCGGTGGGCTTCCAGGACACAGAACTCACGCAGATCGCTACGGCGATCTCTGAAATCGCCCGCAACATCTTTACCTATGCACGCGAAGGCGCGATCGAGATTTCCACCGTCGAGGATGGCCCCCAGAGCGGCATCGAGGTGACCGCCCGCGACGAAGGTCCGGGTGAAGGAACGATGGTGACTTCGAGGATCTGGTTGAAGGCATGACCGCCAAGGTCTTGATCGTTGACGACGACCCGGACAATGTCGCGATGCTCGAGGCAATCCTCTCGGAGGACGCCGAATCGATCCGAAGCGTTACCGACTCGAGGCTTGTCGAAGAGGCCTTCCGCGACTTCGAGCCCGACATCGTGCTCCTCGACCTGCACATGCCGGACCCTGACGGCCTGGAAATACTGCGCCGGCTCAGGTCGGTGCGGGCCAGCCTTGGGTTCATCCCGTTCGTCGTGCTGACCGGAGACACCGGCAAGGTGGCGCGCAACAGCGCATTGGTGCTTGGCGCCGACGACTTCCTCACCAAGCCACTCGACCGGCACGAGGTGGTGCTGCGCGTGCGCAACTTGCTGCGGACGCGACGGCTCTACCTGGACCTGGCTCGAGCCAATGAAGACCTCGAGAGCGAGCTGCGCCGCGGGAGGTAGCTAGCCTTGTGTCGCCGGCGGTGAAGGCGCGGCCGGCACGCCTGCTGCGATCGGGATCGTGAAGCAAAAGCTAGACCCGACACTCAGGGTGCTTTCCACCCAGATTCGGCCCTTGTGCATCTCAACGATCTGACGCCCGATGGCCAAGCCGAGGCCCGTCCCGATGACCTGGTTCTTGGCATTGCCCTCGTATCGCTCGTAGCGCCCGAAGATGTGATCGATGAACTCGGGCGGTATGCCCGGCCCATGGTCGCGGACGCACACCTTGACGTTGCCGCCGTCAAGGCTGCTGCTCAGCTCGACCTCGCCCCCGGCGGGAGAGTATTTGATCGCATTGCTCAGAAGGTTCGCGACGACCTGAACGATGCGATCGGAGTCACCGATCATGGTCGGAATCCCACTACCGAGCTGGACCGTGATGCGATGTTTAGAGCTGGCAACCCGGGCACGTCCCGCCGCTTCGCTCAGCAGCACGTTGATGTCGATCGGTCCCAGATTGAGTTTCATGCGACCGGCTTCCATGCGGTCCAGGTCGAGCATCTCGGTGATCATCCGGCTGAGGCGTTCGGCGTCGGAGTTGATGTCTCCCGCGAACTCCTTCACCTCCTCGGGCGTGACCGAATCGTCGCGCATGACCTCGCTGTAGCCCTGTATGCCTGTCAGGGCCGTCCGGAACTCGTGGCTGACCATGGTCACGAACTCACTCTTCAACTTGCTCAGCCGCTCCAGGCTGGCGAGGTTCGCCATCGCCGCCGCATCGGCATCGTGATCCGAAGTGACGTCGTCGAACATGGCCAGGAAGTACTCGATCCCCCCGCGAGCGTTGCGGACCGGGGTGGCGCTCCAGTTGACCCAGAGCTTGCTGCCGTCTGCGCGAACGGCCTGGCTGTCCGCCTCCACGGTGTCGATCTCATTGCTGACAGCTGGGATCGCGTCGAACACTTTCGAAACATCGGCCTCGGGGAGGTAGTCGGCAAGACTCGATCCGACGATGACCCGGCTGGGGGCGCGAAAGAGGGTGCAGAGCCGCGGATTTGGATCCGTGATGCGAAACTCGCGACTGACGCGAGCCAGGCCGGCCGGTGTGTGTCCGATGACCTGGTTCAAGAACGCGGTCCGCTCCTGCAGCTGCACTTCAGTTCGCCTGCTCTTGGTGAGCAAGGCGAGCGAGTCGCGATGCGTGAGTAGCTGGCTCACCGTGAGCAGGATTCCAAGCGATGCTCCCGGGAAGGCAATCCAGACATCCATCTTGGCTCCTGTCCCAGTGACGACCAACGTGGTCGTGGCGACCAACACCAGGCTCAGCAGCGGCACTGCCACCTCTAGCAGGCTCGCGGGCGGTTCCTCCTCGGCGTCACCGCCGGCGGGCAAGGGCCAAATCGGAGCGAGCGCGATCAAGATGAAGCCGCTCACCCAGCCGATGTCGTAGAGGTCGACCTTCGCGTGGTACGAGCTGCTGGCGGTGAGGATGGCGTAAGCGCCGTCCGAGAACGCGATGGTCGTGAACCCGCCGAGCAATAGGAGCAGGCGCCCGCGCCTTCGCCGGGTGCTCCTGAGGACGGCCGGAATCAAGACCGTGAGCACCACGATGTCGCCGAAGGGTCGCGCAAGGGTGACCAGGTCGGTCAGCGTCGATTGATGTGAGCTTCGGTAGACGGAGCCAAGGCCGAAGGCCAAAGCCATGAACACCAGCGCCGAGGCGATGATCCCCGCGTCGATGAACGCACGCCCTCGCGTAGTGGTGCTCCTCGGCGCCGTCGGGACTGCCATCACAGCCGCTACCGCGAGCGGATAAGCAATGAGGTATGCGACGTCGGCAATCGACGGGACAGGTGGCCGTCGTTCTAGAGAGACCTCGTACACGCCGGTGATGGCTGCTCCCAAGCCCCAGGTGAAGGCCGATGCTGCGATCAGGGACCAGGCCAGACGCCGGCGGCCCACGGACCGCCGAGCGGCCAGGGCGCAGGTCACGGCGGCGGCCAGCGCGACCAACGCCGGAGATAAGTCGTCGACCGCCTCCGCGGTCGCCTGGCCGACGATCTCGAATCCGACCAGGACGACGATCAGCACCAAGGCCAGGGCGCCCGCGCCTGCAGCGACCGCAAACCGCATCGCCTCGCTCGGCCTCCAATCCAGCCGGGATCGGGCCACAGGAGCGTCGGCCGCCTTCTGGATCATTGCAGTGGCGTGATTATGGTCTGGGGAGAGCGATTCTGAGCCCTCGCTAAACAGCCGGTTAACTCACTTGCTTATGGGCCGATCGCGAACTGATCGCAGGGCGATCAGCTTCGGCCTCGAGACCTTGCCTTGGCTGCGCGTGGCGCGATCGTGCTGGTCGGGTGGGTGATTTCGAGGTGGGCTTCGGACGCCGAGTAAGGGCAGCCTTCGAGGCCGTGAGCCACGACCTGCCCATGACGCCCATTCGCGCCTTGCCGAGGTTGCTCTTCATGACCCAGGCGATGTCGGGATCTGAGGAGCGCAGCCACTTCTCCAGCAGCGGCCTGGCCGCCTCCGGGTTGGCCGCGGCGGCGACGCTCCAGCAGTAACCCATCGCCACCCGGAGCACGCGAAAGCTCTCGTGCTTGCGCTCGCGAGTGGCCGCCATCGAGCGTGTGATGTGATCCAGGATGCCAAGCACCCGCTTGACCTCGTCGGGTTTCTTGAGCAGTGGCGGCTCGCATAGGGCAGCAGCCGCGGCCCGCTGCACGAGCGGGCCGGCCTTCGACCACGCTTCCATCTCGGTGATCAGCCGCGCCATGTCGGATCTTCCAAACCTCTGCAGGGCGATGGCCACTCCCTCGCGCACCCGCCACCTCGCGTCGTCGGCCAGCTCCTTGAGCCACGGCAGCACGGAGTCGTCGCTGCGTACCAGGCGCCCGAGCCCCGCCGTACCGCACAGAGCCAGGAACTCATCGCTCGACGCCGAGAGGCGCCACAGGAGATCGGCGTCGGCCTCCTCGCCGACCGCCTCCACCAGCTCGAGGTTCGCGCGCGGGCCGGGGAGCCCCGAGTTGGCCTTCAGGTAGGTCTCCCAGTCGCCACGGCGCTTTTTCAGCTCCGCTCGGTAGTGCTGCACGCGTCCAGCCATGTGGGGCGAGAATAATCGCTCCATCCCCCACCCACATAAATGGAGGGCGACCTGATGTTTTCCAAGATCCTCGTCGCGGTCGGCGGCCCGGATGATGCGGAAGAGACTCTATCGGTCGTTTCGGGGCTGGCCAAGGCATTCAACTCAGAGGTCTTGGTGGTGCATATGCGGGAGAGGGTTGTCACGTCGGCGGCGACGATCGAGAAGGAGACGATTCCCGAAGCGTTTCGATTCGGAGTGAAGATCGCTGATCAGCTGGTCCAGGCCGGCATCAAAGCCAAGGCTGACATCCGCGGCCATCGCCCGGACCGGCTGGCGGAGTTCATCCTCGACGAGGCCAAGAAGTTCAACGCCGAGCTGATCATCATCGGCGGGCACCACGCCCACGGCATGCGCGACCGGATATTCGGTGACATAGGCAAGACGCTGGCCCATGGCAGCGAGTGCCCGCTGCTCTTGATGCCCAGCGGACCTCAGTAGAAAGAAAGGAGGAGAGGCAAATGGCGGAAAAAACGGAAGTCGAAGAGCCCCCGCACCGACGCGAATCGGACCGTGCTCAGACCAGGGCCGCGCTGCACGTGCCCCGGCTCGTACAGAGCAAGGAAGTCCACGCCGACGTCCACGGAACGAGCGTGGTCGGGCAGTTCAACAGCCGTCTGGCCGTCCTGATCACGAAGAGCGTGGGGACGATGTGGGCGGCTTACCTGTTCGTCCTCATCGGGTTGGTTTCGCTCCCACAGGCGTTCCACGCCTTCATAACCGGAGACACAGTCACCGGGGTCGCCTGGTTGAGCCAGTCGTTCCTCCAGCTGGTGCTGCTGCCGATCATCATCGTCGGCCAGAATGTGATCTCGGCAAGCCAGGACGCGCGGGCCGAGGCCGACCACGAAACCCTCACCGCTCTGCACACCATGAACGTGCGCCAGCTGCAATTGCTGGAGCAGCAGGAGAGGATCCTGGACATCCTCCAGCACCGGAAGGTGTAGCCCGGAAATCGGCGGGATAATGACTTCGATGAACGACAAGAACGAGCACCTGGACGGCCGCCCGCCGGCGAACGGCGCGACCGCCAAGCCGGCGGGCGGCCGGGAGAAGCGCAGGCTCATGGTCACGCAAGTCCTGCGGAGCCCCGTCCTCAGCCCGGCCGGCGAGGAGCTGGGGAGGCTCGAGGACCTGATCGTGAAGCTCGACAGCGGCGGCTATCCGCCCGTGACCGGGGTCAAGGTCCGCATGGGCGGGCGCGACGTGTTCGTGAGCAGCACGAACATCGAGAAGCTCGCGCCGGGCGAGGTTCGGCTCAATAGGCAGGCTCTCGACACCGGCGCCTTCCAGAGGCGGCCGGGCGAGGTGCTCCTCGCTGCGGACGTCCTCGGCCGGCACCTCATGGACGTTGTTCGCGGCCGCATCGTGCAGGCGCACGACCTCGTGCTGGCCCACAGCGAGGACGGGTGGCGCCTTCTGGGTGTCGACCGCAGCCCGCGGGCGATGCTTCGCCGCCTGGTTCCACGCCGTGGCCGGCCCGACCTTCGCAAGCACGCGATTCTTGACTGGAAGGACCTGCAGCCGTTCGTCGGTCACGTGCCGACCGCGAGGCTGCTGGTGCCTCTGCAGCGGCTGCGCCGGCTGCACCCCGCGCAGATCGCGGACCTGGTCGAAGGGGCGTCGCACGCTGAAGGCGAAGAGATCCTGGACGCGGTCGAAAGCGACAAGGAGCTGACCGCCGACGTCTTCGAGGAGCTGGACGCCGAGCACCAGGTTGAGTTCCTCAGGTCCATGTCGAACGAAGAGGCCGCCCAGGTCCTCGAGCGTATGGCGCCCGACGATGCGGCCGACCTGCTCGGCGACCTGGACCAGGAGCGCCGCAAACCGATATTCGACCTCATGTCAGCCCAGGCGCAGCACAAGCTGCGCAAGCTGCTGCAGTACCACCCCAGCACCGCCGGCGGGATGATGAGCCCCGACTACGTCTGGGTGATCAAGGGCGCGACCGCCGCCGAGGCGCTCGAGGCGGTGCGGATCGACGACAAGGCGCCGCATCAGCTGCTGAATACGGTCTTCGTGACCGACGCGGACGGCAAGTTCATCGGCAGCATCAGCACGGCCGACCTCCTGCGGACGGAAGCCGGCCGCAAGGTGGAGGAGCTCGAGCTCGCCGACTGCCACGTGGCGACGGGCGCCGACGTGACGGACGTCACCCTCACCATGGCCGACTACAACCTCATCGCGCTGGCGGTGACGGACGCCGCCGGCAACCTCCTTGGAGCCGTCAGCGCGGACGATGTGATCGAAGCCATCGTCCCAGAAGAGTGGCGCGCCCGCGTCGAAGCAAGCACCGGCGTTTAGACCCTAATGTCCGAGCGCGAGCCGCAAAAAGACGCCCCGCGGCTCGTGCCAACATCGGCCGTTATCGACGAAGCGCACGTCGGCGACATCCATGGCGCCTTCGGGACCATCCGGCTCAGCGATGTCGCTCCGCGCCGAACGTGGCGCCGCCGAATCCTGACGCTCGCGGCGATCATCGGTCCCGGCCTGATCGTCATGGTCGGAGACAACGATGCCGGCGGCGTCTCCACCTACGCGCAAGCGGGCCAGGACTACGGCTACTCGCTGCTGTGGACTCTTGTACTCCTCGTCCCGGTTCTCATCGTCAACCAGGAAATGGTGGCAAGGCTGGGAGCCGTAACCGGCGTTGGTTACGCAAGGCTGATCACCGAGCGCTTCGGACGCTCCTGGGGTTGGTACTCGGTCGGAAATCTATTCCTATTGAACTTTCTCACGATCAGCACTGAGTTCATGGGCGTCACACTGGGCGCGGAATACTTCGGCTTCAACAGATACATCGTCGTTCCGCTCGCGGCGATCCTCTTGATCGCCATCACGTTGAGCGGCAACTTCCGCAGTTGGGAAAGGGCGATGTTCCTTTTTCTTTTTGCGAGCCTACTGGTGATCCCGCTCGCTCTATTGAGCCACCCGAGTCCTGGCGCCGTCCTCACGGGTTTTCTGGTGCCTGGCGTTTATGGCGGCTTCACCTCGAACGCAGCCCTGCTCATCATCGCCGTCGTGGGCACCACGGTGGCGCCATGGCAGATGTTCTTCCAGCAGTCGAACGTCGTCGACAAGCGAATCACTCCGCGATGGCTCGAGTATGAGAAGGCGGACACGGTGCTCGGTGCAGTCGTGGTCGTGATCGGTGCCGCCGCGATCATGATGGCAACCGCCTCGGCGTTCACAGGCAATTCCGATTTCGGTCACTTCACCGACGCATACGGCGTTGCGCGCGGGCTGCACCTGCACATCTCTCCGGTCGTCGGCGCGATATTTGCATTGCTGCTCATCGATGCATCGATAGTGGGCGCGTCTGCGGTCACGCTCACCACCTCGTACGCGTTTGGAGATATGTTCGGGCGCGGCTTCTCGCTTCACCGCGGCTTCCGCGAAGCCAAGTTGTTCTACGGGATGTACGCCGCGATGGTGGTGCTTGCGGCCGCCATCGTTCTGATTCCGCATGCGCCATTGGGCCTCATCACGACCGCGGTGCAGGCCCTGGCCGGCATATTGCTGCCCAGCACCACGGTGTTCGCAGTCCTCCTGTGCAACGACCGGGCCGTCCTCGGCCCGTGGATCAATCGACCGTGGTTGAACGTGCTCGCCGCGATCATCGTCGGAACGCTGCTGCTGCTCTCGCTCATCCTCGTCATCTCGACGGTCGTGCCATCTGTCGACGTCACCGTGCTGCTCAAACTGCTGGCGCCGGTCATATTGATTGTCATCGCCGTCGGCGGGGTGGTGATGTGGTGGGGGTCCAGAAGGGCTCAACCGATTCCGCCCGCCTCGCGTTCGGAGCGTGAAGGCTGGCGGATGCCGGCCCTGGCATTGCTCGAGCGTCCGAGGTCGTCGCCGCTGCGGAGGTTTGCGATGTTGCTCCTGGGGAGCTATGTCGCGTTCGCTGTGATCTTGCTTGCGGTGAAAGCCGTGCAGATCGCCCTGGTTCACCGGTAACTGGCGGTCGTCACCTCGCTATAAAGCTGAACTCCGGGCACGGGTAACAAAACTCCCGCTTCTCGCATTGATTGATGTGGAGTGACGGCGCGGACGTTTTCGCTAGACTGTTGGCCCGTGCTCGGTATCAAGCCGGGCCGCCGCGCTAGAGCTTCGCGCAGGCGCCTGAGTATCACCCGAACCGCCGTCCTTGCTGTGTTCGCAATCGCGCTGTCGGCGATGGCGGGCACTTTCGCGTACTTCCTCCCCTCTGCGAAGCTCGCGTGGGACGCGACCGGCCAGGTCGTGAGCATCCCTTCGCCCACACCCTCGCCGACCTCGTTTTCGTCCCCGTCCCCAAGCCCGATTGCCCAGCCGAAGGACGCGTTCACGGTGCTGCTGCTGGGATCGGACGACGACGACAAGTTCTATGCGGAGCACGTCCTTACGCAGTCGATGATCCTGGTGCGGGTCGTGCCTTCGACGCATTCGGTGACCATGCTGTCGATTCCGCGCGACCTCTATGTGCCGCTCTCGACCGGTGGGACCGGGAAGATCGACGGCGCCTACTCATATGGCGGCGCCGGCGCCGCGATCGCCACGGTCCAGAACGATTTCGGCGTTCACATCAACGACTACATCTGGATCGGTCTGCTCGGGCTCATCAAGCTCATCGACGCGATCGGCGGCATCGATGTGGTGACGAGCAACCCAGTTGTGGACGACCTCTACCCGCAGGACATCTTCAGCAACAATCCCTATGGGTATGAACGCGTAGCCGTTCTGGCCGGACCGCAGCACCTGGACGGCATCCATGCGATGCAGTACGTGCGGTCGCGCCACAACGACCTGCAGAGCGACATCGGGCGCTCGAAACGTCAGCAGCAGGTTCTGCTTGCCATCCGGAAGAAGGCGAAGCAGACATCACCGGCCGACGTGCCCAACATCGCGGCCGCGCTGGGCGGTGAGATCAAGACCAGCATCGGCCTGGACCGCGTCGCCCAGCTGATTCCGCTGGCATCCAGCTTCGACAACCCCGACAACATCACCCAGCTGATCATGCTTCCGCCGCTCTGGCATGGAGGCGGCCCCGGAGGCAGCCTCATGCCCAACTGGCCGGCAATCCTCGCCTTCGTGCGGCAGTACTTCCCATGATCGCCAGGTTCTTCCTCGGACTCGGACTCTGCGTGCTGATGCTGGTCTCGAGCTTCGGCACATACATGTACCTCGGAGGGCGCCAGTCGAAGTCGGCGCTCCCGGCCGAGAAGCCGACGGTCGCGGCGCCACGTCCGACCGCGTTCAGGCTTCCGGGCACGCTTTATCTCGCACAGTCGGGCGCGATCTACAGCCTGAGCATCGGGCGCTTCCATCAGCTCACGCCCGAAGGTGGATGGACCCAGCCTTCGCTTTACCCCGACGGCAGCCAGCTGCTGGCGGTCCGGCGATTGGATTTCTACTCCGACGTTTTCGTTCTCGGCCGTTTCGGCCAGGTGCTTCGGCAGATCACGAACAACGCGGCTCCTGGGAGGAGCAACGACACCACAGCCATGCACTGGTCCTTCTACCCGCGGTTGAGCCCAGATGGCGGCACCCTCTGGATGAGCTACGACGAGCCCAAGTTCGGATATGACGTGCCGTTCTCCATCTGGGCGATGCCGATCGGCGGCACGATCCGCCAGGGCAGGCTGTGGACCAACTCGCATGACTACACCGGCGGCGACATGCAACCGATCCCGCTTCCGAGCGGCGGGATCATGTACACGAAGTACAACTACGATCCCAACGACAACCTGACCGGACAGCTCTGGCTAACCACCCGAGCCACCCCCGGCGGCAATGAGGGCCGGCCGCTGACTCCTCAAAGCGACGACTGCTCGGAACCGTCGCTGTCGCCCGACGGCGGCCAGGTGGCGATGATCTGCACCTACCAGAAGCAGATCGCGCAGCTCGAGATCGCGTCCTGGAACGGCTCCAGCCTGGGGCCTCGGCGCGCGATCATCACCGACCAGCTGGTGGCGCAGCCGGCGTGGGCCCCCGACGGGTCCGGGATCGCATACCTGGCGCCGACGGCGGCGACGGGTCCCTTCCAGCTGTGGTTCCTGCCCAAGAACGCATACAACCCACCACCGCCCAGCCCGACCCCGGTCCCAACGCCGACGCCAGGCGGTCCTTACAAGGGCACGCTGCCCAGCCCGACTCCGGCGCCGCCGGTGACACCGCCTGTGATCAAACCGATTCAGATCACGATGAACGCCGGGTTCGACGCGACATCGCCGCTCGCCTGGGCCGGCTAACAGGTCGGGTTGGGTTGTCCGCCGGTGACGAGGACCGGCTCCGCGTTCGCCGCCAGCGCCTCGGCCGGAGTGATGTAGTTCTCGGAGATCATCAAGGCCAGCACCTGGGCGCGCCGCTGCTCAGCGAGCTCGGGATCGACTGTGGGGTCGTACACGGATGGGGCCTGCGTGACGCCGGCGAGCAGCGCGTACTGGCCTAGCGTCAGGCTCTGAAGGGGCGCCTGGAAATACGCGCATGCCGCGGCGCTCACCCCGCGGCGGCCGAGCCCGGTGGTGATCTCGCTCAGGTAGTCGGCCATGATCTGCTGCTTGGTGAGGACGCGCTCGACCTTCAATGCAAGCGCGATGTCGACCAGCTTGCTGTAGCCGCGGTCGGAGCCGCCGAGGTACACGTCCTTGACCAGCTGCTCGGTGATCGTCGAGCCGCCCTGGCAGAGGCACCGATTCGACACGTCATATATAAGGGCGCGCGCGAGACCGAGCGAATCGATCCCGTGGTGCGTGTAGAAGCGTTCGTCCTCCGTGGCCACGACCGCTTTCGCCAGGGTCGCGGGGATGTCGCCTGGGCCCAAGAGCATGATGCCGTAGTGATGGGTGAGGTCCTCGACCCGCGCTTGGACGTCGGCGCCGGAGGGGGTGGAGACCCAGAGCGTGGTCACGCTGGGGCCGAGCACGACCGCCACCGCCAGGAGGGCCATGGCAATACGCTTGAACGTGGCCCCCACGCTCCAGAGAACGCCGGTTAATGAGGGGCCGTTACGCATGTTCCATGGGAGAATGCCGTCTCGGAAGAAGATGACGATCCGATGGAAGGTCGCCCTCATCGAGGATGACCGCCGCCTTGCGCGGGCGGTCTCGGCCGGTCTGGGCGAGGAAGGCTACACCGTGCGCTCGGTCGATTCGGCCGACCGCGGCCTGCAGCTCGTGCGCCAGTGGAATCCCGATGTCGTCCTCCTCGATCTGATGCTTCCCGACAACGACGGCCCCGAGCTGTTCCAGACGTTCCGTGCCGAAACCGACGCCGCGCTGGTCGGTATCAGCGCCAAAGCGTCCGTGAGCGACCGCATCGCGGGCCTCAAGCTGGGCGCCGACGATTATGTCGGTAAGCCCTTTGCCCTCGAGGAGCTGATGGCTCGGGTCGAGGCCGTCATCCGGCGCCATCGGGGCAACGGTGGCTCGCGGCTCGTGGTCGGCGATGTATCCCTGGACCTTAGCGAAGGTATCGCCGAGCGCGGCGGCCGCGCGCTTGGGCTGACCGGGATCGAGTTCCGCATCCTGGCCGCACTGATGCGCAACCGCGGCCGCCTCGTCACCTACGCGCAGCTCGGTGAGGCTGTGTGGGCGCAGGACGCGGGGCCCGAGTCGAACTCGCTCGAGGTGCATGTTTCACGCATCCGTCAGAAGCTGGAGGCTGGGGGTGAGCCACGGCTCGTACACACCGTTCGTGGGATCGGTTACAGGTTCAACCCGGAGGACTGAGATGAGGCTCACCAGGATCGTGCCGGCGGCGATGATCGCCGCCGCGCTTCTAGTCGCGGGCGAGGCCACCGCCTCGGCGAACGTCGTGTGGTGCCTCTACGACCCGCCCATCCAGGTGGTGACGCCGGGCGGCGAGATCCTGGTCGTGAACAACACCATCTACCTGCCTCCATACGAGCGCCATCTGGCGAAGCACTTCGTCGCCACGGCGACGGCCGTTTCCAACGGCCACGGCGGGACACACATCACTGTTCACGTCCAGATCGCTTCCGGAATCTCTTCGGCGCACGTCGTCTCGTCTGTGAATCGCTTCCAGGTCTCGTCCGGTGGCGGCGGCACGGGAGGGACGGTCGTGACCACTGACCTGGACGTGCCCGCCGCCTGAGTTCGAGCTTGGCTCGGGGATTCGGGGCTCTCAGCCCACCGCTTCGGGCGGTGATCCTGGGCGTTCCCGCACTGGGTGTCGCGCTTGCGGCCGTGGCGGCGCGCGGCGGCCTCGCGGCACCAGAGCCATGGCGCTGGGCGCTCGTGCCCATGTGCCTGGTGGCGATCGTCTTGACGGAGCGGTTCCCGGTGAAGATCGGCCCCGAGCAAAAGGTCAACCTGGGTGCGCTCTTCTGCTTGCTCGCGGCGCTGCTCCTGCCCCCTGCCATCGGCCCCGCCACGGCGGCGGTCGGGGCACTGGCCGGCAACCTGACGGTGCGCCGGACCTGGTGGGAGAGCACGTTCAACGCCGGCAACGTGCTCGCGTCGAGCGCCATCGCGGCATCGATCGGCGCCGTCGGCCGTGACCTCGATGTGGGCATGGACGCGCGCGCGGCCCTGGCCGCGCTCCTCTACTCGACCGTCAATCTCGCGCTGGCGATCCTTCCGGCTTCAATCCACACCGGGCGCCCGTATCTGGCGTTGCTGCGCCAAGCGGCAGCGGCGTCGTGGACCGCTTCGCTGTCGCTGGCGGCATGTGCCGTGAGCGTGGCGCTGCTGGCGATCGAGGCCCCGGTGGCCGCCCCGCTGCCGCTGATCGTGCTGCCGCTCATCTACCGGATGAACCTGGCGATCCAGGCCCAGGGCAAGGCCAACGAGCAGCTGGCCGGCGTGCTCGCCGCGCAGCGCAGGTTCTTGACCGACGTCTCGCACCAGGTCGCGACCCCGCTGGCGACGATCATGACCAACCTGTCGATCCTCAGCCGGGCGCAGCGTGGCACCGGACCGACG
>MNEW01000083.1 GCA_001917895.1 Actinobacteria bacterium 13_1_40CM_66_12
GCTTCGAGCGCCCAGATGGCGGCAGGATCGAGCTTGGTGGACGCGACGTCACCGCGGTGCCACCGCACCAGCGGGAGACGAACACGGTGTTTCAGGACTACGCGCTCTTCCCTCACATGACCGTGGGCGACAACATCGGCTACGGGCTGAAGGTCAAGGGCGTCCCGGCGGCAGAGCGCAAGCAGCGAGTGGATCGCGCGCTGAGGATGGTGCGCCTGGTCGGCCTTGACAAGCGTCGGCCCAACCAGCTGTCCGGCGGCCAGCGCCAGCGCGTCGCCCTGGCTCGAGCCGTCATCAACGAACCCGAGGTCCTGCTCCTCGACGAGCCTCTCGGTGCCCTGGACCTCAAGCTCCGCCAGGAGATGCAGCTCGAGCTGAAGCGGATCCAGAAGCAGGTGGGTATCACCTTCGTCTACGTCACGCACGACCAGGAGGAGGCGCTCACCATGAGCGACCGGGTTGCCGTGATGGCGAACGGGCGAATCGAGCAAGTCGGCCCGCCCGTCGATGTTTACGAGCGGCCGGCGACCGAGTTCGTGGCCGGGTTCATCGGCATCTCCAACCTCTTGACTCGCGACGGCGTCCGCTTCGTCGTCCGGCCGGAAAAGCTGCACATGCTGCGCGAGAACGACACTCCGGAACCAGGCATGACAGTCGAGCCCGGAATCGTGGAACAGGTCATCTACGTGGGGCAGTCGACCCGCTACAACGTCCGCCTCGACCGCGGCGAGCAGCTGGTGGCCGTGCGCCAGAATATGGAGGCTGCGGACGATGAGCTGCACTACGAGGGCCGCCGGATACGGCTCGGGTGGGCGCCCGAGCATACTTACGTGCTCGATCAACAGCAGCCGCCCGAACCGAAACCCGCGGCGGTAGAGACAAGCAAGGAGAGGTAGGAAGAATGAGATCGATCGAAGCCCCGGCCATGTGGGTACGGCTGGGAACGCTCGCCGCCGCGGCTGTGATCACGATCACCGCGTGCGGCTCGAACCCGACGACTGGCGGTTCGACCGCTGCGCAGCCCCCGACCGCCGGCATGAAGCCTCCGACCTCGGTCGGCCCGGGAGAAGGCCAGCTCAACCTCATCGCGTGGGAGGGTTACGTCGACGACTCGTGGGTGAAGCAGTTCACCGCCAACACCGGATGCAAGGTCAACGCCAAGTACGCCGGATCGTCAGACGAGATGGTGAGCCTCATGAAGGGCGGTGGAGGCGGTCAGTGGGACATGGTTTCGGCATCGGGTGACGCCGACCTGCGCCTGATCTACGGCGGTGACGTCAAACCGATGAGCACCGACCTCATCCCCGACTTCAAGAACTTCCAGACGTACTTCAAAGCTCCTGCCTACAACACGATCAACGGCATCCACTACGGCATCTCGCTGCAGTGGGGCCCGAACACCCTGCTCTACAGCACCAAGAAGTTCCCGAACGCGCCCACGAGCTGGAGCGTCATCTACGACCCGGCCAACAAGGGCCTGGTGACTGTGCCCGACAACCCGATCCAGATCGCTGACGCCGCGCTCTATCTCATGAAGACGCAGCCCAACCTCGGGATCAAAGACCCGTACGAGCTGACGCAGAAGCAGTTCGACGCGTCGGTTGCCTTGCTGAAGCAGCAGCGGCCTCTGATCAAGAAGTACTGGGGCACGGCCGGTGATGAGATCACGCTCTTCGAGAACGGAGACGTCGTCGTCGGAGCCGCGTGGCCATACCAGACCATCCAGCTCAAGCTAGATGGCAAGGTGGCCGTCGCCGACACCATTCCGACCGAAGGCGCGACCGGATGGGGCGACACATGGATGCTCGCGACCAACGCCCCGCACCCCAACTGCGCGTACCTCTGGACCGCGTACGTGAGCACGGCAAAGGTGCAGGCGGAGCAGGCGCTGTTCTTCGGCGAGACGCCGGTGAACACGATGGCGTGCCAGGAGATGGAGTCACTTCAGGCGGGCTCGTGCGCGCAGTACCACGCCGACGCGCCGGGTTCCTACTTCAACACGATCAAGTTCTGGAAGACGCCGATCGCCACCTGCCCGGACGGGAGCAGCAACTGCATCCCCTACGCGCAGTGGCAGACGGCCTGGACCACGATCACCGCGTAATTTGCACCGCGTGATTTGGCGGTAACGACTGCAGGGCGGCTCCGCAAGAATCGCGGGGCCGCCCCCCTCCAGGGCCTTTTCTGGCGTTTGCCCTGGCTTCGATCAGCGCTGCTGCTGACACCTCCTCTCGCCTGGTTCGTGCTCATTTACCTGACGTCTCTCGTCCTTCTGCTCGTGACGGCGTTCTGGACGATCGACACGTTCACGACCCAGATCGTCCAGGTCTGGAACCTCGACAACTTCGCGCTCATCCTCAACGAGCCCGCATATCGGCTGATCATCGGCCGCACCGTCGGCCTTGCGGCCCTGGTCACGATCACCGATGCCGTGCTCGCGTTTCCATTCGCCTATTTCATGGCTCGCGTCGCAACGCGACGGACCCAGACCATCCTGTTCGCGGCGGTGCTGCTGCCCCTATGGGCGTCTTACCTCGCGCGCGTGTACGCGTGGATCCTCATCCTCAACCACAGCGGAATCCTCAACTGGAGCCTGCAGTCAATCGGGCTCCCGCCGGCCAACATCGGCTACACGATCCCGGCGATGTGGATCGTCTTCTCGTATATCTGGCTGCCGTTCATGATCATCCCGACGTACGCCGCGCTCGAACGAGTGCCCGAGTCGCTCCTCGAGGCGGCGGCCGACCTCGGCGCGCCGCGATGGCGGGCCGTGCTCGATGTGGTGATTCCGCTCGCGATCCCCGGCGTGGTGGCCGGCTCCATCTTCACCTTCTCGCTGACGCTGGGCGACTACATCACGCCGATCCTGGTCGGAGGCGCCGGATCGACGTTCATAGGCAACGTCGTTTACAGCAGCGTCGGCATCGCCAACAACGTGCCGTTCGCGGCGGCATTGGCGATGGTGCCGGTGGCGATCATGGCTGTGTACCTGCTCATCGCCAGACGCCTGGGCGCCTTCGAGGCCGTGTAATTGGAAAGTTTCTGGACGAAGGTCGCACTCAGGATCTGGGTCGCCCTGATCCTTCTCTTCCTCTTCATCCCTATCCTCCTCATCTTCTTCTACGCGTTCAACACCTCCAACATCGAGAGCTGGCCGATACCCGGCCTCACGTTCAAGTGGTTCACTGCGACGTGGAACGACCCCGAGATCCGGACCGCTCTCGGGCTTTCGGTGCAAGCGGGGCTGGCGGCCACGGCGCTCTCCCTTGTGCTCGGCTCCTGCGCCGCGTTCGCCATCCACCGGATGACCTTCTTCGGGCGGGACGCCATCAGCCTGCTGTTCGTGCTGCCGCTGGCGCTGCCAGGGATCATCACCGGGATAGCGCTCAATGCGTTCTTCAGCTTCGGCGCCGTGCGGCTTTCCTTCTGGACGATCGTGGTCGGGCACACGACGTTCTGCATCGTGGTCGTCTACAACAACGTGCTCGCGCGATTGCGGCGGAGCCAGGGATCGCTCATCGAGGCCGCCATGGACCTCGGCGCGAGCGGCTTTCAGACCTTCCGGGACATCACGCTTCCGCTCATATCGACGTCGGTGGTGGCCGGAGCCATGCTGGCGTTCGCGCTTTCGTTCGACGAGGTCATCGTCACGACGTTCACCGCCGGCGCGCAGAACACGCTGCCCATCTGGATCTTCGGCGCCATCCGGCTAGGGCAGAGGCTGCCTGAGGTGAACGTGGTCGTGTCGTTCGTGATCCTGGTCACGATCGTGCCGGTCGTAATCGCCGCGCGCCTCACCGGCGGTGGCAGGGCTAGCCCGACCGCGATCATGCCGATCTTCTTGTAACGCCAGCCGATCGCGGCGAGTACGAAGGCGACGAACGCCAGGATCAGGAGGATGACGCTGAGCGTGATGCCCGAGAGCCGAGGGATCAGCTCAGCCAGAGACCAGAGCGCCAGACCCACGGCGATCAGATCCGTTTTCTTGTAGCTGAGGCCGATCGCGGCAACCACGAAAACCACGAACGCGATGATCAGTAAAAGCTCGCTAAAACTCATAGGCAGATTATCGAGCCCCGGATAGGCCCCATTGCGTCAAAGCCTGCGTCAAAATAGGGCCTTCTTCAGGCCGGGTTAAGGGAGGGCAACCCATGAAGCGCTGGCTGTCTTTGACCGTGTCCATCCTGGCTCTCGCTGCCGTGCCAATGACGGTGAGCGCCGGGCCGGATTCCGTCCATTACGGCCCCATCAGCAGCGGAACGCCCGATTCGGGCACCTGTGGCAACAGCTGGGCCGACGACACCTACATGCGGGTCTTCGACGCCGCGACGTCGCCGAACACAGATAGCACTTACAACGCCACCGAGACCTTCATCAGCGCCCGATTTGTAACCGTGGCGGGCCCTAGCCCCGATGCCTGCGACCCCAGCGGGACGAAGGGAAGCACCATCGATTCGGGTGTGGCCGGCAGCTTCTCCGGCAACTTCATGATCGTGGTCAGCCACGGCGCGTTCAACCCCAACGCCATCTGCGACTCGGGATGCGACACCACCAAGGGATTCGTGGCCACTGTTTACGGAGCAGCGGCGACCTATGACATCCCCAGCTTCGGGTTCACCTATCACGCCAACGGTCCCGGCCTGATCCAGCGAGAATGGCGCAACGCGTCCGCCGACCAGGGTGGGAACGGAGGCGATATCAGGACGTCTTAGGTCGCTCCAGGTCGCCCAACAAGTGAATACCCCAACTTGCGGGCAGCAGCCCATCTGAGATCACCGACGCCCTGAACATGAGGCCGTTGAAAGCCAGGTAGGTGGGATCCCGAACTACCCGGAGCTCAGAAACCGCCATCCCGACGCGACCGGCCAGCGCGCGAATCGTCCGCTCGGTGTTGGCACGGTACTGGACCGGAAACGTGTCTGCCTCGACACGGCCGTAAAGGCGCGGCACCAGCCGGCGCTGCAGCTGGGGCAATGCACGCCCAAGGCGGTTGAACGCCAGCAGCGGGTTCCGCAAGTTGGGCGTAAGGAAGACGAAGTGCCCGCCAGGCCGAAGCACCCGCTGCACCTCGCCGAGCACGCGCTCAGGAGTGCGCAAATGCTCCAGCACCCAGACTGACACGACGAGGTCGAACGTATCGCCGGCGAACGGCAGGTCCTCGCCACGACCTGTGATCACCGGCATGCCGCGAGTGCGACGCTCCGCGAGGGATGGCTCGTCGGGGTCGAGGCCCGCCGCGAGCTTCACGTCTCGCCAGAACAGCTCGACCACCCCGCCGCGGCCGCACCCGAGGTCCAGCACCCGGCTCTCGGGAGTCAGGTGGCTTCGCACCAGTGCCTCGAGCTGCTCATTGCTCGTGCGCCAGCCCGGCCGCATGGCTCGGTAGCGCTCGCGGTAGGAGTTCTGGACGTCCAGCGGCAGCGCTGGTTTCTGAGCCACGGCGGCATTATGACGAGAGCCCGCCACCCGAGGCAGCGGGCTCCCCGACCTTACAAGACGCGCGTTACTTGATCGAAATCACGGTCGGACCGAGGTTGCCGAAGTCGCATGGCGGCGGAACTCCCGACGCCACAAAGGTGTTCGGGCAGGCGAACACGTTCACTGTGGCCAGCGCCGCTCCATTCTTGAACGGAAGGCTGACCGGGTAGAAGTTCGGCGTCACGACGATCGTGGCCGTGTTGACGGTGGGCGTTGGCGTGAGCCCCTCGTCGCAGATGGCGGTCCCATTGGCAAATCCGAAGCCGCTGACAATGGTCTTGCCGCTGGTCCTTTCCTGAACCCCGCCGCTGATGCCGCTCGACATGAAGACGTCGAACCCACCAGTGTTGGGGTCGAACACCGGCCGGCACACGTATGTGACCGTGAGATTGACGGCGAAATGGGCGACCAGCGACGAGTCCGTAATCGCCAGACCGTCGACACCGCCGCCTCCTCCACCACCGCCACCCGCCGCCTCAGCATTGATCGAGAGCTTGCTGGCGGCGTTCCGGAGCGCCGCCGCTCCGGGTGCTGTGCTCGACATGGCCACGGCCGCGACCACGCCGGCTGCTAAGACTGGACTGAGCGCAAATGCAAGACGTTTGAGGCTGAACATTGTGTCTCCTCGAGACAAACCAGACGGACCCCCTGGGGCTCCCCAGATTCATCGCATAGGCACGGCCCTCCGGTCCCGAGCAGACCCCCTCAGCCATCCTCAACGGACGGCGGGCGAAAGCGTTTCGGTCAGAAGCCGACCGGTTCGCGCACCAGGATCACTGTCGTCCGGCCCGGATTGAAGTCGCGCTCGAGGATCAGGATCCGGGTCAGCTTGGTGCCGATGCCCATCTGCTCCCTCAGCCGAGCGTCCTCATACGGCTGGACGTAGTCGGTGATCCGGCGCATGGCCGTGTCGAGGTCCGGGACGATCTTCTGACTCCCGATCACCAGGATCAACGTACCGGCTCCGCTCGCGATTGGCCCGATCTGGCTGCCGCTCGCTGAAGCCACGAGCACCTGCCCGGATTCGGTCACGGCCTGGGCGCTGCCCAGCATGTAATCGGGCGACGAGGCGAGCTTCCTGATCTCTCGCATCTGCGTCTTCCGGTCCATCACGAGAGTCCGCTTCCGGATGAAGTCGTAGCGGTCACTCTCCATCAGCTCTTTGAACAGGCCGATGTCTTCCATGGTCTTGGACTTGCCAGAGTGGACCTCGGCCCCCTCGGGAAGGCGCTCCAGGACGGCTGCCTTCGCTTCAGCCGCGGTCCCGACGATGACCACCTCGAAATTTCGTTCCCGCAGCCGTTCTGCGAGCGCATCCAGAGCTGCCTCGGACGCGGGGCGGGCGAAATCGGTCGTGGATGCGGCCATCTGGGATTATCTCCTGAAATTAGTTGAAGCTTCAATAATATAGCTGGACAGTATTCCAGGTGTCAACCTATACTTGGATCGATGGCGAAATCCACGAATCAGGAAGCTATCGTCCGGCTGTTGATGGACGTGAGCCGGAACCTGACGAGCCACTATGATGCCAAGCTCGCCGAGCTCCACTTGACCCTTCCCCAGGCCATGCTCCTGCGACAGCTCGGCGACGCACTGCCGATGAACGAGGCCGCGGACAAGCTGCACTGCGATCCGTCCAACGTGACCGGCATCGTCGATCGGCTGGAGGCGCGCGGACTCATCGAGAGACAGCACCTCACCACCGACCGCAGGGTCAAGCACCTCGCGCTCACGCCGGCGGGGCGTCGGCTACGCAGCCGTGTGGAAGCGGTCCTCTCGGCGGCTCCGGGCGTGTCCGACCTCGGCGCCTCGGATCAGGCGGCGCTGCTGTCTCTGCTCGGCCAGATCAAGAGCTGAAACCCTCGAGCGCGTAGGCCAGCGCCTCTTCGAAGCCAAGGGCGTGGCCCGCGTCCCACGCGGCCTGCGCCCGGTCGGCCGGCAGCGCACGCCGTGCCGCATCCTCGAACGCCGACGTGAACTGGTGCCATGTCGCCGGCGGCTTCTGGCCGGTGGATTCGAACATCGCCCTTGCGGCCCCTGCCAGCCGGAGCGCGCGTTCGGCGCTACCGTCGGCAGCGGCGATGCCCGCGAGCATGTCCAGCGACCAGGCTGAGCGGCGGTCTCGCAGGGAGAGCCCGATTTCGATCGCCTCCCGGATGGATTCGCGCGCGGTCGACATGTCGCCCTGGGCCATCGTGACCGCGGCGAGGAAGACCAGGCTCATGGCAGATTCATCGCGACGGCCCTTCGCGCTCCTGACCTCGATGCTCTGCCTGAACAGAGACTCCGCTTCGGCGGCATTGGAGCGTTGGCTCGCGACCATTGCCAGCTGGTGCAGGACCTCGCCCTCTTGCTGCGCATTGCCATCCTCTCGGCTGAGACGCAGCGCCTCGAGCAGAGATGTCTGCGCGGCATCGAGCCGCTGTCGTGCGCTGTCGAGCAACCCTGAGAGAAAGAGGGCGCGCGCCACGCCGCTGCGGTCCCTGGCTTTCTCGGCACGTTCGAGTCCATCCCGAATACGACTCTCCGACATGTCGAAGTCACCGGCTACATATGCGAACGTGCCGGCGTCCAGGAGTCCTGACCGACGCAGTGGGCTGGCTTCAGGAACGCGGCCCAGCATCTGCTCCAGAGACTGGCGGGCCTCCGCGATGTGGCCGCGCAGAAGCCAGAAGGCGTAGAGCGCGTTTGCCAGCCTCAAGCCCATCTCGACATCTGATCCGGCCGACCAGCGCAGGGCCGCGAGCAGGTTGTCGTGGTCATCTTCGAGCCGGTCGAGCCAGGCGGCCAGCTGGCCTGGCTGCCGCGACGCTGCCAGATGCAGGTAGAAGGCGGCGTGACGCGACTGCGTGCGCTCGACCTCGTCGGCGGCACGGAGCCGATCGAGCGCATAGTCCCGAATGGTGTCGAGGCAGCGGTAGCGGCCGTCGACCGCCAGCACCAACGATTTCGAAACGAGCTGACCGACGAGGTCGACAACGTCTCCAGGTGGCAGGCCCGGGTCGGTGCACACCTGCTCGCAGGCCGGCAGGGAGAAGTAGCCGGCGAAGACGGCAGATCGCCGAAACAGCACCTGTTCCGGAACCTCCAGCAGGTCGTGGCTCCAGTCGATCGTCGCCCGCAGCGTCTTCTGGCGGGTCGATGCCGTGCGGCTGCCGCCGGCCAGGAACGCTAGACCGCTCTCGAGGCGTTCAAGGATCTCGTCCACGGTCATCATCGGAACCCGGGCCGCGGCCAGCTCCATCGCCAGCGGAATCCCGTCGAGCCGCTCGCAGATTCGCGTCACCGTAGTGACGCCCGAGCCGGCCAGCACGAAGTCAGGCGAGCTGGCATGGGCGCGATCCAGGAACAAGCGGGTCGCCTCCGGCACCGACAGCGGGGGCACGCGCCACACCGTCTCGCCGGGAACTTTGAGCGGTTCCCGGCTGGTGACGACCAGGTGCAGGTCGGGGCAATCACTGAGGAGATGAAGGGCAAGCC
>MNEW01000002.1:0-8771 GCA_001917895.1 Actinobacteria bacterium 13_1_40CM_66_12
TCGACGTCGTCCAGTTGGTCGAGCGACGGCACGACGTCGACCAGCTCGGGCCTGCGATCCAGCACCTGGCGCGCACCTGCATCGCCTTCGAGAGCCATCATGTCCTCCCAGAGCTCACGCGCCAGCAGCACCGGCGGCGTCCACTTGCCGGCGGCGGCGCCGGAAACGGCGACCGCCGGGCGCGAACCCTCCTGACGCCATGCGCGCAGCAGCGCCGCGACCGTGCGTGAACCCACCATCGGCTGATCGCCCAGCATCACGAGCGCGCCTTCCATGTCAGAGCGCAGCGCGCGGAGGCCGGCCTGGAGCGACGATGCCATCCCCGTCTGCGCGCGTGGATTGTGAATCAGCTCGGCGTCGCCGCCAACCGCCTGCTTGACGTCGTCGGAGGCGTACACGACCAGGATCTGGTGACAGCCGCCGTCCGACGCCGCCTCGATGACGGCCTTCACCATCGGCCGGCCGTCGAACTCGAGCAGAAGCTTTTGCGAACCGGGCATGCGTGAGCTCGAGCCTGCGGCGAGCACTACCGCGCCCACCGGAAGCAGCGCGTCGGCGAGGCGGTCAAAAGGAGGCGATGTCGCGCGAATCCATTCGACATCGGCGTCGGCCCGGATGGCGATCTCGACGAAATCCCGCAGCCGTGCACTGTCCGCGTCGACGAGGAACAACCGGCGGCCGGCCAGCACGCTCAGGTCTCGATCGTCCGCCGGCAAGCCGATGACGGCGATCGCCTTACAGTCGGCGCGCGCGGCCACGTGCTGAAGCCCAGCGTCGAGGTCGCGGCCGCGCACGACCACACTGTGCGGGCCCTCGGGCTCGCGGTAGGTGCGACCCCTAATCGGCAGCTCGAGGTCGCTCATGACGAAGACGGGCATGCCAATAACATGGCAGACCGGACCGGGATTCGAGCCTTTGCTCGGGTAGGTCTTAAAGTCATTGGGTGCCTGTTATCGGCGCCCACGTGGACTCATCGGGCGGGCTGCATCTGTCCTACGAGCGTGCCAAAGCGATGGGCGCCGACGCGATCCAGGTCCACCCCACCCCGCCAGGCTTCTGGGGCTCTCCCAAGCTCGACGAGGGCCGCATCTCGACTTTCAAGGAAACGGCGGCCAAGCACGGTAACCCGCCCTTTTACTTTCATGCCGTGTATCTGATCAACCTGGCCGGCGACGATCCGACCATGCGCTCACGCTCCGAAAGCACACTGACGGGCTACCTCAAGTCGGCTGACGAGCTCGGCGTCAACGGGGTGATCTTCCACACCGGGTCGCACAAGGGCGCCGGTTTCGACGAGCGCCTGCCGTCGATCCTCGAGCACCTCCGCAAGGTCCTGGAACGCGCCGACCCGAAGACGGCGCGGCTGCTCATCGAGAACAACGCCGGGCTCGGCGGGTCGGTGGGCGCCCGCTTCGAAGAGATCGCCAGCATGCTGGACGGCCTCGGCGATCCGCGCGTCGGCGTGTGCTTCGACACCTGCCACGCTTTCGCGTCCGGTTATGACGAGCGCACTCCCGCCGACGTCGCGCGGACGATCGATGAGCTGGACCGCGTCGTGGGCCTGAAGAACGTCGACGTCATCCACTGCAACGATTCCGTCACCGGCCTCGGTTCCAACCGCGACCGGCACGCCAACATCGGAGTGGGCGAGATCGGGGAGACCGGCTTTCGCGCACTGCTACACGAGCCGAGGCTGGCCCCGCTGCCCTTCATCCTCGAGGTCCCGGGAGCCGGCAACGGCCCGGATGCCGAGCAGGTTGCCGTGCTCCGCCGCCTCGCATCCAGCTAGGAGCCCCAGGCTTCACTCCCCGTCGTGCCGCATCGGCGCATACCGCGGCGGCCGCATCGCCGCCAGACCGGCCAGGTGCCAGGCGCGGGCAGCGACCCGCTTGAGCAGCTGGAATGTCGCCTTCGGCTGGCCCTCCGCCATCAATTGGCTGTTCTCGAGTTCCCTCTGGAGGTCCTGAAGCCTCTGCCAGGCCGCATCCTCATTCATGTACGGGTACATCCGCCACCTCCTGTAACTATCTATATGCTTTTGCTAGTTATTATAACTAACGCGGGCCGTTTAGGGGTTATGGATATAATCGAAGCGAACATGTCCGATCGAGACACCGCCACCGGCGTCGTGGGTCTGGTGCAGGCCTACGTGAACACGGTCGATATCCAGGACGGACCCGAGGAGCTCTCAGATCCAAACACGCTCGAGCGGTGGCTGGTTGCGCGGGGCCTGATGGAGCCGGGCCACCCAGTGTCGGAAGCTGACCTCAAGAACGCGATCGCGGTGCGGGAAGCGATCCGAGGCGTCATCGGGGCCAACACAGGCGCGGCGATCTACCCCCTCGACGTCGCCACCCTGAACGAAGCCGCCACGGCCAGCCGGCTGCGGGCAAGGTTCGGCGCCGACGGCAAGGCGCGCCTGGAGCCGGACTCGGGCGGCGTGGCGGGCGCGATGGGCCGGATGGTCGCCGCGGTCTTCACGGCGATGGCGGACGAAAACTGGAGCCGGCTGAAGCTGTGCGGCTCCCCCACGTGCCGCTGGGCTTTTTACGACCAGTCCCGCAACCACTCGAGCCGTTGGTGCACCATGGCCTCCTGCGGAAACCGTCAGAAGGCCAGGCGGTTCCGGCAAAGAGCGAAGGCCGCGATCTAGCGCAGGGCCCGAGCCTCGCGCATGAACGACCCTGAACCGCCGAATCGAACCGCCGTGATCTCCGCCAGGATGCCCAGGGCCGTTTCTTCAGCCCCACGCCCACCCAGATCAAGACCAACCGGGCCGTGGACGCGGGCGATCTGCTCCTCGGTGAATCCCTCTTCGCGCAGCGCCGCGAAGCGGTTCTCATTGGTCTTGCGGCTGCCGATCGCGCCGACATAGCCAACGTCCTTTCCCAGCACCGCGCGCAGCGCCGGCAGGTCGAACTTCGGGTCGTGCGTGAGGATGACGACGTACGTCGATTGGTCGAGCGTCAGCTGCGACATCGCTTCGTCCGGCCACGCGACGATCAGCTCGTCAGCGTCTGGGAAGCGTTCTTTGGTGGCGAACTTCGCCCGGGCGTCGATGACAGTCACGTGGTAACCCATCAGCTTCGCGAGCCGGTGCAGCGGGATGGCGATGTGGATCGCGCCGACGATGATCAATTGAGCGGGTCTGCGGAACGGTTCGATGAACGAATCCCCATCGCGGCGCGCGAGCTCAGTGCCCGGAGTCGTTCCGGACTCGAGCAGCGCCTCGCCCGTGACCAGGTTGGTGCGGAGGGTCGCCGGCCGGTTCTCATCCATGAGCTCGATCAGGCGCAAGTGTTCCGGGCCCAATGCCTGGATGAAGACCTCGATATGCCCGCCGCAAGCAAGGCCGACCGAAAAAGCCAGGTCGTCGGCGACGCCGAACGCCGCCAGCTTGGGCTGGCCCGACGTCAATACCTTCTGAGCTTCCTCGTACACCGCCCCTTCGATGCAGCCGTTCGACACCGAGCCGGCCATCTTGCCGGACCTGGTGACCACCATCTTCGAGCCCAGGGGTCGCGGGCTCGAGCCCCAGGTCTCGACGACTGTGGCGAGCGCGACTTGCTCGCCGGCTTCCGTCCAGGCCTTCAGCTCGCTCAGCACCTCGCGCATGCCTGTCTACCTCCGCGCCGACCGGCGGTCGAGGCCGGCGAGCATACGCCCGAGGTCGTCCAGCGCCTGCACGTTGTGAGCCGCCAGGAAGTCATCGCAGTAGGGAAGCGCCGCCACCATGCCGCGCGTAAGCGGCTCGTAGCCCTTGGAGCCCAGCAGTGGATTGAGCCAGATGAGCCGATGCGCCGACCGCCTGAGGTGCATCAGCTCCGCGGTCAGCTGGGCGTCGCCAATGCGAGTGCCCCCGCTGAAGTCATGTACACCCTTGCTCACCGACGCCAAAGCGCGATCGAGGTCGCGTTGTCGCAGCAGTCTCGTGATGCGCGTGAGCCGCGTCGAGAACACGAACGCTTCGAGATCTTCGCGGCGCGCGATCGCGTGAGCGAAGATCATGAGCAGGCGCGAGTAGCGCTCCATCGAGCCGCTGACATCGCATACGAGGACCAGTGGCCGGCGCCGCAGCCTCGGCCGGCGCCGGAACAGCCGTACCAGCTCTCCGCTCGATCGGATCGCGTGCCGAGCGGTGCGCCTCAGGTCGATCGAGCCCGACCTCGCCGAGCGAAGCCGCCGCGTACGGCGCTCGGCGACTCGCCATGGCGCCTGCTCGAGCAGGCGCCTGACCTGCTCCGTCTCCTGCCAGGTCATCGCATCGAAGTCCTTGTGGCGCAGCAACTCCTCGGCGCTGTAACCGCTCGAGGTCTCCGGCACGATGCTCGTGTCCTGCTGGCGATTCATCTGCGAGCTGCTCAACCCGAGGGCGTTCGACCACACGACTGCGCGTTCAGGCGACAGTGGCAGCGATCGGGTGCGCCCAGGCATGACGCCTGCGGTTGCCCGCGGGTTGGGCGGGGCCCAGAAGATGTCAAAGGCGGCCTCAAACGTCGCGATGTCGTCCTTCCTGCTCACAAAGGCAGTCCGCAACGCGCTCCGGAAATCTGCCTCCTTCTTGATGTCGATGAACGTGAGCGCACGCGTGGCGTCGGTGAGCCTGCGCGGGCCCGCTTCGAGGCCCGCGTCGTGAAGGAGCCGGGCGAAAGCGCCCAGCCGAGGCAATAGGTCCGGCCGGTCAGGCACCTCTCGCCTTCTCGACCAGCGCCGGCACCTGCTCACGAATTCGCTCCAGGTCCTCCTGGTACTTCAGCGCCGCGCCCAGGGTCGCATCCACCAACGCGGCGTCGATGCGTGTCGCGCCGAGTGCGGCCAGCGATCGCGCCCAATCGAGGGTCTCGGCGACGCCCGGCACCTTGTAGAGCTCCATGCTCCGCAAGCCCTGCACGAGGGCGGCCACCTCGCGTGCGAGCCCTTCCGCCGCCTCCGGCGCTCGGGCCCTCACGATCTCGACCTCTTTCTCGAGGTTGGGATAGTCGATCCAGTGGTAGAGGCAGCGGCGCTTCAGCGCGTCGTGCACCTCGCGCGTGCGGTTCGACGTGATGACCACAAATGGCGTCTGCTTCGCCTTGATGGTGCCGATCTCCGGAATCGAGACCTGGAAGTCGGAGAGCAGCTCGAGCAGGAACGCCTCGAACTCCTCATCGGAACGGTCGATCTCATCGATCAGGAGCACCGGCGGAGTGGGGTCGTCGTTATCGATGGCGTCCAGCAGCGGACGCCGCAGCAGGAACTCCGAGCTGAAGATCTCGCGCTCGGCGGTCCTGCGGTCCTCGCCCTCCCCCAGCAGCCGAATATGCAGAAGCTGGCGCGGATAATTCCACTCGTAGACGGCATGAGCGAGGTCGATGCCCTCGTAGCACTGCAGCCGGATGAGGCGCGCTCCCAGGACGTCCGCCATCACCTTCGCCGCCTCGGTCTTGCCGACCCCGGCTTCGCCCTCGATGAACAACGGCTTCTCGAGCCTCAGCGCGAGAAAAATGGACGTGGCGAGACCGCGGTCGCCGATGTAGCGGCGCTCGCGAAGGCGCCGCTCGACTTCGTCAATGCTCGCCGGAGCCGTCATCCCTTCAAAAGACTACCGGCCGGCTAGACCGCTTGTTCTATCGCCCTCCTGGTGAGCACCCGCGCCAGGTGCTTCTTGTACTCCGGGCTGGCGCGCAAGTCGCCCGACGGGTTCAGGCCGTCTGATGCGTGCTGTGCGGCCTCGTCGGGCTTGGCGCCCTTGTGGAGCGCGTCCTCGACCGCCTTGGCGCGGACCGGAGTCGGACCGACGTTGGTCAGTCCGATGCGCCAGTCGCCATTCATCTTCTGCGCGGCCGCACCGACGATGGCCCAGTCGAAGAGCCGGCGCCGGAACTTGATGTACTTGTGCGGACCCTCGGCCACCGGGAACACGACCTCGGTGACGATCTCGTTGACGGCCAAGGGCGTCGTGAACAGGTCCTTGAAGAAATCCTTGGCGGCGATCGACCGCTTGTTCGTCACGATCTCGGCGTCGAGCATCAAGGCGATGGTCGGGTAGTCACCCGCCGCATCGGCGTGCGCGACCACGCCGCCCATCGTCCCCATGTTGCGCACCTGGTTGTCGCCGACCTCGCCCGCAACCTCGGCGAGGATCGGCAGCTTGTCCTTGACTACCGCGGAGTTCTGAATCTCGACGTGACGCGCGAGGGCGCCTATGTGCAGCTTCGAGCCTTTCACCTCGATGTGGTCGAGACCCTTGATGCCGTTGATGTCGACGAGCGCCTTCGGTTGCGCGAGGCGAAGGCGCATGAGTGGGATGAGGCTGTGCCCGCCCGCGAGCACCTTGGCATCTTCGCCGTACTTGTCGAGAAGCTTCGCCGCCTCGTCGACCGAGGAGGCGCGTGCGTATTCGAATGCGGCCGGGATCACTTGCGTGCCTCCTTTCCGTCGTGGGACATGCCGCGCGCATTGCTGATGAGCTTCCAGAGCCGATCCGGGCTCGCCGGCATGTCGACATGCTTGATTCCGAATGGGGCCAGGGCGTCGCATATGGCGTTGATGACCGCAGCTGACGCGGCGATCGTGCCGGCCTCACCGATGCCTTTCACACCCAGCTCGTTCGTGGGTGTCGGCGTGACTGTGTGATCGAGCTCGAACATCGGAAACTCGTTGGCGGTCGGGACCAGGTAATCGGTCAACGTTCCGGTCCTCAGCTGACCCGACTCCTCGTCGTACACGACTTCCTCGTAGAGCGCCTGGGCGATGCCCTGTGCAACACCACCTTGGACCTGGCCGTCGACGATCAGGGGGTTGATGATGTTGCCGCAGTCATCGACGGCGATATAGCGCTTGAGATCGACGTCCCCTGTCTCGGCGTCAACCTCGACGATCGCGACGTGGGTGCCGAATGGAAAAACGAAGTTGCTTGGGTCGTAATAGGCGACTGCTTCGAGGCTCTGCTCCATGCCTTCGGGCAAGTTCATACCAAACGACGCAAAGGCGATCTCACCCAATGCCTTTCGCTTGTCCGGGCTGCCCTTGACATAGAACTGACCCTGGTCGAAAACGATGTCTTCCTCGGCCGCTTCGAAGATGTGGGCGGCGAGCTTGGTCGCCTTTGCCACGACCTTCTTGGAAGCCTTGTGCACTGCCATCCCACCCACGGCAAGCGATCGGCTGCCATATGTGCCGTATCCGAAGGCAGGGCCCTCCGCGGTGTCGCCGTGCCGCATCTCGATCATGTCGTATGGGACTCCCAGGGTGTCGGCGACGATCTGCGGGAACGTCGTGTCGTGGCCTTGGCCATGCGAATGGGTGCCGACGTAGACGGCAACGGATCCAGTTGGGAACACCCGCACTTGCGCCGATTCCACCAGAGCGATGCCTCCGGTCGCCGGCGCGGTCCCGGCGCTGGGGCCGAAACCGCATATCTCGATCCAGCTCGAGAGGCCGATCCCGATGTACCGGCCGTGCTTGCGGCCCTCTTCCTGCTCTCTGCGCAGCTTCTCGTAACCCGCGATCTCGAGAGCCTTGTCCAGCGCCTTCTCATAGGCGCCGGAGTCGTAGACGAGCCCGAAGTGGCTCGTGTGCGGGAAAACGGTGATGAAGTTCTTACGCCTAAGCGCAACCGGATCCATCTTGAGCTCGTCGGCGAGCAGGTCGATCATCCGCTCGCATAGGTGGGTTGCCTCGGGGCGACCGGCGCCGCGGTAGGGGTCGGTCGGGACGCGATTTGTCAGCACGCCGACCGTTCGGGCCGAGATGTGCTTCCAGTTGTAAGACCCACCTGCGAGCAGGCAGGAGTTCGCCTGAAACGCGCTGAAGGTGCCCATATACCCGCCGATGTCCATGTATTGCGTCACCTTCAGGAACACGAGCGTCCCGTCCTTCTTGGCACCGGCTTCGAGGTCGAAGATCATTCCGCGGCCGTGCGTGGTGGTCTGGAGCGACTCGGTCCGTGTCTCGATCCACTTCACGGGACGGCCGCTGAGCTTGGCCGCGGCCGGAACGAGCCAGTCCTCAGAGTAGGGGCTGATCTTGCTGCCGAATCCGCCGCCGACGTCGGGAGAGATCACGCGGACCCGGGTTTCGGGCATACCCATCGCCCCCGCGAGAAAGAGCCGGGCGAAGTGCGGGCTCTGGCTCGACATCCATACCGTCATCGTGCCGTCGCCCCTGGCGTACTCGGCGAGCACGCCGCGTGTCTCCATCGACGTAGGTGCGAGTCTCTGCTGGAGGATGCGTTGCTTGAGGACCACGTCCGCTTCCTTCATGACCGCGGCGTCGTCGGGTATGTAGGTGAGATCCCAACCGAGGTTGTCCGCCGATCCGGAATGGACGTGGGGGCTTTTTGGCTCGAGCGCTTTCTCGAGGTCCATCACCGCCGGCAGCTGCTCGTAATCGACCTCGATAAAGTTGCCTGCGTCGGCCGCCTGGTATTTGGTCTCGGCCAGCACCACCGCCACAGGCTCGCTCTGGTAAACGACCTCTTTGTCGGCGATCGGGAACCGGGGTGGGTTGTGTTTTTTCTCCGCTACGAAGGACGGTGTCACAGGCATGATGCCGGAGAGAACCTTGGCGAAGTCCTTGTGCGTGTAAATGGCGACAACGCCCGGCGCCTTCGTCGCCTGGGTGATATCGATGCTCTTGATGCGAGCGTGGGCGAATGGACTCCGAACGACGAACAAGGAGACTGTGCCTTGTCGAGTGAAATCGTCTACGTAGTGGCCCTCTCCGCTGACCAACCGGGGATCCTCGCGGCGGTGGATCTTGGCGCCGATCATGGTCGTGATCGCCATGTC
>MNEW01000002.1:8776-42394 GCA_001917895.1 Actinobacteria bacterium 13_1_40CM_66_12
ATGGTGGCGGCCGCGGACCTCACCGACTTGATGATGTTCACGTAGCCGGTGCAGCGACAGAGGTTGCCTTCGAGCCCCTGGCGAATCTCGTCATCGGTCGGGTTCGGGTTCTGAGAAAGGAGATAAGCGGCCGCCATGATGAAGCCCGGGGTGCAGTAGCCGCATTGGAGCCCGTGTTCGTCCCAGAACGCTTGCTGCAGCGGATGGAGCTGGCCGTCTTGGGCCATGCCCTCGATCGTGGTGAGGTTCTTGCCTTCGGCCTGGACGGCGAACATCGTGCAGCTCTTCACCGCCTTGCCGTCGACGAGGATCGTGCACGCGCCGCACTGGCTGGTGTCACATCCGATGTGCGTTCCGGTGAGGCCGGCCACGTCGCGGATGTAGTGCACGAGCAGGAGCCGTGGCTCGACCTCATGCTCGTTCCGGCGGCCATTGATGGTGGTGGCGACCTTGTGCTTCATTGCGTCCTCCGTACAGCCGGAAAAGGGCGCTCGACGCGCCCGGGCGGGAATGGCAAGCCAGCCGAATAGCTTCCCCTCTATTCGGCTACTTTTAGAGCCGAAATGCAACTAGAAAATTCTTTCTCCGTGGCGGCGCCCCCCGATCGCGTGTTCGCCTACTTGCTGGACGTGAACAAGGTCGTGGGCTGCGTGCCCGGGGCGGAGCTTTCGGAAGTCGTCGATCCGAGCACTTTCAAAGGCAAGGTCAAGATCAAGGTCGGTCCGATCACGGTGGCCTACAGCGGCACCGCAAAGATCGTCGATCGGGACGACGCCACGCATTCCGCGGCCATCGAAGCCGAGGGCCGCGAGACGACCGGGCCCGGGTCCGCCCGCGCCAAAGCCAACATGAGCGTGGTTGCGGAGGGCGCCGGCTCGATGGTGAGGATCGTCACCGACTACAACGTCGCCGGCCGGGTGGCCCAGTTCGGTCGCGGCGTGATGGAAGACGTATCACGGCGGCTCGTCGGCGAGATGGCTGCGTGCATCAAGTCGAATGTCGAGGCCGGAGAAGCCCGGCCGGCGATGGAAGCGACCGCCGATTCAGGTCCGGGAGTTGCTGCGGGGAGCCCGGCCGACGCCACCGCGAAGCCGGTCAATGCGATCGGCTTGCTGTTCTCGGTCCTTTGGGCCCGCGTGCGCCGGGTGTTCGGGGGGAACGCTCAGCCCAGGTAGAGCGCGAGCATCAGGTCGCGGTTGACCATGATGGTCGACTGCGTCCAGCCCTTGCCGGCGGTGCCGATGATGACAACGGTGACGTCCACCATCGGAAAAAAACGGCTCTTCATCAAGAGCTCGCCGTGCATCTTCGGGTCCGACGCTTTGGGAAACTCGCATGCGCCCGTGACCATGAACGTGGTCCCCTGGAACATCACGAAGCGCCTCATCTGCTCGGGCTGGTCGGGCAGCGGAGGCTCGATATCGATGGTGCGAATGCCGCAGACCGAGGCTTTGTTGAAGAGGCCTTCAGGAACGCCGTTGAGGGGCACCGCACCGGGAACCAGTGGCTCAGCGCTCACGTTGCGGAGGTGGAAAAGCGGCTCGGGATCGTTGATCGTATCCCGCAGACGGCCGCGGATCTGGATCTCGGCAGTGATGCGCTGGTACGGGGTCAACACATCGACCTTTGCCCACACGATGTTCGGATTGAGAGCGCTCATCGGTTGTGCCATCTGACTGCAACCGGAGGATAACTCCCCGGCTGCCAGAATTGCCCCGATGGACCTGGAGGAAGCGCGGCGTCGCATCCGCGAGCACAAGGACCTGAACGCGTTCATCGCCATCTCCACCGAGATCGGTATCGGCACCGTGGTCGCGGTGAAGGACCTTGTCGACGTGGCCGGCATGGTGACGACCGCGGGCGCGATCATCCTTCCCGACACGCCCGCCGGCGAGGACGCGCCTGTCGTGAAGCAGATTCGCAGCCACGGATGCGTGGTCGTCGGCAAAGCCAACCTTCATGAGTTCGCATTCGGGGTCACGAGCGTCAATCCGCATTACGGACCGGTCCGCAACCCGCACGATCCGAGCCGGGTAGCCGGGGGCTCGTCAGGGGGATCGGCGGTCGCGGTCGCGGCAGGGATGTGCGATTGGGCCATTGGCAGCGACACCGGCGGCTCGATTCGTATACCTGCTTCGTTGTGCGGCGTGGTCGGCTTCAAGCCGGCGCTGGGCAGCATCGACACCACCGGCGTCATCCCTCTTAGCCGCTCGCTGGACACGCTTGGGCCGATCGCGCCCGATGTGGCGACGGCGGCCGCGGCCTACTCGATGATGTCGGGCGAAACGTTTCCCGTCGAGCCCGTGCGAGCTCCTCGGCTGGGTGTGCCGGCAGCGTGGGTTTCAGACCTCGACGACGACACGGCGCGGGCGTGGGATGTTGTCGCCGCCGGGGTGCCCGAGGTCGATTTCCCCGATCGTGATGAGCTGTTCAAGGTCGGGCTGACGATCTTGCTCGTAGAAGCGGCCGCATATCACCGTCAATGGGCGACGCGGTATCCCGAGAAATATGGCGCAGACGTCCTCGCGCTCGTCAAGCGCGGGCTCGAGGTTCTCGCGGTCGATTTCGAGGCCGCCCTGGTGGCGCTGCCGCGCCTACGTGAAAGAGCGCGGCGTGCGATGGAGGGCATTGACGCGCTCATCCTTCCCGCCACGGCGATCGTCGCACCGCCGGTCACCGCCGGCGGGGAGGTTCGCGAGCCGCTTTCGCGATTCACTCGTCCTTTCAATACGACCGGACAGCCGGTGGTCGCCCTGCCGGCGCCCGTCCCTGGACTGCCGGTGGGAATCCAGGTGGTCGGCCGGACCAACAGCGCAACGATCGGGGTCGCGGCGACGTTGGAGATGGAGTGGCGAGGCAGCCGGCCTTGAAGTCGAAGGAGTTCTTTCCCGAAGTGTTCAGCCGCCATGCGGCGGCATACCAGCAGCGTCTGGAAGACATCATGGCCAACGGCGAGGCGCGCGGCCGAACGCGAGTCATCGAGCTGGCCGAGGCGCGTCCGGGTATGCGAATCCTCGACCTCGCCTGCGGTCCTGGCAACCTGAGCCGGCGACTCGCGGCCACGGTGGCGCCGGATGGAGAGGTGGTCGGCGTCGACCTGGCTCCGGGAATGATCGAGCTGGCCAAACATGCGGGCATCCCGAATGCGCGTTTCCAGGTGATGGACGTCGAGCGGCTGGAATTCGACGACGCCTCGTTCGATGCGGCTGTATGCGGCCATGGCCTTCAGTTCGTCCCTGACCTGGGGCGAGCGCTGCGCGAGGCTTGCCGCGTGCTCCGTGCATCGGGCCGGCTCGCGGCAAGTGTCCCCGTCAGCCTTCGCGCAGGTTCAGCGTGGGCGACCCTCGACGCAGTCCTCGACCGGTGGCTTCCACCGGCGCCGAAGATGACCGACCAGCAGGCGACACGAAACACGGTCTCCGACCCGGCGGCCTTTCGTCAGGCGGCGCTCGACGCGGGATTCGCTGCCGCTGACATCGAAGTGGTCGCCGAAGAGGTGCACTGGGAATCGGCGGCGCAGATGGTCTCGATGCTGATGAGCTGGTGGGACTGCGCCTCACGACTCGACGGTATGGATCCGTCCAGGCGCCATGCGTTCATGACTGACGCGGTCGACTCACTGAGTCGGGAGCATCCCGGCACAATCGAGACCAGCGGACGAAACCTGGTGCTCATCGCCAGGGTGTGATGAGGCGGGTTGCCGGCGCCCTGGTTTTAGTGTGCATCTCGTGCAGCGGCCCGTCCGCCGCCGCGACGGTGCCGAGCCCCACGCCATCTCCAAGCCCAATCCCCATCGTTTTCGGAGCGTCGCAATATCGCGCACTTTGGGTCGACGCCTTCCACGACGGCATCAAGTCACCTGCGCAGGTGCAGAAGCTGGTCGCCGACGCGCACCGCGCCAACATCAACGCTCTGATCGTCCAGGTGCGCAAAGCGGGCGACGCATATTTCAATCGATCCGACGAACCGCGCGCGACCGACATCATCGGGCCGCGCGACTTCGATCCGCTCGCGTCTGTGATCAGGCTCGCGCACGCGGCCATTCCCCGGATCGAGGTTCACGCATGGCTCAACACGTTCTTTGCGGGTGAGTCCAGCCAGGTCTATGTCCAGCACGGCGATGTGTGGGGCAACCGCGCCGATGACGGCAGCACGAGTGGTTACCTCGATCCCGGCGTGCCAGAGGTTCAGATCTACACGCACAAGGTCTTCATGGACGTGGCCAAGAACTACGACGTCGACGGGCTGCACATGGACTTCGTCCGCTATCCGGGGACTGGCTGGGGTTACAGCCCGGAGTCGGTGGCGCTGTTCATGCTCGAGACCGGCGCCAGGACTGTGCCGTGGTCGGGCGACGAGAACTGGAAGGCGTGGCGGCGGGCGCGCGTAACGGCATTTGTGCACGACCTGCACGACGACCTCAAGCTCGAGCACCCGAGCGTCAAGCTGAGCGGGGCGCTGATCTGCTTTGGCGGCGGACCGGTCACGGCCGCCGACTGGCCGAAGACGTCCGCTTATTCATCGGTCTTCCAGGATTGGAAGGACTGGCTGAGCAACGGCTACCTGGATTTCGGCGTGCCGATGAACTACGACAGCGACTGGAGCGGGTTGGAGAAAGGTTGGTTCGGACGCTGGCTGAACTTTGAGAAGGACTCTGGTTTCGCGAACCGAGTTGTCACCGGCGTCGGTGCTTTCTTGAACTACCCCGAAGGGACGCTCGCGCAGATCACCCGTGTGCTGGCGCCCTCGGCGCAGGGGAACAGCGTGCTGGGGGTCGCGATCTATTCGTACGGCTCGACCTCGGTATATGGCACCGACGACTTCTATGGTTCCGCGGACCTGGCGTCGGGCTTGCCGCGGCAGCCCTACAACGACGGCATCACGGATCAGGCAGCCCTGGCGGCACGCGCGCGCGTCTTCAACGACGTCTTCATGATCGAGCTCTCAGAACCCGACTACTACCGCGACGTCCAGCTGGGGTGGGTGGCGACCACACCGGTGTTCACGCAGCCGGCGCTGGTGCCGTCGCTTCCGGCTTCCTGACCGTATGCCGCCGGCAAGCAGGCTGCTGCGGCTGCTCGGGTTCGCGGTGCCGGCCGCACTCACGCTGGCGGGGGTGCAGCCGATCCTTGGTGCGGCGACGGGGTCGGTGACTGCGGGATGGGCTGTTCAGCTGGCTGCGCCGGCAATCGTCGCCGCCGCTTTGCTTTTTGTGGCGGCGCGGCGTTTCGACCGTGGCGACCTCGTACAGCCACCCTGGTTTGCGGCCTGGTTGCTGTTCCCGGGTGCGTTCTTGCTCGCGGGCGCGGCGGCGATGTGCATCTTGGGAGCCCTCGTCGATTTCCCCATCATCGCTCCGACGATGTGGGCGCTCGTTGCCGCGGGCACGGTGGCGTGGGCAGGCGCGATCGTGGTCGTGGGCCGGGCCTCGCAGTAAGGACGCACCCCCGCCGGGGTCCCTCCCTTCCCTCGCGCCGGCCCTCCCCCTCCGGCTCGCCTGAAGGCGAGCCTACCAGCGTCCGCCGCAGGCACACAGCGACCCACATCCGGAACGGCCTCCACGTTTCCGCCAGCCTCTCCAGCGTGACGAGATCCGGCTCCGCGTCGAGCCCGTACTCCGTCTGGATCGCACCCATCAGCCTCGGTTCGCGTGTCGGCAGCTCGTCCACGGCGCTCAGCGCTCGCAGCCGCACGAGGTGCGACCCAAACTCTCCGATTCCGTACAAGCGCTGCAACCGCTCGAGCGATTCGTCTTGGGGCAGCGCGCGCAGCATCTCGGTATCGACCTCGCCGGCGAGCGCGGCGCGACCCAGGCGGTTGAGGTATTCGACCTTACGGCCGAAGAGTCCTCGATATGACTCGAGCTCGAGCAGGCGCGCAGGATCTGGAAAAGTCCAGAGGACGTGACCGTGAACGTTCACCTCATGACCTAGCTCACGGCACATGCGGTCTTTGATCGCCTGCGCCTGCCGCATGTTGATCCTCGTCGACATCACGCACCACGCCGCGGCTTCGTAGGCGTCCGACCAGTTCACCGGCCGGAAGCCCGGAAACCTGCGCTGCAGCATCCCCACCACGCGGTCGCGCGTGCCAACTTCGGGCCACGAGCGCCCGTCCACGTCGAGGCTGAGGATGCGGGCCACCTGGCGTTCAACCGCTCTGACATCGGCGCTGCCGTAGACCTCGCCGCGCACAATCCCCGACTCACCTTGCGTCAGGCAGACGCCGACAGGCTTCCAGCCTTCATCGGTAAGGAACGCGAGGTGTAGGTGGCCGGTGGCTGCTCCGCCGGCCGCCGGCGCTTCATGCCACGCGCCGATGAAGTTAGCCGACTCCTCCAACGAGTAAGGGCCGAGTGGCTCGATCAGGAAGGTTTGTGCCGCGGTTTTCGTCATCATGCTCGCGATTATGCAAGGCAATTGTTGCCATCATCTGTCATCATCTGAAAAGAATGCGAGCGGATCGCGTCCTCGCGCTGCTGTTCCTCCTGCAGGCACGCGGCCGTCTCACCGCTAGCGAGCTGGCGGCGCGGCTCGAGGTCTCCAGGCGTACGGTTTATCGCGACGTCGACGCACTCGGCTCGGCAGGTGTGCCGGTTCACGCCGACCCTGGTCCCAACGGCGGCATTGAGCTGATGGCCGGCTGGAGGACCGACCTCACCGGTCTCACCGGGCCGGAGGTCGAGGCCCTTTTCACGTCAGCGGCCGGTCCGACCTTCGAAAGCGCGATGGGAAAGCTGGCCGCCGCCCTGCCCGGCGAAGGCGGCAGACGGGCAGGGAGGATCAGGGAGCGCCTGCTGGTGGATTCCGCGGGCTGGGGCCGCCGCTCATCGCAAGCGTCCCCACACCTCCGCATGGTTCAAGACGCGGTGTTCGGCGACAGACGCCTGCACCTTCGCTACCGGCGCGCGGAGGCTCAGGTGGTCGAGCGCGAAGTGGACCCGCTGGGGCTGATCATCAAAGCCGGCGTCTGGTACCTGCTCGCTGACGTCGAAGGCGACCGGCGTCTGTTTCGCCTTTCGCGCATCGAAGAGGCGCGAGCACTCGATGCACCGGCGCGCAGGCCGAAACGATTCGACCTGGCGAAAGCCTGGCGGGAGCAATCCGCGCATTGGGATTCAGGCCGAGCCGGCTATGAGGTCGCCGTCATGGCCGCCAGCGACGACGACCTGGCGCTCGTTCTGCGCGTCTCAGGTGACAGGGTGGTCGGCGAGCCGCGCCGGCGCATCGTGCGCTTGGCGTTCCCGGCGCTCGAGCCCGCGGCGGCTTTCGTGAGCTCGTTCGGCGCCAGGGTCGAAGTCCTGGAGCCGGCCGAGGTCCGCGCCGAGCTGGCACGGCGCGGGGCCGACCTCGTGAAGCTCTACGGACGGCCAGGCACAAAAAAAGCCGGCCGCAGAAGCGACCGGCCGTAAAGCTCAGCTCAGTTACGCGAGCTTGATGCGATTCGCGCGCGGGCCCTTCTGGCTCGGCTCGATCTCAAAGCTGACGCGCTCTCCGCCCGCCAGTGAGTCGAAGTTCACGCTCGAGTCGAGTCCGGTGCGGTGGAAGAAATACTCACGCCCGTCCTCTGCGGCAATGAACCCGAACCCGCGGTCGGATACAAGCTTCTTGATTGTGCCTGTCGGCATCTGCAACTCCTCTTCTCGAAAGAAAATCTCGCGAACGCTCGGGTCCTTTCGAGAAGAATCGACGACCGCGGCGAACATCGCCCGACTTCCGGACGACGAAATTACATTACCACGCGATCGGCGGGCCCAAACCGAGCGCTCAAAGGGCCACCAGGGCCACCCCGACCACGGTCGCCACGGCACCTGACAACTTCAGGGCGGCGGCCTCGCGCTCGTGCAGCTTCCACACTCCCCACACCGCCACCGCGACAACGGCGACCTCCCGCACCGGGGCGACGACCGAGAGCGGCGCGATGCTGAGCGCCACCAGTACGAGCAGGTAGCCGCCCCACATGAAGAGCCCGATCAACGTCCCCTGCCGCCAGCCAATCGGCGCCGCCGCTGCCGCATGCCGCGTGAACCTGGCGCCCACCCACCGCGCGACTACGATTCCGGCCGCCAGCAGCACCACGAGCAGCCAGCCGTAGAGCCAGGGGGCGGCGAGCCGTACCCCCACCCGATCCACCGCGCTGTACGCCGCGATGGCCACCCCCGTCAGCAATGCGGGCAACGTCGCGCGACCGCTGGCCTGCGGCAGCGTGACGGCGAGGATGCCGGCCAGTAGAAGGGCGACGCCGACCAGCTGATGCGTCGCCAGTCGCTCGCCCAGGACGCCGATGCCGACCAGCACCGCCAGGAGCGGCGCCGAGCCGCGTGCGATCGGGTAGACGACCGAGAGCTCGCCTCGCCGGTAAGCAGCCGAAAGCAGAAACAGGTACGTGAGCTCGAGCATCGCCGAGGTGGCCGCGAGACCCGCGACGGGCCAGCCCAGGCCCGGCCGGCCGGTCGCGAGCCACGCGACCAGCGCGGGCGGCGTCATCAGCGCGGCGCCGGCGACGGTGGCGCGCTGCAGGGTGCTGATTGGGTCGCCGCTGACCTTGACGAGGACGTTCCACGTGCCGTGCAGCGCGGCCGCGGCGAGAGCGAGTGCGATCGCGGCGGGGATCAAGGCACGCAAATTAAACACGTGCGAGAATCGCCCGCAGGCAGGGGTGCGATGAGCAAGACCTTTTTCGAGCCGCTGAGTGGGCTCGACGCGTGGTTCCTTTATGCGGAGCGGTATGAAGCGCCGCTCCACATCGGAGCCACGTACATCTTCGAAGGCACGCCCCAGGTGAAAGGCGGCCGCGGCGCGCTTGGCCTCGCCCGGACCATCGAGGATCGGCTTCACCTCGTGCCGCGCTATCGCCAGAAGGTGATGTGGCTGCCAGGCAACCTTGGCAACCCGGTGTGGGTCGACGACCCCGATTTCGACCTGTCGTATCACGTCCGGCGCGCGGCTTTGCCCAGCCCAGGCGACGAAGCCGCGCTCCGGGATTACACCGCGCGATTGTTCGCGCGGCCTCTCGACCTCAACAAGCCGTTGTGGGAGATGACCGTCGTCGAAGGGCTCAGCGGAGGCCGTGTCGCCGTTGTCAACAAGGTGCACCACGCGATGGTCGACGGCATCTCCACCGTGGACCTGGCTACATTGCTTCTCGACGCGGAGCCGACTCCGACCAGCTACGGCCGTCCCAAACGTTGGAAGCCGCGTCCGGCGCCAAGCAGCACCGAGCTGCTGCGCCATTCGATCGACGCCATCTCGCCTGCCGGCGCGCTCAACAAGCTTGCGAGCCTGCGACCGCGGCAGATCCTCGAGGCCGTCGCACATTCGCCGTGGTCCGGCGGGCTGCAGCTTGCGCTGGCCTGGCTGAGGCCTGGCACGCCACTCTTCTTCAATCGCCCCATCGGACCGCACCGCCGAGTGCAGTCGGTGCGCGTGCCCCTTCAGCATTTGAAAGACGTCAAGACCGCGTTCGGCGGCACGGTCAATGACGCCGTTCTCGCCGTGATCGCTGAAGCCATGTGGCGCTGGCTCGATGATCGCGGCGAGCCCATACCTGACGCGCTGCGCGTTTTTGCGCCGGTCAGCGTCCGCGATAGCACAGAGCGCTACAAGCTCGGAAACATGGTCAGCGCGATGGTGGTCGAGATCCCGCTCGGCGCCATGACTCCCAAGGAGAGGGTCAGCCGAGTCACAGCAGCCACCGGCGACCTCAAGAGATCGCGGCAGGCGGTGGCCGCAGGCACGCTGACGCAGCTGGCCATCTGGGCTCCGGCGACGCTGCAGGCGCTGGCGGGCCGCGTGATGAGCTCGCAACCGATCTGGTCTCGCCAATCGGTCGTCAACATCGTGGCCACCAACGTGCCCGGCCCACAGATGCCGTTTTACACCGGCGGCTCACAGCTCCTGGAGTTCTGGCCGCTGGTCGCCATCTATCACTCGTTGGGACTGAACCTCGCAATCGTTTCCTACAACGGCAGCGTCCATTTCGGGATGCTCGCCGACCGCGACCTGGTGCCCGACCTCGACGATTTCGCCAAGCATCTCGAACAGTCGGCGGCGGATTTTCACGAGGCGACCACCAAGACCCGCGCTTCAGGCCTTCGGCGTGCCGGCCGCGCGTCGAGGTCGCGCAAGAAGCCGGCCAAGAAGCCGGTAGACCTCGGGGTTGATGACCAACCCGTTGTGGCTGCCCCAAACGGCGATCGAGGGGATGTCCGGGCGGATGCAGCTGCGGAAGTTCACGACATCGTCTGAGCGCGTGTAGATGGAGGTGGTCGGCACCGCCGGCGCCTGGCGCAGGTCGTAGGCGAACCTTCCCTCGGCGCGCAGCCGCAGGCCGAAGCCGATCTCGTTCGCGGTTCGCACGACGCCGACCGCCGCCTGCGTCAGCGGGGTGATGTCCGATTGATCGGCGAGTGGGGAGCCGAGCGCGATCACCTGCTCGATCGCATCGGGCCGCCGCTGCGCGAGCACCTTGGCGAGCAGGCCGCCGCGGCTGTGCCCGACGAGCGTGACGCGCGAAGGGTCGCTCGCACGAATTTCGTTCAAACGCCGCCGCAGCCCGGCAAGCATGTGCTCAGACGCGCGGACGTTGAAATAGATCCCCGACATGTGCGCGCTGTAACCGATGCGCTCGAGCCATCCGTGCATCACTCTCAGCGACCAGTCGCCTGACAGGAAGCCAGGCACGAGCAGAACCGGGCGGCCGTCTCCATGAGGTACGCCGCGACCGCGAAAGACCGGATCTCGCAGCAGCGCGGACAGCTCGCGCAGGGCGAGAGGATCCGGGAGCTTCATAGAGCAGGGATGGTAGGTTGTCCGCGCTTTGGAGCGGACTGTCCGACCATCGGGGCGTGTCCTGAGATCCTGATCGTCCGATTAACATACAGTCTGTTAATCTGTGCCCGTGGAAGCCAGGCACGACCTCGGCAAGCGCCAGGCCGGTGTCGACCGCACCCGGGCGGCCGTGCTGACGGCGGCGCGCGAGCTGGTGGCTGCCGGGGGCGGCTCGAACCTCAGCGTAGGGGCGGTGGCTCGTCGGGCCGGCGTTTCTAGACTCACGATCTACAACCGTTTCGGCTCTCGATCGGAACTGCTCCGCGCGGTCGCCGGCGAGGCCCACCGGCGGACCGTCCCGGCGCCCGCCGGCAGTGCCGGCGATGCCCTCGAGGAGCTCAGAAACCGCATCGCCGCCGCTTGCGCGACGTGGTCGTCCGATCCCGCCTTGTTCCGTGCTCTTCCGGCAGTCACCTCGACCGCGGACCCGGCCGCGCTGAAAGACCGCGCCCTGGCAGAGAGGCTGGCGGCCGCCGACCAGCTCCGTCCCGGCTGTTCGCTGAAGGAAGCCGAAGACGTCATCGGCGCCATCAGCTCGTTCGCGGTGTTCGACCGCCTCCACCAGGACGGCAGGCGTTCGCCGGGCGCGGTCGCCGACATCCTCATGCGTTTGGCAGGCGCCATCCTCAGTCCCGCGTCGTAGGATTGACGCAGTGCGCCATAGGATCGCCGACCTGGACGGGCCGGTCCACTACATCGATTTCGGCGGCGCAGGCCCAGCGATGCTCATGGTTCACGGTCTCGGCGGCAATGCACTGAACTGGATGGCCGTCGGCCCGGAGCTGGCGCAGCGATACCACGCGATCGCCATCGATCTTGCGGGCTTCGGACAAACGCCTCTCTACGATCGATCCGCGACCGTCGGCGCCAATGCCGACCTCGTGCAGAGGTTCATCGCGAAGGTCATCGGCGAGCCGGTGGTCCTGATGGGCAACTCGATGGGCGGCCACATCGCCATCCTGGTGGGCGCCGACCACGCCGATTCGGTGACCGACTGCATCCTGGTCGATCCAGCCGTCCCCATCCCCATCGCGCACGTGCGCAGACCCGACCCGGCGATGCTCGGCGTCGCGGCGGCGCTCTCCATCCCAGGCCTGGCAGAGGTCCTATTCGATCGAAGGGTGCGCGAGCTCGGGCCCGAAAGGCTTGTCGAACAGTCGATGGCGCTGGTTTGCGTCGACCCGTCTCGTGTCGACCCGAAGGTCGTCGAAGCGCACGTGCAGCTCACGCGAGAGCGGGCGCGCCTCGGTCTCCAGAACAGCCGCGCGTTCCTCCAGGCCTCGCGCTCGATCGCGCTGAGGATGGCCGATCCGCGCTTCTGGAACCGCGTCAAGCGCGTGACGGCGCCGACTCTTGTGATCCATGGATCCCTCGACCGCGTGATCCCGGTGGCTGCGGCGCGAGAGCTCGTCCGGCGCCGGCCAGACTGGACCCTCCGCGTCCTCGAAGGAGCCGGCCACGTGCCGATGATGGAGACCCCCGAGGCGTTTCTGAGCGTTCTAAATGAGTGGCGGGCGTATAGAATCGCACCCGAGCCCGCTGCGGTTTCATAACGGAGTCGCACTCAGAACTTAACTTGGAATCGGTCTCACAACATCACAGCAGGCGACGCGGTCGATGGGAGGAGGTCGCAGCCTCGATCCTGCCCGACCTGCGGCACCTTGGCACGTGGGACCCGATCCCCCCGATGTGGCTCGAGGGCCGCATCTACCTCGAATACCTGAGCCTCATCCGCGACCCCGTCTACCGAGGAGTCGAGGTGCCGCCTGGTTTGGGACGCCCTGTGATCCTCATCCCGGGATTTCTAGCCGGCGACTGGACGCTCCGCACGCCGTTCGGGTGGCTGCGCCGAATCGGTTACCGGCCGCAGATGGCCGGCGTCGCGTTCAACGTCATGTACTCGGAGGTCATGCTTCGGCCGTTGCTCGACGCTCTGCAGCACCTGCAGCACCGCACCGGTGCGCGCGTATCGCTTGTCGGCCACAGCCGCGGCGGGGTCCTGGCGAAGGTACTTTCGCATCGCAAACCCGAGCTCGTGGAGCAGGTCATCACACTTGGGTCGCCGCTCAACGACCCGTTCGACGTCCATCCGTTGACGATGGCAGGCGTGCGCGCCGCGCATGTCTACAACGTTTTTCGCTACGGACATCCGGCCTCGGTGGAGATGCGATTCCTACGCGACCTGGCGGCGCCGCCGCGAGTGCCGACGACATCGATCTATTCGCGGTCCGACGGCGTCGTGAACTGGAGGGCGTGCTTGCGCCGTGACGTCAATGCAATCGAGGTCAAGGGCAGCCATGTCGGCCTTGCTTTGAATCCGGAGGTTTACCGAATCCTTGCCCACCTCCTCCCCGCTCCCTGGCGCGCGTGACTGTATAAGCTGGTGGCCCTATGACCAAGCGCAAGCGCTCGACCCCCAAGGAACCGACGCCGGGCGTCCCCGGCGCGGGCGGCGAAAGCGAGCCTTCGGTCCACGTCAGCTCGGACATGCTCGCCGGCAGCCCCGACGTCTTCGCGCCGAGCAAGGAAGAGCCGGCTGAGAGCTCCGATGCCTCCGCGATGAGCGCGGACGCGAAGCCGGAAGAGGAACCAGCTCCCGCCTCCGAAACATCATCTGCGTTCGATGAGTCGTCATCGATGAGCGCTGAGGCGCCGGCACCACCGGCCGAGGCGCCCGCCGAGCCGCCGGCCACCGAGGCCGTGACTACGACGACCCCCCCGCCGCCTGCCTACCAGCCCAGGCCTCCGGCTATGGTCGCTCCCGGGCCGGCCCAGCGCCGAGCCGGATCCACCGTCGCCCTTGGTGTGGTCCTGGTCGTCCTCGGTTTGTTCGCGCTGCTCGTTCAGTTCACGGGCTTCGATCCCGGCGGGAGCTGGCCGCTGTTCATCGTCATCCCAGGCTTGACCCTTTTGATCGTCGGGTTCGTCAGCCTCGGCACCGGCGCGCTCATCCCGGGCGCGATCCTGACCGTGATCGGGTTGATCCTCGCCTACATGAACGCGACCCAGGACTGGCCGGCCTGGGCATTCGCCTGGCCGCTCGTCGCGCCGGGCGGAGTCGGTCTCGGGATCTGGCTCCAGGGCCTGCGCAACCACGATGCGCAGCTGCTCCGCCAGGGTCGCGTGCTGATGTTCGTCGCCCTGCTCATCTTCATGATCGGCTTCGTCATCTTCGGAACGATCTTCCGGATCAGCGAAACCGACTACGGATTGTTCGGCAAGGCCGCGCTGCCGGGACTCCTCATCGTGATCGGCATCGTGCTGCTCGCCCGCAGCATCCAGCGCAGCCGAACCAGCTAACTAGGCCGGGCGAGCTCCCGGAGCCGCGATGCAAGATCGTCGCGGCTGATCTGGTATTCGCTGCCGACGCGATACTGCTTGAAGCCCATCTTCGTGTTGATGGCCAGCATCGGCGCGTTCGAGCCGGCGTTTTCGGTGGTGAACCACTCCGCCGCCGGATAGAGCTCGTGGATGTGAATCGCCATCGCTGCCTTCAGCCACTTGCCGAGCCCGCGGCCTCGAGCTTCAGGCCGCACCCCGGTGAAGCCCTGGAAGACGATGGTCGGGTTGTAGCTCGCGTAGATCATGTCGGTGATCCCGGAGATGACGCCGTCGGGCTCGCGGGTGAACATCACGTGCGGGATCCGACCCGACATCTCGTTGCTCGCGTACCACTCGACCATGACCTCGGGCGTGATGACCTCATCGCCGTGGTCGAGATCCTCCATCGGAATCGTGTTGAGCATCGCCGACAGCTGGGGCGCATAGTCGGCTCGCAGCACCTCGGGCATGGGTCCGTCGTATGACTCGAGCCTGGTTTCGGGCGAGCCCTTGCGTCCCTCCTCGACCCAGCGCCGCATCATCGCCCAGTCCAGGTCCGCGAGCTTCAGCCGGTTCTCCGCGCCCGTGAACTTGTTCTGGGCGCCAAGCCACTTGAGAAACGCGTGACCTGATTCTTCCTCGGTTCCGAAACCAACCGTTGAGTACGAATGGCGCTTCATGATCTCCAGGACCAATGGGATCCAGCTGCGACCGATGCCCTGGCGCCGGTGGTCGCGATGCACCGACCCATCAGCCCACAGCAGATGCTTGCCGGATTCGTACTCGGGAGAACCAGGCTTGACGGCACCCGCGTCGAACCAGCTCAGCATCACGCCACCTGACGCGATCTCGTATCGGAAATGGACGTGGAATGGGTCCTCGCGCTTCATGTCCTTCTCGACGACGTCGTCGGGCGTGATCGGATCGTCGGGACGCGTCTCAGCGTGCCGAAGTCGGCGGTACGCGTGGTAGCGCGCCCAGAAATCGAGGCCGGCGTTCGCCGCATCGACCTCGACCGGGGTCCAGCGAGCCGTCATGAGATGGAGAGGATAATCGCTGACCAATGTCCGAGGCGAAGCGATTCAAGGTCGGCGTCACGATCCATCCGCAGCAGTGCACGATCCAGCAGCTGCGCGACGCCTGGCGGCGCGCCGACGAGCTGGGTGTCGACAGCATCTGGTTCTGGGACCATTTCTTCCCACTCTACGGCGACCCCGACGGCAATCAATTCGAGTGCTGGTCGCTGCTCGCCGCGGCGGCCGTAGACACGAAAGTGCCGCAGATCGGTCCCATGGTCACCTCTATCGGCTATCGCAATCCCGACCTCATCGCGTACATGGCCGGCACCATCGATCAACTTTCAGGAGGACGGTTCGTCCTCGGGCTCGGGGCGGGATGGTTCGAGCGCGATTACGACGAATACGGATTCGACTTCGGGGAGGCGCGTGATCGGCTGCGCACCCTCGGGGACGCGCTGCCAAGGATCAAAGAGCGAATCCAGAAGCTGAAGCCGGGGCCCGCGGGCCCGATGCCGATCCTCATCGGCGGCGGAGGCGAGAAGGTGACCCTTCGGCTGGTGGCGGAGCATGCGCAAATGTGGAATGCGCTTGGAGATCCGGACGGGTACGCGCGCAAATCGAAGATCCTCGACGAGTGGTGCCACCGCATCGGGCGGGATCCGAGGGAGATCGAGCGCACGGCCAATGTGACCGTCAGCTCACCCCGACAGATTCAGGAGTGGCTCGATGCCGGCCTGCAGCATTTCGTCCTCAGGCTTGCGTACCCGTTCGACACCAAGGCGCTCAGCCGTGTCCTCAAGGAGCGCTCCTAGACTCCCCCGGGCGCGGACGTCGAAACGGGGGCGATTCCGCGTCCACGGCGATTCGCTGCCACTCGCGCATCGCCTGCAGCAGCTGCTCGGTGGGCACGCCGAACGTGTTGCGAATCGCGCCGTCGTAATACGAGAAGCCGCGTAGGCGCTGCAGCAAGCTCTTGGGAGCGTGCACCAGCGCGCGATTGAGGCGGAAGAAGATGACATTGGGTCGCAGTTTGGGGTCCTGCCACTCGCCATCCTCAGACATCCGCACGCCGCTGAACGCGCCGAGGCGCGCACCAACCAGGTCGGTGACGTGGATCCAGCGCGCCGAGCGCTCCCGGCCTTTAGCGCCATAACGGAATCCGTCCTTGGTGAGGGTCAGAGGCTCGCCCATCCCCTGCATCGCGGTGAAGTAGAAAGCGTTCAGCCCGACCATCACCAATACGGCCAGCGGCGCGATCCACAGATAGCCCCGGTTGGCAAACACCGCCAGAAAGAGGGCGATGGGAAACACGACCCAGCCCACCAGACGGATGCGGCGAAAGACGGTCGGCAGCTCGGGCGCGGGCAAGACGAGCTCGCCTTCAGCCCGCGGCCCGAGGCCGGTGGCTTGGACCGGCCGGCGTCGCCAGGCTTCGCTGATGTGGATGGCGGTCGCGGTTGCGCCCCCGATCCCGATGACGTAGATCACGAGCAGGGCGACCGTGACCAGCAACACGACCTCCCCGCCGTCCACCGGCCCGATTGTAGGTCGGGGTCTGATCACCATGGTGCATCACAACAAACGAGGCCTGGATTTGTGGGTTGTGCACTAACCAAAGCCGCTCTCACCGCCTAGGATTCGTGGCACCACACCCTCTTCGCGGCGCGAGCCTCCTGCCGTCATCGGCCGGGGGCTCGCTTTATATCCGGCAGGTAGGCCTGCCCGATAGATGGAGTTACACATTGCCGGAGGCGTTTGGAAGCCGCACGCCTGGTGACGGCCGGAGAAAATCCGGCCTAAGGCTCCACTCAGTCTGTCTTAGGCTGCTTTGACTGCGTTGACCAGCTTGGTCAACGAGTCCTTGGCGTCTCCAAACAACATGATGGTTTTCGGGTCGTAGAGGAGATCGTTGTCGATGCCCGCGAATCCAGGTCGCATCGAGCGCTTCATGAAGACGATGTTCTTGGCCTGGTCGGCGTTGAGAATTGGCATGCCGTAGATCGGGCTGCCAGGTGTGCTGCGCGCCGCGGGATTGACGACGTCGTTGGCGCCGACCACGAGCACGACGTCGGCGTCCTTGAACTCGTCGTTGATCTCGTCCATCTCTTTCAGCTGCTCGTAAGGGACGTTCGCCTCCGCGAGAAGCACGTTCATGTGACCGGGCATGCGGCCGGCAACGGGATGAATGGCGTAGTTCACCTCCACGCCTTTCTTCTCGAGCAGGTCCGCGAGCTCGCGCACGGCGTGCTGCGCTTGCGCAACCGCGAGTCCGTATCCGGGGACGATGATGACGCGCCGCGAGTAGGCGAGCAGGGTGGCCAGGTCCTCGATCGAGCTGGTCCTGACGCTCCGACCCTCCTTCCCGGCCGTGGCCCCCGAAGTCGCTCGTACCTGGCCGAACGCGCCGAACAAGACGTTGCCCAGCGACCGACCCATGGCATCGCTCATGAGCTTCGTTAGCAGGCTGCCGGAGGCGCCCACGAGCGTGCCGGCGACGATGAGCGAGAAGTTGTTGAGCGTGAACCCGCTCGCGGCGACGGCAAGCCCGGTAAATGCGTTGAGCAGCGAGATCACGACCGGCATGTCCGCTCCGCCTATGGGCAGCACGAACGCGACCCCGAGGATGAGCGCGAGCACCATCAAGGAAAGGAACGAGAAGGGAATTGAAGCGATCGCCAGAACCGCGATCACGAAGCCGATGATCGCGGCGGCGATGAGGCCGTTGACCAGCTGCTGTCCCGGGTATGTGATCGGCGTCCCGGTCATCAGCTCCTGCAGCTTCGCGAAGGCGACCAGGCTGCCGGCAAACGATACCGAGCCGATGACGATGCTGAACACGCTGGGTAGCGCTTCGGCAATCGGTGGATGAGAGCCGAACTTCAGCAGCTCGGACACAGCCACGAGCGCGGCCGCGCCGCCGCCGGCGCCGTTGAAGAGCGCCACCATCTGCGGTATCGCGGTCATCTTCACCCGGCGCGCCCCGATCGTTCCGACCGCCGCGCCGACGATCACCCCGATCAAAACGATGATCGCGCCGGCACCCGTGAAGTGAAGCTGCGGCACCGTGGCGCCCAGAGCGATGACCATGCCGGCGGCGGCGGTGTAGTTGCCGTTGCGGGCCGTCCTCGGCGAGCTGAGCTGCTTGAGGCCAAGGATGAACAGGACCGCGGCGAGGAGGTACGCCAGGGCGTAGACCGTGGTCACGGCCGGAGACCTCGGCGAGAGATTCGGTGACCAGGTGGTCCAGATGCTAGGCGCAGCCGAGCACCGGAGCGCGCGCATTCGTTGATGCGCAAGCGAGGAGCGGATACCTTTGGGGCCCCCATGCCGAAGGCATGGGAGGCAGTGGGCCGCATGGGCGCCGAAGATCCGTCGACGGCTTCCGGCCGCGACCACATGGTCATTTGGATTTGGCGGCCGGTTCCGGCGTCTTTGCCGCCTGCCGGCCTTTGAACATCTCCAGCATCCGGTCAGTGACGACGAAGCCACCCACGACGTTGGTGGTGGCGAGGACCACGGCCAGAAATCCCAGGACGATCGTGACCGGCGAGCTCGCGCTCGCGGCGATCAGCAGCGCGCCGACCAGGATGATGCCATGGATCGCGTTGGTGCCCGACATCAACGGCGTGTGGAGCATTGTCGGCACCTTGGAGATGACCTCGATGCCGACGAAAACCGCCAGCACGAAAAATGTGAACTCGTTCAGCAGCTCGTTCGTCATTTCGCGGCGGCGGCGACCATTTGCTTCGCGCGCTCGTTGACGATCTCGCCCCCATGGGTCACGCAGCTGCCCTTCGTGATCTCGTCCTCGAAGTCGAGCACGATCGCCCCGTCCTTGACCAGGTGCAACAGCAGGTTGGCGACGTTGCGCGCGTACAGCTGGCTCGCGTGTAGAGGCATCGTCGACGGCACGTTGCGCGTGCCGATGATGGTGACCCCACCGACCTCGACGTCCTTGCCTGCCTTCGTCAGCTCGACGTTGCCACCGGTTTCGGCCGCGAGGTCCACGATCACCGATCCCGGCCGCATGCCCTTGACCATCTCGCCGGTGACGAGCAGCGGTGCGCGCCGGCCGGGCACGGCGGCGGTGGTGATGACTACATCCGATTTGGCCACGTGCTCACCAATCAGCTCGCGCTGCTTGCGCAGGAACTCATCCGACTGCTCACGTGCGTAGCCGCCCTCGCCCTCCTGCGTTTCGAGCGCCAGCTCGATGAAGGTCGCACCCAGGGATTGCACCTCCTCCTTGACCGCGGGCCGCACGTCGTAGGCCGAGACCACCGCGCCCAGCCGGCGCGCCGTGGCGATCGCCTGCAGACCAGCCACGCCGGCACCCATCACCAGCACCCGCGCCGGCGGGACGGTGCCCGCGGCCGTCATCATCATCGGAAAGAATTTGCCCAGCCGGCCGGCTGCCATCAGCACCGCCTTGTAACCCGCCGCTGAGGCCTGTGACGAAAGCGCGTCCATCGACTGCGCCCGAGAGATTCGCGGCACGAGCTCGAGGCTGAACGCTGTCACTCCACGTGCCGCGAGCGCCTGGACGATGTCGCTTTGCGTCGCTGGCTGCAGGAAGCTGATCAGCACCGCGTCCCTTTTCATGAGCTCGACCTCGGCGGCCGACGGGGCTTGCACCTTGAGCACCGCGTCCGCCTCGCCAAGAAGGGCGGCGGCGGTCTTCACGAGCTTGGCTCCGGCTTGCTGGTAGGCATCGTCCGGTATGTATGCGGCGGAACCGGCTCCCGACTCGACATTCACCTCGAGAGAGGCGGCAGAAAGCCTCGTGGCGGTGTCTGGAACGAGGGCCACCCGGTGTTCGTCGGGCGCAGTTTCCTTAGGGGTTCCGACCTTCACAGACTGAGGACTGTACCCAATTCAACGGTTGAACCACACTAGTTCGAGGTGTGCGTGCGCGTAAAATTCACACTCCCCAAGTAACAAAGTGACCGACCAGACCATCAACGACCTCACAATCCAGGCCGCCACCGTCAATGGCTCTGGAAGCCAGACGGCCAACCTGATCTTGACCCGGGCGATCTTCCACATGGGAATCCCGGTCGCCCCCAAGAACGTCTTCCCCTCCAACATCGAGGGCCTGCCGACCTGGTACCAGCTCCGGGTCACGCCCCAGGGGCACATGGCACGCCGAGACCAGGTCGACATCCTGATCGCTTTCAACGTCACCACCTGGCACCAAGACCTGCGCACGGTGCGGCCGGGAGGCGTCGTCGTGCACGAGGAGGCTTTCTCTACCGCGGATGCCCGCACCGACGTGACGTACTACCCCGTGCCGTTCTCCAAGCTGGCCAAGGCGAAGATCCAGAACGACACGCTGCGCAAGCAGCTCGCGAACATGATTTACGTCGGCGTCGTCGCCGGTCTCCTGGGCATTCCGTGGGAAGCGCTCGACCACGCGGTGCGGCGCCAGTTCCTGTCCAAGCCCAAGGCCGTCCAGGTCAACCTCGACGCCATCAAAGTGGGTTTCGACTACTGGCAGGACAACTTCTCGAAGCAGGATCCATACCGGCTCGAGCCGATGACGGGCGTCGTCGACGGGAAGGTGCTCGTCGAAGGCAACCAGGCGGCGGCGCTGGGCGCCCTCATGGGGGGAGTGACGGTCGCCGCATGGTATCCGATCACCCCCTCGTCGTCGCTTTGCGAAAACCTCATCGCATACTCGGACCGTTTCCGGACCGATCCCGGCACCGGTGAGAAGCGAATCGCGGTCGTGCAGGCCGAGGATGAGCTCGCCGCCCTCGGGATGGCAATCGGGGCCGGATGGGCGGGCGCGCGGGCGATGACCTCGACCTCCGGACCAGGCATCTCGCTGATGGCGGAGTTCGCGGGCCTCGGCTATTACGCGGAAGTGCCGGTCGTGATCTTCGACATCCAGCGCATCGGACCGTCCACCGGATTGCCCACACGCACGTCGCAGGCCGACGTCGGGTTCGCATATACGCTGTCGCACGGCGACACCAAGCATCTGGTGCTGCTGCCGGGAACGGTCGAGGAATGCTACGAGTTCGCCCGCGACGCCTTCGACTACGCCGACCGGTTCCAGACGCCTGTGTTCGTACTTTCCGACCTCGACCTCGGCATGAACCTCTGGATGACGCCCGAGTTCAAGTACCCGGACCGGCCGTTCGACCGCGGAAAGGTTTTGACAAAGGCCGATCTCGAGCGCCTTGCCGGCGAATGGGCGAGATATCGCGACGTCGACGGCGACGGCGTGCCCTACCGAACGCTGCCCGGCACGGATCATCCCGCCGCTGGTTACTTCACGCGCGGGTCCGGTCATGACGAGCACGCTCGATACACCGAGAGCGCCGAGGCGTACGCAGCCAACATGGACCGGCTCACACGCAAGTTCGAGACCGCCCGAACCGTTTTGCCTGCGCCGGTGATCGACGAATCGGCCAGGTCACCGATCGGGCTCATCGCATTTGGTTCGACGCATGCCGCCGTGGTCGAGGCGCGCCAGGCGCTGATGTCTGCGGGGCGCCCGGTCGATTACCTGCGTCTGCGCGCTTTGCCCCTCGCGTCAGCGGTCGTCGATTTCGTCTCGCGTCACGAGCGGGTGTACGTGGTCGAGCAAAATCGCGACGGCCAGGTCTTCGACCTCATCCGCCTCGCGCTGCCTCCGGCGCTCGTCGGCCGGCTGCGCTCGATCCGGCACTACGACGGACAGCCAATCCCCGCCGACGCCATCATCGAACCCCTGCTCGAGTCGGAGAAGGTGCCCGCATGAAAACCCCACAAAATCTTCGATTTTGCGGGGACCCCGCATGAGCGCGACCCTGAACCGGATCGGCCTCCCCCGCGACGCCTACAAGGGCGCGGCGACGACTCTGTGCGCAGGGTGCGGGCACAACTCGATCACCAACCACATGGTCAAAGCGCTCTACGAGCTCGGGCTGGAACCGCACCGCCTCGCCAAGATGTCCGGCATCGGCTGCTCGTCGAAGACGCCCGCCTACTTCGTGGAGGCCGCGCACGGACTCAACGGTGTGCACGGACGCATGCCGGCGCTGACGACGGGCGCTCAGCTCGCCAACCGGCAGCTGATCATGCTCGGCGTCTCTGGCGACGGGGACACCGCATCGATCGGCCTCGGCCAGTTCATGCACATGATCCGCCGCAACATCGACTGCACTTACATCATCGAAGACAATGGAACGTACGGCCTCACGAAGGGCCAGTTCTCGGCCACAGCGGACCTGGGTTCGGTGCAGAAGAAAGGCGCGGTCAACACCTTCCAGCCCATCGATCCCTGCGCGGTGGCTCTCACGCTCGGCTGCTCCTTCGTCGCCCGCTCTTTCAGTGGCGACGGCAAGCAGGTGGTGCCGTTGATCAAGGCGGCCATCGCCCACCGCGGCACGGCCGTGCTCGACATCATCTCGCCCTGCGTCACCTTCAACGACCATGACGGCTCGACCAAGAGCTACAGCTGGGTCAAGGACCATGAGGAGTCCATCGCGGACGTGTCCTTCATTCCTTTCTTCGAAGAGGTCCATGTCGACTACGAGCCCGGCACCGTGCGCGACGTCGAACTCCACGACGGGTCGCACATCGTGCTCAAGAAGCTCGGCGAGGATCACGATCCGACCGACCGCCTCGCCGCGATGAAGGTCCTCGAGGAGGGTCGTTCGGCCGGCCATCTCGTCACCGGCCTGCTTTACCTCGACACGACGATGACCGACTTCGCGACCACCGAGCGCATCCCCGACCGTCCGCTGGTGGAACTCGGCGAGGAGGAGCTCCGGCTCACCAAGGACGAGTTCGCCCAGTTCATGTCGGAGTTCGCCTGACCCGCAAGATCGATCCCCGCCCAACGCCGGCCGAGCTCGCTCTCGGCACGCGACTCGTCGCTCGGCGCGACCCCGCCATGGCGCGGCTGATCAAGTCCGTCGGCCCCATGACGCTGCGCGGGCCGTCAGAGGATTCGTTCGCCGCCCTCGTGCGTTCGATCATGTTTCAGCAGCTCGCGGGTGCGGCCGCGAATGCGATCCACGGTCGCTTCCTCAAGCTGTTCGCCGACGGCCTCTCGCCCACCGGTGTGCTCGCGCTGCCCGAAGGCGCGATGCGGACGGCCGGCTTGAGCGGCTCCAAAGCGGCTGCGGTCACCGACCTGGCGCGAAAGGTCGAAGACGGGACGGTCCCTCTTGGGGACGTGGACGCGCTCTCAGACGAAGACCTGATCGCGCGCCTCGTGCAGGTCCGCGGCATCGGCCCTTGGACGGCCCAGATGTTCCTGATGTTCCAGTTGCGCCGGCTCGACGTCTGGCCGGTCGAGGACTATGGCGTGCGCAAGGGCTGGTCGACCGCGCACCGGCTGAAGGACACGATCAAGCCGCGCGACCTGCAGGCCGAGGGCGAGCGGTTCCGGCCTTACCGCTCCATCGCCGCGTGGTACTGCTGGCGGGTTGTCGACACGGTCCTGCCTGTCAAGCCGGCCTAGCGGCCATACCGACGGCGCAGCCGCTCGATCGATTTGTCGCTCATGGGCGGCCAGCCGTATGCATCGAGGAATTCACGCGCGTGGCCGGGGCCGTAGTTGTACTGCAGCGTCCACACCCCGGCCGCCAGGTCGTCTTGCGGATCGCCGAGACCGGCTCCGCCGAGATCGATGAGGCCGCTGAGGCGGCCGTCCTTGACGAGCACGTTCGGCAGGCAGTAGTCGCCATGGATCAGCACGTTGCCTTTTCCGGGACGGCCGAATGGACAGCCGGAGGCGTCGACGGAGTGGATGTCTCTAAGGATCTCGCCCAACCGGCGTGCAACAAGCGAAGGCTCCCAGCCAAGGGACGTGTCGTGAAGCGGCACACCCGGGACCGCGCGCGTCAGCAGCCAATCGTCGCCGAACGCCTGGAACAGGCCCAGCACCTCGGGGGCCGGCAGCCGACCCGCCATCCACACCGTGCGGTCGCGCTCGTCCTCCAGGTCGCGCGCACGCTTCACGTAGACGACCCCAGACTGGCCCTCCAGGCGCCATACCGTGCCGGCCCAGCTCATCCAGGCGAGCTCCTTTTGCAGCCGGGTGCCGCCCACCGCCACCAGAGCGGCGGCTCGGACGGCGGGTGGCAGCCGCATCGGGGATGAGGATTTGCGCTCCATCGACTATGTAGGATGAAGTCTGCGACGCCTGCTCAAGCAAGCAAGCGCTTAACGGCGACGGAGGGTGTGTCAATGGCGGCAACGGTGCTTCCTGAGTCCCCGGATGCGTTCAAAGACGCGTCCTGGCAGGAGGTCCTGCCCTTCTACGAGGAACTGGCTGAACGCCCACTCGACGCCACGAACGTCGAGGCATGGCTTGCTGATTGGTCCCGTTTCGAGTCGCTTCTCTCGGAGGCCGCCGCCCTGGCCAACTTCGCTTACACATGCGACACCGCCGATCCTGACCGAGAGGCGGCGCAGCTTCGCTTTGGGACCCAGATCTCACCCCGCGCGCAGGAGCAGAGGGTGCGGCTGCAGAGAAGACTGGTCGAGCTGGGTTATGTGCGTCCGGGCATCGAGACCATGCTCCAGCGGTTTCGCAACCAGATGGAGCTCTTCGACGAGGCGAACGTGCCGCTGTTTGCAGAGCTGTCCGAGCTCGGCACGCAGTGGAACAAGATCAACGGGGCGATGACCGTCCAGTGGGACGGCGAAGAGAAGACTCCCGCCCAGCTCTTGCCGTTTCTACACTCACTCGACCGCGACGTGCGCGAGCGCGCCTTCAAGCTGCGAGCGCAGCCGTACATCCAGCAGCGGGACGTGCTGGCCGGCATCTTCGATCGCATGTACGACCTGCGGCAGAAGGTGGCGAGGAATGCCGGCTTCGCCAACTATCGCGACTTCATTCATCGCGAGAAGAACCGCTTCGACTACACGCCAGAGGACTGCATGCGCTTCCACGTCGCCGTCGAAGAGGCTGTGCTGCCGGCGATCGAGCGGATCAACGAAAGGCGGCGCCGGCGAATGGGCCTGGGCGCGCTGCGACCGTGGGACATGACCGCGGATCCTTTGGGCAGGCCGCCGCTCCAACCCTTCGACGACATCCGAGGCTTCATCGATCGGGCCGCGCCCGTTTTCGCCCACGTCGACCCCGACTTTCGCGACTACTACCAGCTGATGAACGACAACGACCTGCTCGATCTCGACAACCGGAAGGGCAAGGCTCCAGGCGGCTACTGCCAGACCCTCGCGTTCCGGAAGATGCCGCTGATATTCATGAACGCGGTCGGCGTGGATGGCGACCTGCGCACGCTGCTGCACGAGTCAGGTCACGCATTCCACGCGGTCGAGGCCTCGCGGCTCCCTCTTCTCTTCCAGCGCCATCCCGGATCAGAGATGGCAGAGGTGGCGTCGATGTCGATGGAGCTGCTCGCCTCTCCGTACATCGGGAAAGAGAGCGGCGGCTACTACTCCGAGGACGACGCCAGGCGCTCGCGGGCGGACCTGCTGGAAGGCATCATCTTTTTCTTTCCGCACTGTGCGTCCGTCGACGCCTTTCAGCACTGGATCTACCTCGACGAGGCCGGTCGGGATGCGAACGCGCGGGACCAGAAGTGGCTGGACCTCCGCCGGCGGTTTGAAGGCAAGTCGGTCGACTGGAGCGGCCTCGACAGCGAACGCATCGCCCGCTGGTACCAGCAGCCCCACTTCTTTGCCAGCCCGTTCTATTACATCGAGTACGGCATCGCGCAGCTCGGCGCGCTGCAGGTGTGGCGCAACAGCTTGCGGGATCCGAAGGCTGCCGTTCGCCAGTACCGCGAGGCGCTGGCGCTGGGCGCAACGCAGCCGCTGCCTGAGCTCTTCAAAGCCGCGGGCGCAAGGTTGATCTTCGACAGCGACGGCATGCGCGAGCTCGTGACGCTGGTCGAGGAGGAGCTCGAAAAGCTCGACGGCTGAGTCAGTCCCCGGCGATGTTTCGCAGCGGCATCTTTGGGCCGTAGCGCGGCGCGGTGATGCCGGCGACGCCGATGAGCCGGATGACTCGCGCCCGGTGTCCCTGGTACGGTTCGAGCAGCTGCAGCATCCGCTCGTCGGTTGATCGGGGGACACCTTCGAGCGCGTAAGCGACGGAGTGCGGAAGGTGGTAGTCGCCAACCGGAACGGCGTCGGCGTCGCCGAGCGCAACCTGGGCGACCTTGGCCGCGGTCCACTGGCCGACTCCAGGAAATGCTTCGAGCCGCCGCCGAGCGGTGGGAAGGTCCATCGACACCGTCTCCTCGAGGCGGGTCGCGCTCCGAGCGGCCCGGATGATGACCTCGGCCCGCCGCCGCTCGACGCCGAAACGATGGAACGTCCAGTAAGGCGTCCGAGCGAGGACCACGGCTGATGGAGGAACGGTCAGACCGGGTGGCCCGGGCGCGGGCTCGCCGAGAGCCTGCAAGAGCTCACGGTAAGAGCGATGAGCTTCGACACTCGTCACCTTCTGCGCCAGAACCACTGGCACCAGGGCCTCGAAAACCGCCTGGGTCTTGGGCATGCGCAGGCCAGGATGGCGACGGCGAATATCGGCGAGCAGCGGGTGGGTCGGGCTGAAGCCGGTGTCGTCGTCATCCTCCCCACATAGAGTCGCGGCGCGTCCTGCGGCCCACCGCCCGCCTGGTCCCCATGCTTCCACTTCGACGGCACCATTTGAGTGGTGTAGGTGAACGGTTGCCGGGCCCTCCGGTGTGAGCGTGGCCCGCCACGCCTCGCCGTCGCGCAAACGCAGCCACGCGCCCTGGCCGATGGGGGCGAGCGTCAGGACGAGATCAAGCGGCCTGCTCGGCACGAATCGCGTGCGCAGTGGGGAGTCCAAGTGTCACCTGATTATCGGAACCTCGAAGGTGAAGGTGCTGCCCTTGCCCTCGGTCGAGTCGACGGTGAGGTCTCCGTCATGCATGCGCGCGATCTCGCGCGACAGCCAAAGGCCGAGGCCGGTGCCCGCAACGTGCATGGTCGATTCATGCTCGATGCGGCCGAATTTCGTAAACAGCTTCGCCTGGTCGGCCGGCGCGATGCCGATGCCCTGGTCGATGACCACGACCCTGGCGGTCTTGCCGTTTCGGTCGACCAGGACCGTGATCGGTGTCTCCTCTGGCGAATACTTGATCGCGTTGCTGATCAGGTTCCTGACCACGATCTGGAATCGCTCGGCGTCGACCTCGGCCTGAATGGGCACCTTCGGCAGGTCGACGTCGAGCTGGCGATCGGCGAGCATCGGTCGCATGCTGTCGATGGCGAGCTCGGTTAGCTCGACGATGTCACCCGGCTCCTGACGCAGTCCGAGCCTCCCCTCTTCGAGCCTCGCCGCCTCCAACATCTGCTCGATCATCGAGTTGACTTCATCAGCTTTGGCGATGAGCAGCGGAATCACGGACATGGCCTTGGGCGCCAACGCACCGAGCGAGCCGCCTTCCAGCATCGTGAGGTAGCCCTTGATCACAGTCATCGGGCCCCGCAGCTCATGGGAAGCAATGTTCATGAATTCGGTCTTGGCCTTCTCGAGGTCACCGATCCGCGCGGTCAACGTCACGCGGTCGAGCGCAGCCGCGATGCTGCTCGAGTACTGGCGTAGCCGGGTCACCTCGTCGTCGCCAAACAGCGGAGTGAAGGAACCGGCCACGATGACCATGGCGCCAACGCCCTGCTGGAAGTCCAGCGGGATGACGACCGTCGTCTGGCCGCGCCGCGGTGAACGAACCTCGCCGCCTTTCGCATTGGCCGCGGCGGCGGCCGCGATCTCGGTCGCACGCGTCTCGCTCAGACCACGGGAGGCGAGGATCGACGAGTCCGAATCCACGATGAGGGCGCCGGCGCCACCGACAAGGCGTGTGGCCCATTCCAATGCCCGCTGCGCCTGCGTGCCGCGGTCTAGGCTGAAGCTGAGAAGGCTGTGCAGCCCCTGCCGCAGCTCCTCCTCCTCGGGTTGACTCCACAGGCGGCGCAACCACGGCGGCGGATAGAAGCTGAAAAAGAGCATCGGCACGATGGCGAGAGCCAGCAGATCGAGCGCCAGCTGCGCAACGTCGTTTTGAACCAGGGCGCCACCCAGCGAACCGAACATGATCACGGCGACGATGCCGGCGTACCCGAGGCTCAGCGCTCGCATTCGCGCCCCCTCGACCGCGGGCCGGCCGCGTGAGGCCAGCCAGAAGGTGGCGATCGGTTCGACAACACAGAGACCCCAGGTGGTCAGGACGGCCGCCAGGGCGATGGTTTGCACCGGTCCATGAGGCTGCTGGGAGTCGGCCGGAAGCCGGGCGATGACGGCGACGGCCGCCACCAATACGAGCACAACCGCCACCCAGGCACGCGTGCTCGCTCGGAGCGGGATGAACGAGTCGCGGAACATGAGCAGCGCCCAACCCGAGAACAGGAAGAGCAGCACGCCCGCGTCGGTAAGGAGGGGCCCGTAGGTTCCTTCTTGCGACAGGCTGGGCGCAACCAGAACCAGTAAGGTGAGAGACCCGAAAGCCAGCGCGAGATAGCCCCGCCGTCGCTCTCGGTGGCCGAGCCAGTCAGCAAGCATGGCGACCGAAAGGAGCACGAAGGCCACCTCGATCGCCAGGGGCATGACCGCGAGCAGAACTGTCACTGGGCGGAGATTTTAGGGTGACGACATTTCGACGACAAGAGGAAAAAGAAAATAGTCAAATGAAGTGGGTAACGCGTAAAAACGCCAGCGTCGACCGCATCGCCTGCCCATGGCTGATCAAGCGCTTCATCGACCCGGACGCCGAGTTCCTGTACGTGCCCGCGGCCGAAGTGTTGGCGGTTGCCCAGAGAGAGGGAGCCCATCCGTATGACGTCGGCGGGGTCGAGCTGGGCCACGTCGACGGCCGGTGCAGCTTTGAGTCGATCCTACTCAAGTACGGCCTGAAGGACCCCGCGCTGGACCGGCTCGCCTTGATCGTTCATGGGGCGGACGTCGCGGCTGACGTCGACATCACCCCGGAGGCTGCGGGCTTGAAGGCGATCGCGCATGGATTTGCCATGGTCCATGGCGAGGAGGACCATCGCAAGATCGATCTTGAGAGCCCGTTATATGACGCGCTCTATGCCTGGTGCCAGCACGAGGTGGCGCGCGTCAAAAAACCAGGCTGATCGGTTCTGTCCCATGGGTTAGCCCGAGGAGGGTGGCCGTGCGGCGTTTCTATTCGTCAACGATCCTGGCAGCGACGGTTGCTGTGGTGGTGGCATTGGCGCCAGGGGTCAACGCCTTCGCCATAGGCAGCCCCCCTGGGGGCTTCGTCATCCCGCTCGGCTCGACGGCGAGTTTCACCAACGTCCTGTTCGGGGCGTGCAACAACCTCAGCTGGGGCTATCAGCTGAACGGCGGCGCTAACCACGTCCAGTTCACCTTTCCCGGCGGCTGCGGCTCGGGCACGGGCCCAAACGTGACGATCGGGCCTTTCACGACGCCACAGTCGCTCCGCGTCTTTCTTAGCGACAACACCTGTGGCGCCATCTACTACTCTGACGGACTCCCGGTCGACCACGTGATCGTCTCGGGTTCTAACCCATATTCATTGCGGTGGGCTGACGCCGGCGGATTCTGCGAGCGCAAGACGACCACCGCCAACAACTTCAGCGGCTGCAACTTCTGCATCGACCTCGCGATCTCCGACCAGGCGATCGCAGCCACCGCCACGAACATCTCCGCCACGGAAGGCAAGCCGTTCTCAGGCACGGTGGCGACGTTCACCGACACGGACACCAACGCCACCGCGGCCGACTACTCGGCGACCGTCGCCTGGGGCGACGGCAGCACCTCGACCGGCACTGTGACCGGAAGCGCCGGCTCGTTCTCCGTGTCGGGGAGCCACACCTACGCTGAAGAAGGCACGGACCAGGTCACCGTGACCATCACCGACGCCGACAATCCGGCCAACTCCGCCACCGCCAAGCCCACGGCCGGGGTCGCGGACGCGGCTTTGACCGCCAGCCCTGCTTGCTCAGCGACGTTTTCACATTCCTACAGCGGTCTGACGGCGACATTTACGGATGCCGCGAGCCCATCCGGGACGCTGTCGGACTTCTCGGCCAGCATCGATTGGGGCGATGGAACCTCCACCGCGGGAACGATCACCGGCGCCGGCGGCTCTTACTCGGTTAGTGGCTCACACACGTATGCATCGACCGGCTCGTTCACCATCACGACCACCATCACGGACGTGGGCGGCAAGATGGCAACGACGACGTGTGCGACGGTCGGATTCTCCTTTGCGCCTGGAGGCGGCAGCTTCGTCATAAGCGACCACAACGCCGCTGTTGGGAGCTCCGTCACGTTTTGGGGCGCGCAGTGGGCGAAGGACAACACGTTGAGCGGCCGGGCCGCGCCCAGGAGCTTCAAAGGCTTCACTGAAGATCCGCGAACTCCTACCTGCGGCCTCGACTGGTCGACCGACCCGGGCAACTCGACTCCACCACCGTCGGGGCCGCTGCCGGCCTTCATGGGGGTGATCGTCACAAGCTCGGCGACGAAGACCGGCTCGATCATCTCGGGCAATTCGATTCACATCGTCGTCGTCCAGACCAATGCCGGCTACGCGCCTGACCCGGGCCACGCTGGCACGGGCAAGGTCGTCGCGGTGGTCTGCTAGCAAGCGAAGCGGGTCACGGGAGGGGGCGGCGCAGCCCCCTCCCGCTTACTGCGACCGGGACGACTCCACCTGCCAGACGGCCGCCGAGATGGCTGCGATCAGCTGCCAGCCGGCGTCGCCTCCAAGCCCGTCGGTCATGACCACGAGCACGTAAGGACCGTCCGGGCCCGCGGTCACCAGCGCCGCGTCGTTCTCCACCGCGTCAATGGTTCCGGTCTTGTGCACCACAGTCGCAGCAGCACCGGTGCCAGCCGGCACCCCGGCCTCAGTTGTCGTGTCGGTCAGCAGAGGGTAAAGCCACGCCTGGGCGGCCGCGCCTCCGAGCTCGCCGCTCGCTTCGGCGACCCATAGCACGGCCAGGTCGGCCGGACTGGTTGTATTGCCGACGAAGAATGCGGAGCTGGCCGCGCCCGCGGCAGCGGCCCAGGCGTTGAGCGCGTCGGCGCCGCCGACATCACGGACGAGCATGTGGCCGGCCGTGTTGTCGGACTGTTTTGCGGCCCTCGAAGCAAGTTCGTTGCGAGTGAAGCAGGCGCCTGGCTCATAGTCGTCAAACCAACCGGCCTCGTAGTCCGAAGGCGCAAAGCAGACGATGCCGTTCGGGTCGGTTGTACCCGCTGCGATGCTCTGCGCCTCCATCATCAGCGCGACCAGCTTGTACGTGCTGGCGGCTGTGATGACGGCATCACCACCAAATGACCATGAGAGCTGGTCGGATCCGCCAAGCTCGACGACGCTCACACCAACGGTCCCCCCGCTTGCAACCGCGAGCTGCTGCAAGTTCGAAGCGAGGACGCCCGCGTCGCGAGTCGCCGGGGCGACGGCTGTGGTCGGGACGATCACCGATTGGCTCGCGCTGGTGCGTGCGTTGCTCGCTGACGTGGTCACAGCTGCGGTTACCGGCCGGCTCGCCCGAGCCGAGACGATCAACGGCGAGGTGACCAGAGCGACGATCACCAGAGTGAGCAACGCGCTGAGACGCCGGGCCACGACTCAAGGCACATCCATGCGGACAGCGTCCGGCCCGCTGCTGGGATCGCCCTGGGCGACCTATGTGAGACCGCTGAGAAATCAGGCCGTGTCCCGAGCCCTCTCGAGGCCGTCGAGGATGAGGTCCAGCCCGAACTCGAACTCCTCCGAGTAGTCGTAGCCGGGCTTCATAGCGTGGTCGGTGATCATCTCGGCGAGGTGCGGGTACTCGCCGGCGAGTTGCCGGAGGATGCTCTCCCCCACCTCCGCGACTTGCTCCGGGGTTTGAAGCGGAATGTTGATTTGCTGCAAGGCGAAGCCATAGACATAGCCGTCGATGACGGAGACAGCGTGGGCGGCGTTCACGAGCGTGAAGCCTGCCGTCCGAAGGCTCCCAAGCACCGAGTCGTGGTGTCGCAGGGTCGCTGGACCGGGCTTGGTCCGCGACTGCATCAAGCTGGTCGACCAGGGGTGCCGCAGCAGAGCTTCGTGTGCCGAGACGGCTCGCTTGCGCATCGCCGCCTTCCAGTCCTCTCGGCCGGACGGCAAGACGATCTCGCTAAAAACGAGATCGACGATGGCATCGAGGATGTCGTCTTTGTTGGCCACGTGGTTGTAGAGCGACATCGCTTCGACACCGAGCTCGTGGCCGAGGTTGCGCATCGTGAGCGACTCGATCCCGCTCTTGTCGGCCAGCGCAAGGGCGGCGCGTAGCACACGCTCCCTGCTCAATGGGGTTCGGGGCTTGGCGCTGGGCTCGGCATGGGCAGTCAACGTGCATCTCCTCTTGACAAACTTACACTGTATGTGCAAGACTTACGCCATAAGTTTACACCGTATGTTCAGGAGAAGCAACAATGAGCTCACCCAAGCGTCTAGCCAGAATCGCCGGCGTCCTCTATCTGCTCAACGGCATCTTCAGCGGCTTCGCCTTCGGGTACGTGCTGACCAAGGTGTACGTGCCGGGCCACGCTGGGACCACGGCCGGGAACGTGGTCGCGAACTCCGGACTCTTCCGCATTGGCGTCGTCGCGGACCTGTTCCAGGGGACAGAGTGGCTCTTCCTCGCGATGACCCTCTACGTCCTGCTGAAGCACGTCCACCAGAGCGCCGCGAGGGCAATGGTCGCCCTGGTCGCAGTCGGGGCCGCAATCGTGTGCCTCAACGACGTCTTCCAGTTCGAGAGCGTGCGCATTGCGGCCGACCCGTCATACACGGCCGCCCTCGGCGCCGCGGGTTCGAGTGCTCTGGTGCAGCTCCTGCTCGAAATCCATCACTACGGCTTCCTCGTCGCCCAGATCTTCTTCGGCCTGTGGCTGGTGCCCCTCGGCTATCTCGCGTTCAGGTCGGCTATGTTCCCCAAGGCGTTGGGCGTCCTGCTCATCGTTGGCGGCGGCTGCTACATCGTCGGCTTGCTCGCGGTGTTCCTGGTCCCCGACTTCGACCTGGGCGAAAAGATCAACACCTTCGTCACCCTCCCATCAGCAATCGCGGAAGTCTCGATGGTCGCGTACCTGCTCGTGAAGGGCGTCAAGAAGCCAAAGCACGTCGAGCGCATCCTCGCCGCGGCATAGAGTTCAGCCTGTGAAAGCGGCACCGAGTGACTTTCTGGTTGTCGACCGCGAGGCGTTGCCCGAGTCAGAGCTGGAGGGCCTCAGGTATGGAGGCGCGGGGGTCTGCCTGATATTCGTCGACGTCGAACCCGGTGAAGGTCCTCGCCTTCACCGGCACCCATATGAAGAGGTATTCATCGTGCTGGAGGGACGTCCTCGGTTCGTGGTCGATTCCGAGACGGTGGAAGCGACTGCCGGCCAGATCGTGATCGTGCGAGCGCGGGTCGCGCATAAGTTCGCCAACGCAGGGCCGGGGCGACTTCGGCAGATCGACATTCACGTGAGCCCTGAA
>MNEW01000048.1:0-5836 GCA_001917895.1 Actinobacteria bacterium 13_1_40CM_66_12
CCTGAAAGACTTTCTCGCCCGCTATCGGCAGACCGCCGCCGCTGGTTTGATCATCTCGGATACCGGCACCGGTCGAGTACGTGCCACGCCCGGCGGCGGATTGCTCATCACCTACGACCTGCACCCCGACGACGTGCGCAAGACCCTCGAGGGGATAAGGCTCGCGGCTGAGGTTTACCTCGCGGCCGGCGCGCAGGAGGTGCACACCTTGCTGCCGGGCATGCCCGCGGTGCGCAAGCGTGAGGAGCTCGACTGGATCACCGATGGCAAGTGGTCCGCGGCGGACCTCAAGCTCTCCGCCTATCACCCGATGGGCACTTGTCGAATGGGCAAGGATCCGCGTTCATCGGTGGTGGACGACTTCGGGCGCGCGCACGACCTGCCCGGGCTGGTGATCACCGACGCGAGCGTCCTGCCGGGCTCGACATACGTGAACCCGCAGATCACGATCATGGCGCTGGCCGCTCGCAGCGCCAGGCACCTCGCCGCGGCGGCCGGCTAGACCGTCAGCGGGACGCCGGCGAGCGGGGTTTCGGACGCATATTCGAAAGCCGCCGCCGACGTCCGCGTGATGTGAGCAAGGGTTTCTGATCCGCGGACCAGACGCAGGTCGAGGTCCGCGACCTCGGTGTGGTAGCAGAAGCGAGCGCCGCCTCGCGGGTCGGCATAGGTCACGCCGATGAGGTCCTCACGACGCGGCTTCACGGTCGCATGCAGGCTGCGGTCTCCGAGCTGCGCGGTGGCTTTCCATCCATCGGGTGAGATCGGCCCCCGGTTGCGCAGCACTTGAACCGGTCCGTTGAACAGGAAGCGATGCTCGGCAGCCTGCGCGCCGACCGCTGTGCCCACCAGGACCCGCCCGAGTCGCGACCGCACGCGAGATGTCGCACCGTCCACCCAGAAATCCAGGCCCGAGGCAAAGCCCCAGTTCCAGGCGAGCGCGTGGCTCGAGCCCCAGGTGTGCTGCTGCCCGCCGGGAACCGCCTCGAGCCGATGCTCGCGGCCGTTGACCTCGATGGTTCCCGAGATACTCAACGCCGGCTGCGCCCCGATGTTCGCGACTGACGACAGCCCCTGCCAGCGGGGGCGGAGGAACGGAAACGGCGGCTCGCGCGACTCCCAGCTCAGGTCCCAGCTGACCATCCCACTCTCTGTGTGGACCTGGCCTGAGCAGCCGTCACGCTCGAGGACCGCGCCGTCGAGGCGGAGTCCGAACGGCCGAATAGACGTGCGCAGCGCGCGGAGCGGAAAGGTGACCTTGCCGCCCCAGTTCGCCTCGGGGTGGTCGCGGTCGAACGCGAAGGCCCACAGCGCGGCGTGCGGTTGGGCCGAAACGCCCGCCGCCGGGTTCATCGTCGTGTAACGGAGCCAGTAGCCGCGGCGCGACGGCACGTCCGAGGCCGTCAGGTACCAGGCCTCATACGTGCCCGCGCGGTCCTGGCATCGGGCAGCGTTGGCGGCGTCTGTGTTCAGCGGCACGGTGCTTACGAATTCTTCACATCTGGGTGATGCCAAGCGCTTGCGGCCGGGATTCAATGGGCCCATGGCGCTAAGAGTTCCGGAGCCGGCGACCGAGACTGCACCCCCAGTCCGCAAAGGATTCACCCGCCGCCAGGCGCTCGCGGCTGCCGTGGCGACCGGCGTCGGCGTGGGCGCCGTGCGTCTCCTGGGGGGAACCATCCAGAACATCACTCGCTCAGGCAGCGCGTCGGGCACGGACTGGGTCTCGCCGCTCAGCCGCGAGTCGGCACGCGTCGCGCAGCTGCTGAGGCGGACGACCTTCGGCTACACGCAGGCGCAGCTTGACTCCGCCCTGTCCGATGGATTCAGCAAGACGGTCGACCGCCTGCTCGAGACCAAGCCGCAAGAGCCACCCGTGCTCGCCGCCGCCGGGACGCCGGGCGGAAGGTTCTCCCCGCAACAGCTGCAGCAGTGGTGGGTGGATCACATATTGACGACGTCAACGCCATTCGCCGAACGAATGACGCTCTTCTGGCATGGGCATTTCACCAGCGACTACCGCAAGACTGGCGACAACACTTTCATGTACTGGCAGAACCTCACGTGGCGGCGCATGGCGTTGACGAACCTGGGGCCGATGCTCTTGCAGGTGACGACAGATCCGGCGATGCTGCGCTACCTCGACCTCGCGACCTCGACCGGCCAGAGCCCCAACGAGAACTACTCGCGCGAGCTCATGGAGCTCTTCACGATGGGCGCCGGCAACTACACAGAAGACGACGTGCGCCAGAGCGCGAAGGCGTTGGCGGGTTGGCAGCAGCCACCGCCGGACTCGATCGCGACGGTCACCGTCGACAAGGCCAAGATGGTCACCCAGAAGCTGCCGGTTTACTCCACGCAAAAGCCGGGCGTTTTCAACCCGAAACGAGCCTACAAGGGAACGGTCACGTTCCTGGGCAAGAGCGGGAGCCTCGATACGCAGGGCGTCATCGACCGGATCCTCGCGCAGCCGGCGACCGCCCCATTTATTGCATCCAAAGTGGTCGAGCACTTCGTCACGACCCGTCCGGTGAAGTCGTACATCACGCGGCTCGGGGACGCCTTCCGACAGAGCAAGTACGACGTGAAGACGCTGATGCGGGCGGTCCTGACCAGCCCCGAATTCACAGCCGATGGGAGCTATCGTGCGCTGCTGAAGTCACCCACCGAGTTCATGGTCAACGGAGCGCGGGCGCTGGGCGCGACCAACCTCGGCAAGCTGATCGTCGCCGCGGGTTCGGGAATGGGGCAGAGCCTGTTCGATCCGCCCGACGTCGGCGGCTGGCCTAACAACGCCGCGTGGATCTCATCGAACACAGTCGTCGAGCGGGTGAACTTCGTCACCATGGCGCTCGCGCAGTCGAAGGCTTCGCTCCCATCATCCCGCGACGCGGCTCAGCAGCATCTCGACGGTGTGCTGAGCCCGCAGACCGCCAAGCTCTTGACCCAGGCGCCCGACGAGCGGTCGCGATGGTTTGTGACTCTGGCCTCCCCGGAATTCCAGCTCAAGTAGGTGCACGTGAGATGAGTAAAGAGATCGGCATCAACCAGCTCAAGCGGCGCGATTTCCTGCGAGCGGGCCTTGTGTTCGGAGCCGGTGCGGCGGGATTGGCCGCCGGCTACGCGGCGGTACCGGACGCATTCGCACGCGCTGTCTACGCGGCCAAGCAAAACGGCGTCGCCAACGACAACGTGCTCGTGATGATCCAGCTCGCCGGTGGCAACGACGGGCTGCGCACGCTGGTTCCCCTCACGGACCCGACGCTGCACGACCTGCGTCCCAAGCTCGCGGGCCCGATGGTGTCGCAGGCTCTGCCCCTTACCACGGACTTCGGGCTCAATCACAACCTCGGCGGCATCAAGTCCTTGTGGGACAAGGGCAAGGTCGCCATCGTGCAGGGAGTGGGCTACCCGAACCCGACCTTCTCGCACTTCGAGTCGATCCGAATCTGGGAGACCGGCGACCCGACGCGCCGGCAGGTCGATGGCTGGCTCGGACGGACACTCGCCAAGGCCTACGACTCCAACGGGCATCCGCTCACCGGCTGCGCGTGCGGAGCGACCGACGTTCCCGGCGCCCTGCGCGACCTGCAGGCGACCATGACGGTGATCCAGAACCAGAAGACCTTCGGCTTCAGCGGCGGATCGGAGGTCGAGGCAGCGGTCGGCGCGCTGTACAAGGGCACGCCCGGCATCTACGGCGCGCTGTTCGACACCGCCATCGCCACCGCCAACGACACCATCGCGACGCTGCGCACGTCGTCCGCGAGCTACCAGCCGATGGCGGACTACTCGGACAAGGTCCAGCTCGTCTACTCGTCCAAGAATCAGCTCGCCGCGGCGTTGCAGCTGGCGGCCGAGCTTATCGTCACCGGCACCGGGGTCAAGCTCTTGCACGTCACGCTGGGCGGCTTCGACACGCACTACACCGAGCTGAACAGGCACGACGACCTGATGGGTTATCTCGACTCGGCGGTCAGCGCGTTCTATCAGGACCTCGCCGCGCACGGAAAGGCGGACAAGGTGCTTATCGCGACCTGGTCGGAGTTCGGGAGGCGACCCAAGGAGAACGCGAGCGGCGGCACCGACCACGGCGCGGCCGCCCCTCTGCTGCTGATCGGCGACCCGGTGAAGAGCGGGCTGTACGGCGCGGAGCCGAGCCTCACGAGCCTCGATGCCACCGGGAACCTCAAGTTCGCGGTCGACTTCCGCTCGGTCTATCAAGAGATCCTTGGTAGCCATCTCGGCGCGGATGCCAACGAGATCCTGGGCGCCTCATTCGATCGGATCCCCTTCTTGAACGCTCCGGTCGCCGTCGCGTAAGTCGGTTCCATGCGCACGTTCCTGCTGAAGGCCGGGGCGACGGCGCTCACGTTGGGCACCACGCTGGCTTCAGCGGTGTACGTGACCGCCCATCTGAAGAATCCGTCCGCCCCGCTGCAGCCGGCCGTGCTCACCTCCCAGCAAGGTGTCGATGGACTCACGATCACGCCGGGCGTCAGGCAGGGGGACGTCCAGCCGGTGACGTCGACCTATGCGTCCTGAGCGCCCTGTCGAGGCTTACCACTTCGAGGCGTTGGGGACGAGGTGCAGCCTGTTCGGGCTGGGCGTGTCCCAGACGGAGCTGCTGAAAGGAGAGTTCTGGGTGCGCGCGCTGGGCGCACGCGTCACACGCTTCTCGGAACGCAGCGAACTATCGACGCTCAACCGCGCGGACGGCGCCTGGGTGGACATCAGCGCTGAGATGGAGGCGCTGCTGCGCGAGGCGCTGCTTGCGTACGAGCTCAGCGCCGGACTCGTCAACGTCGCCGTGCTGCCTTCGCTGCTTGCGATCGGCTATACACGGCCGCTTGCCGAAGGCGCGACCACGGCGACGATGGTGACTGCACTTCCCGCGCCAGCCCTGCCGGATGTTCTCAGCGTTCGTAACAAGCGCGCGAGATTGGAACGTGGGTGCGGTGTCGACCTCGGTGGCATCGCCAAGGGCTGGATGGCCGACCGGCTGGCCGCCCAGCTCGGCTCCGATGCGCTCGCGAACATCGGCGGCGACCTGCGCGCGGTCGGAGAAGGGCCGCGCGGTGACGGATGGCCGGTTGGGCTAGGCGGCGCCACGGTGATGCTGCGCGACCAGGGTGCCGCGACCAGCAGTGTTCGCCGTCGCAAGTGGGGAGAGCTGCACCACCTCATCGATCCACGCACCGGGCTTCCATCCAGGAGTGGCCTGGAGGAGGTTTCCGTGGTGGCTGCCACCGGTTGCGAGGCGGAGGTCGTCGCCAAGACAGCGCTCCTGCTTGGCCCCGGCCTGGCCACCGCATACTGCGCCGCACATTCGCAGGCCTGGTGGTTGAGCACATGACGCCCGATCAGTTCTTCTGGGTGCTGTCGCGAGTGGCCGGGCTCGGCTCCTACGCCGCGCTTGCGGTCGCGCTGGTGACCGGCATCGCACTGCGCACCGCGGTCCTCGACTGGCTCGGCAGTAACCGGGCGCTGCGCTCGCTCCACGAATACACCACGGTGCTTTGGATACCGCTGGCCGTGCTGCACCTCGCCTCGCTGCTCTTCGACAAGACGTCGCGAATCGCGATCATCGACATGGTGCTTCCCTTCCATTCGTCCTACGGCACCCTGGCAATCGGCCTCGGCACCCTGGCGGTCGACATTCTGCTGGTCGTCACCGTGACCGCGTACCTGAAGAGGCGAATGCCCGGCGAGCTGTGGAAGTGGCTGCACCGACTCGCCTACGTCGCGTTCGCGCTCATCTTCTTGCACGCTGTACTCAGCGGCACCGACTTCAGCGATCCGATCGTTTCTGCGATCACGTGGTCGACGCCGGCGA
>MNEW01000048.1:5929-18956 GCA_001917895.1 Actinobacteria bacterium 13_1_40CM_66_12
GGTGTGTCGACCTCCTGTCGCTCGCGGTGCCACCCCTCCATGGCCAGGTCGATCTGCGCCGTTTGCAATCGCGCGAGTAGGAAGTACGCACGCAAGCCGCCGCGGCTGAGGGCGCGCATCCGCTGTTGAAACCGCCGCCACGGGCTCATGAGGATCGACACCTCTGCAGGCATGATCGCGCCACTGCCGCGTGTGGCTTCCTTGCGGAACTGATCGCCGAGGGCCTGGCTTTCGATATGCAGGCCGAGCAGCAACAGGGCCAGCACCGCGGCCGTAAACGGGCCGGTCATTATCAGCGTCCGAAGGTGGATCTCCAGGATCCCGATCGCCGTCTTCTCGATGGGGAAAAGGGTGAGCCACGCATCCCACGAGAAATGCGCGGCGATGGCGACCAGGAACCCTGCCGCGATCGCGATCAACTTCTTGCGTGTGCCTGGAAGCTGCCGGGCGATCCCGATGCCGGCGCCGACGAAAGCGGTGTAAGTCGCGTGGCCGAAGAACAGGCCGAGCACCTGGCGCGCGTACCACTGAAATCCGGCCGCATAGCTGCCCACACCCTCTGGTTGAAAGATCGCGTAGAGGTTGGTCATGTACGAAACGGACTCCATGAAGTTGAAGCCGAGGCCCACCGCGGCGCCGTAGACGATCCCGTCGACCACGTCGTCGAACTCATCGCGCATGACGAGGAAAAGCAACACCACGGCCGAACCTTTGGCCAGCTCTTCGAGGATCCCGGCTGAGAATGCCGTGGAGACGTCGAGGCCCGGGCCTGGCACCAGGGTGCGAATCGCGATCAGCTGCCACAGGCTCTCCGCCCAGATGACGAGGCTGGTGGCCACGACCGCGCCCCAGGCGGCGGCGACGAGTACGAGACGCCACGGCTCTTTTTCGTTGCGGTCGATCCTTCGCACCACCCAGAGTCCGAACGCGGTCGTCGGCAGGCAGGCGAGCGCGCAGATGACCGCGACGGTCGGGCCGGCTGCGCCGGTGAAAATGAAGACGTCGATCAGCAGCAGCCACAGCAGTGCCGCGAGGCCGAGCAGGACGCCCGCCCTGATGAAGTCTTTCCGTCGCTGCTCCGGGTCCCGATCGAAGCCGCGCACTCCGATGAAAGTGCCGAGGGCAGTCAGTGCGACCGCCAGCAATCCATACAAGGACGTGCGGCCGGCAACGGTATCGAGGTAGACGTAGTTGAGGATCGAGCTCGCGACCAGGACCAGGACCAAAGCAACGGCGATCCCGATCGCTATCGCATAGCGAGGGGGTCGTCTCTGACGAGGGTTGGCTGCGCGCGCGGAGAGCGCCACTATCGCTCCACGAGTACGACCCGCCGGCCGATCACCTCGACCGGCACACCGCCCTCATATCGCTCGACGACGAAGATGTAGTGGCCGGGCAGGTTGTGCTGAAAGCCCGGCGGGACGCGAACCGGGATGATCGTCTGGCTCGCCAGCTTGTCCGGCGTGGCCGGGCCGACGCTGCCGACGACGTTTCCGAAAGCGTCGTACCAGCGCGCGTCGACGACGACGTTTTTCGGCAAGGAGGACCAGTCGACGACGGCGGCGAAGAGCATGCTGCGAGGGAAGGAGTTCCGGTCAGGCCCGGCGGTGGTGTTGCTGGCGGGGTCGTACTGAAAGACGCCGGTGATGGTCGCCTTCAGGCCGGTGTGCTGGCCGGGGGGCTCGAAATAGGCGAACTCGGCGAGCCCGGCGACGAGGATGAGAATCGATACGGCCGCATAGACGAGCAGGGTTCGGTAGAGCGTGCGAACCTGGTCGACTGGCGCCGCTACCACCAAACGCCAGTGTATCGGTGGCTCAGCGAAAGACGAATGCCGCGATAGCCAGCAAAGCGGCGGTGACTGCAAGTGTTGCGCGCACTGCTCCGCGGGGAATCATCCAGTCAGAACGGTAGCCACGGGCGAAGGCGCGGCTCCAGCGGTTATCAGGATAAATCGCGCCTAACACAGCCAGGCCAATGCACAAGATGACGAGACTCTCTCCAGCGAAGTGGCCCACGGATCCCGAGTATGGGGTGGGACCAGGGGTCTAGGGCGCTGGTGCGGCGGAGAGGAGTTGAACCTCCACGACCTTGCGGTCACTAGCTCCTGAAACTAGCGCGTCTGCCATTCCGCCACCGCCGCTTCGGGGCGAGCGAGAAGTATACCGATGGCCAAATGGCCTCAGACAGGGATCTCGCGCCGCTTGATCAAAACGTGCGGAATCCCCCGTGAGGATGCGCTCGGTTGGATCAAAACGTGCGGAATAAGCCGCAGTCAGCTCGCGATGAACAGCGTGTGCCAGGCCGCCTCGACCAGCTCCGGGCTCAACGACGGTTGCGCTCCTCGGGCTGACGAAACGTCCACGAGTCGCTCGAGCAGGTCCCGCGGGTGGTTCCCGCGCAACGGCCGGCCGCCGTATAGCGTCCGGATCATTTCCAGCGCGTTCGGGTCGGGCGGAATCGTCAGCCGCTCTCGCTCCCGCTCGAAGATGCGGCACCACATCTCCCACGTCGGGTCGGGCATGAGGACCTTGTAAGCGAGCCTGCGCAGGTAAGCCTCGTCCAGAAGCTCGGCGGGCTTGAGGTTCGTCGACAAGGCCAGCTGCGCCCAGAACGGCACCTCCACCTTCCGGCCGCTCGCCGAAAGGTTCATGTAGTCGATCTCCTGCTCGAGCGGGACAAGCAGGCGGTCGAGGATCTGCTTCGAAGACACGCGCTGGCGGCCGAGGTCGTCGATGAGAAGCACACCGCCGTTGGCCTTGACCTGCAGCGGCGCGCCGTAGGTGCGGCTGCCCTCTTCCCACGTCGGGTCGAACATCTCGATCTGGAACTCTCCGCCAACCTGAACCAGCGGTCGCGCGACACGACGCCAGCGACGATCCGCGGGCTGGTTGGCCTCCAACCTGTGGACGGCCGGGTCGAAAACCGTCATCACCTCGCCGCCGCCGATATCCAGAGCCATCGGGACGACGATCGGCGTTCCCAACAGCCGTGGGATCCGGCGCGCGAGCGAGGTCTTGCCGTTGCCAGGCGCACCGTAGATGAAGATCGATGAGCGCGAGTTGACCGCGGCGCGCACCGCTTCCGTCACGCCCGGCGCCAGCTCGATGCCCGCGAGCGCGGCCGTGACCTTGGTCAGGTCGAGTGTGCCGGGCTTGGCCGCCTCGGCCAGCACCGCCCGATACTCGCGCAGCGAAACCGGCGACGGTCCGGCGTAGCGCGTTCCTGCCCGCGCAATCTCCTCGCTGCGAACACGGCCCTGTTTGGTCAGGGCATACGTCATGCGTTCGGGCAGCGGCCGGCCAAGCCAGGGCCCCTGCTCATTGGCGAGGCCGAGGGCGTCCAGGAAGTTGGCGGTCGTCAACGCCTTCAAGACGGGTTCGATCGCGACGAATGGCAGGGCGAGATGCTCCGACACCTCATAGCCGGTGAGCCGGGTGGCGGTCGAGGCGATGCGGAGGATCATGCCCTCGATCAGCGTACGGTTGATCTCCGGCGGCGGCGGGGTCCCGAGCTCCGGGCCGGTCGCCGGCGTGTGCGTCGGCGGCGGCATGGGCTGCGGCTCGTCGACGTGTTCGAGGATCGCCCCGAAGAGCTTCTTGCCGAACCGAGCGCGGTCCGCGTGGTCGGGCGGTTCGCCTTCCCGCCGGCGACTGATCCAGTTGGGGACCTCTTTGAACACCACGGTGTTGCCGATGAGCAGCTGCACCATGTCAGGTTCCGCAGTCGTCACGCGCACAGCGATTCGGACCAGGTAGCCCTGGCTCTTCAGAGCCGACCAGCTCCGCTCCCACGCGACCTCGTTGCGACCCGACCACGTCTGCCGCACAGTGCGGTCGCGCGCCAGGGTCACGTCTTTGCGGTTCTGGTAGCGCCGGCGGACGAGCTCCGTGACGTCCTTGTCCACGTCCTCGGCCACCAGTGCCGCGAGCGGCAATGCGCGGTCGTCGACCGCCGGCCGGTTCTTGATCTCGAAGATGGTGTTGGCGGTCGGCGCGAGCGCGCGAATCACGCTCGCGTGGCGCGGGCAGAACGGCGTGCGCTCGATGAATTGAATGTGGCGGCGGCACCACCAGCTCTTGCACTCGCGCCCATTGAGGTCCTTGTACGCACAGGCCCAGCCACGCCGCTCACCGCAATCGACGAAGGTGCAGACGCCCGGAGGCTTGGGCCCGTCGGTGCGCTGAGGGATCGCGACCTGCGGCTCGGTGACCTGCACCGGCACCGCGCTGTCCGACGACATAGTTTCAGCAGGCGGCTGCGCGACCCCGGGCTTGGGCATGTAGTGGAACGCGCCGGAGAACTCCTCGCAGGTCTGGAAGCGCTGAGAGGGATCCTTGGCGGTGGCCTTCCAGATGATCTCCATGATCGGCGAGGGGATTGCCGTCGACGCCCTCGGCCTGTCGAAGACCTGCGAGTGCAGCACCGCCGGCAGTGGCCCCGTGAATGGCGGCTCGCCGTGCAGCAGCTCGTACAGGATCATGCCCAGCGAGTACACGTCGGAGTACTTCTCGACCTCCTCGCCCTTGACCTGCTCGGGCGCCATGTATGCGGGCGTCCCGACCATGCTCCCCGTGGCGGTCAGCCGGTGCTTGTCGTCGATCAGCTTCGAGATGCCGAAGTCGAGGATCTTGGTCTTGCCGCGGTTCGAGATGAGGATGTTGTCCGGCTTGAGGTCGCGGTGGACGATGCCAAAGTCATGGGCGACGCCAACTGCGGAGAGCAGCTGTTGCACCAGGTCGACCGACACGTCGACGCTGAACCGCCCGTACTCGTCCAGCCATGAACGCATCGACCGCCCGTCGACCCACTCCATGACGATGAAGAGCACCGGGCCGTCCTCGTCGAAGTCGTAAACGCGGACGATGCCGGGGTGGTTGAGGGCGGCGACGGTCGCCGCCTCGCGGTGAAAGCGCTGGCGGAAGCTGACGTCGGTCGAGTACTGCTCGGCCAGCACCTTGATCGCCACGGGGATGTCGAGGCGTGGGTGGGTCGATCGATACACGACGCCCATGGCGCCACGTCCGAGCTCGGCTTCGATCGGGTACCGCCCGAGTTGTGTAGTGCTCACCTTCGGTTCAGGGGGAACCCAGTATGCCGGACGGTGCCCGGCGCCAGACCTAGTTGAAGACGCTCAGAGGCAGGTAGAAGGAGACCCCGAAATTGGGCTGGTCCACGATCTGGCTGATCCGTAGGTCGCCCGCCAGGCTGCACAGGATGTAGGCGTCCTGGGGGCTCAGGGAGTGGTCCGCCTGCAGCCAGGCGATGGTGTCGCGGACCGAGTTGCGGGCGTTTTCCATCAGGTCCGGGCCGAGCGCGCACACCGCGTGGTAGCCGGCTGCATCGCTGCGTGGCTGCAAGGGCTTGGGCGGCGTCAGGAAGTGATAGCTCCACGGCCGCAGCCGGCCGCCCTTCACCACTCCAAACCGGAGTGAGAACGACATCGGACATTCGATTCCCGTAACGCAGACCTCGCCGTCTCCCTGCGCCGCGTGGCAGTCGCCCGCCGAGAAGAGGGCGCCAGGGACGAAGACCGGGAGGTACAGCTTGGTGCCTGCCGTGAGGTGGCGGGTGTCGATGTTCCCGGCGCCTTTGGTCGGCGGCAGGACGTCGTGCCGCCCCGGCTCGTCGGTCGCCACGCCCATGGTCCCGCAGAACGGCGCGATGGGGATGTGAATGTCGTGGCGGAGCTCCGCCGACGTGCGGTCGCCGAGGTCGAAGTAGCGCACGTAGGGTTCGGGAAAGTCCGAGGCCAGCAGGCCCAGGCCGGGGAGGATCGCCGACCATCCCCACGACCCAGGTTTGAGCTCCAGGATCTCCACCTCGAGGGCGTCGCCGGGCTCCGCGCCTTTGACGTAGACGGGGCCGCCCAGCGGATACAGGCGATCGAAGTCGAGCTCGCCCAGCTTGGAGGCGTCATCGCCCTTCTTCAGCTGGCCGGCGGTGACCTCTTCGGTGTCGAAGCGCACGACGTCACCGGGCGCGATCTCGACGGCGGGTGGGAGCGAATTGTCCCACTTGTAATGGAAGGTGTCTCGCCCGATCTGGTGCTCGCGCACGCCCGTCCTTGCCATCTGACGATCTACTTCCTGGCCGCCGGAGCAGCGTTTTCCTTGATCGGCGCCGCACCGGCGCGCAGCACTTTCTTGTCGAACTTGCCGACCGACGTCTTCGGCACCTCATCGATGAAGCGGATCTCGTCCGGCAGCCACCATTTGGCGACCTTGTCCCTGAGGAACTCGATTACCTCTTCTTGGGTCACCTGGCCCTTGAACTCCGGCTTGGCGACCGCGAATGCGACCGGCCGCTCGTCCCATTTCGGGTGGACGAGGCCGATCACCGCCGCTTCCATGATCTTGGGGTGGGCCATGATCGCGTTTTCGAGCTCGACGGATGAGATCCATTCGCCCCCCGACTTGATGACGTCCTTGGTGCGGTCGACGATCTCGATGTAGCCCTCGGGCGTGATCTTAGCGACGTCGCCGGTGCGGAACCACCCGTCTTCGGTCAGCTTGCCGGGGTCGTAGCCGTTGTGATACCCACGCGCGATCCACGGCCCTCGGACCTGGATCTCGCCAAACGCCACGCCGTCCCATGGAAGCTCCTCACCGGTGGCCACGTCGCATATTCGCAGCTCGACTCCCGGCACGACCATGCCCTGGGTAAGGCGCGCATCGAGCTCGTCCTCCGGCTTGGTGCCGGCGCGCGGCGTGGCGACGCTGCCGAGCGGCGAGGTCTCGGTCATTCCCCATGCGTGGAGCATGCGGAGGCCGAGCGAGTCCATCGTCTCCATCACGGCTCGGGGTATGGCCGAGCCGCCGCAAACCACTGTCCGGACCAGCGGCAAGCGCCGCCCACTCTCCTTCAAGTACGCGGATGTGCTGATCCATATCGTCGGCACTCCGGCGAGGAACGTGGCGCCTTCTTGCTCGGCCAGATCGACGATGGATTTGGCGTCGCCCATGAAGCGGTCGGGGAACAGCACCTTGCAGCCGGCCATGCCGCAGGCGTACGGCAGTCCCCAGCTGTTGGCGTGAAACATCGGCACGATGGGGAGGACGGTGTCCTGTTCCGTCAGGCCGAGGCTGCCACCCTGCAGCACGCCCATCGTATGGATGAACTGCGAGCGATGCGAGTAGACGACCCCTTTCGGATTGCCGGTCGTGCCCGACGTGTAACACATCGACGCGGCCATGCGCTCGCTGAGCTTGGGCCATGCATAGTCGTCGCTTTCGGCGGCGAGCAACGTCTCGTAGTCGAGCAGCTCGCCGAGCCCATGGTCCGCCGGCAGCGGCGTTCCGTTGCCCATGACCACGATGGTCTTGATGCTCGGAATCTTTCCGGTCAGCGGCTTGAGGATGGGGATCAATGTCTGATCGACGAATAAGACCTTGTCCTCGGCGTCCTTGATGATGAATTCCAGGTGCTGCGGAAACAAACGCAGGTTGAGCGTGTGCAGGACGGCGCCCATGCAAGGCACGGCGTAGTAGAGCTCGAGGTGCCGGTAGTTGTTCCAGGCGAGTGTTGCCACCCGATCGCCGGGCTTGATGCCTAGCCGCTTGAGCGCGCCGGCGAGGCGGTTGATGCGGCGGACCAGTTCTCCGTTGGTGGTGCGGTGGAGACCCTGCTCCTGCTTGGTGACCACCTCTTTCATCTGGTGCAGCCGCTCGAGTCGCCAGAGCACATGCTGCAAAGAGAGCTCGTAGTCCTGCATCAAGCCTTCCACGGACCAACCTCCAGCAAGAGTAGTAACGAGGCGGCGTCCTAAGAGGTGGATGGTAAGCCCCGCCCGGGTAGGATGCACACCTATGGCTCGCTGGGGTCGCGCTGACCTCCACACCCACACCGACGCCAGCGATGGCTGGCCGACGCCTTTGCAGCTGGTCGAGCACGCGGCCCGTCTGGCCGGACTCGATGTGATGGCCGTCACGGACCACGACACCATCGAAGGTGCGCTCCGCGCGGCGGAATATGCCGCGAGGCGGTCGAAGCTTCAGGTCGTCGTCGGCGAGGAGGTGTCGAGCCTCGACGGTCACATCATCGGACTGTTCCTCGAGCATCGCGTGAAGCCCGGAATGTCCGCCGCGGCGACCGTCCACGCCATCCACGATCAAGGCGGAATCGCCATCGCCGCGCATCCGTTCTGGCGCACGCAGCGACAGGTCCGCACCGGGAACCCGGTGCATGGGGTCGGATGGCTCGCGGCCGAGCTGGCCTTCGACGCCATCGAGGTCGAGAACGCTACGCCCGGCTTCTACGTCTTCAACAGGCTCGCTCGACGGCTGAACATGGGGCTGGGTGCGGCCGAACTTGGCTGCTCGGACGCGCACATAGTCGACGCCGTCGGGCGCGCCTTCACCGAGTTTCCAGGCAAGACTCCCGCCGACCTACGCAAGGCGATCGAGGCGGCGCAGACACGCGCGGGGCGGCGGCGTTACCGGGCGGTCGGACTGATGCGGTATGCGGCTTGGGGGCTCAACCACCAGCGGTACGTCGTGGCGGTCTGAGTCAGGGCCCCCAGCGGCTGCGACGCAACAGCAGGTAGGCCCCTAGAAGGATCAGCAGCAACGGCCACAGCACGTCGCCCGGAATCCGCGTAAGTAGGCCGAGGTTCTGCAGCAGGTAGAAGACCCCGATCACGAGCAGCGCCGCGCCCCAGAACCATCCGCCTCCCCACCAATTCCACGGCCCTACCCAGGGGTACGGCCCGTACCAGTCGCCGGCGTGGCGCTGCTGGCGCCAATAATCGTGCTGCTGGTGACGCCATGCGCGCCACTCTTCGCGTGACGCGCCAGGGCCAGGCTGTGGTGGCGGACCGGGAGGCGGGGGAGGCGCAGCTGGTGGGGGCGGAGCCGGGACGTCGCTGGCCATCGGACGGATCGTACGCCCGGGAAGTTTTTTCGCGCGGCTTGCGCCAAACGCGCGAATCATCTAATGCCATTTCGCGCGTTTCGCTCCAAACGCGCGATTGGGACTACTAATTAGGATGGGTTTGCGCCCGCTTAGCTCAATGGATAGAGCGCCTGACTTCGGATCAGGAGGTTGCGAGTTCGAGTCTTGCAGCGGGTACTTATATCCAGAGTCCCTTCGGTAGAATCAACCGGCGCAGCCGGGCGGCTGGCGGAACTGGTAGACGCGCACGTTTGAGGGGCGTGTGAGGTAACTCATCCGGGTTCGAGTCCCGGGTCGCCCACCACCATTTCGGAGTAGTTCGCCCTTTTTTTGGAGGGCTTAGAGATGCTCAAGTTGGTCGTCGCCTACCGGCATCCAACAGATATTGAAGAGTTCGAGCGGCGGTACAAGCAAGAGCACATCGATATGGCGCGTCGAATCCCGCATATGTCGAAGATCGAGTTCGGCAAGGTCGTTGGGCTGATGGATGGATCGAAAGCGCCGTACCACCGGATCGCCGAACTTTATTTTCCGAACCAGGCGGAGCTGGGCAAGGCGGCCTCGAGCGCAGAAGCCCAGGCTGCCATCGGGCATGCCGCCGACATCGCATCGGGCGGTCTGGACGCCATGGTGGTCGAAACCGAAGATTAAGGCGGGCTCGCCCCCGTGCCAGCTATCACACTAGGTGGGTGACGGACGAGAGGGAGCTCGACCCGGCGACCGAGTTCCGGCAGCTCTACGACCAGCAGTACCTTTCGGTCTTTCGGTCCATCCGGGGCGTCGTCCTGGAGACGGCCGCCGCCGAGGACCTGACGCAGGAAACGTTCGTGCGCGCCTACCGGGCGCGCCACCGGTACACGCCGACGGCCCCGCCCGGCGCCTGGCTCCGCCGCATCGGCATCAACCTCGCGATCTCCTATCTGCGCCGGCAGAAGCTAGCGCGAGTGCTGCCCGCCCGCCTCTACATCGCGCCCGACCGCCGGGAGTACGACCGCGCTGAGGCGCGGGACGTCGTCACCAAGGCGCTAACCACCCTGAGCCCGAAGCTCCGAGCGGCGGTGGTCCTTCACTACTACGACGGGCTGACCCGCGAGGAGATCGCCTCGGTGCTTGGGGTTCCTCCAGGGACGGTGGCTTCCCGGATCGCAAAAGCGGTGGCGATCATGAGGAAATCAATCGGCAGCGATCAGGATCTTGGGCCGGAGCGTTCGAGTAGTGAAGGTGCCCTACGTGGAAGATAAACCCACACCGGGAGGGTTTCGTACACCCTCAGAAGACGACCTGGGCCGGATGATCCGGGACACGGTCGAGTCGTGGAATCCCCGTCGCGGTCCCGACTGGTCCGACGTCCTCATCCGGCTCGCCAACTCCGGACCGCCGGCGTGGCTCCTCTACACCGCCGCCAGCGCGGCGCTGATCGTCATCCTGATCGCGGCTTACCTGCTCGGCTCCGCCCTCCAGATCGGAGCCCTCGGACCGCAGCCGGTGCCCTCGAACCTGCACTAAGCACGGCTAGGGCGGCCCGCCCTTGTAGGGGTAGTAACCGTCGGCGTAGGGCGGGAAGACCCAGGCGTACTTGCCAGGAATTTCGGTCGCGGAACCGTCAGCGCGAACGATGACGAGCGGGTAGGTGTAGTCCTGGCCGAGATTGCGGTACTGGTCGTCGGTGCCGATCGCGATCGCCACGTCGCCTGTCCCGGGATTGACGGCCACCCGCATCGCCCAACCCGAGCCGCCGTTGTGCCAGACCTCGTTGCCGGTGCGCCAGTCGATCACGCGGATCTGAGCGACCGAGACAACCGGCCCGATCACCGCGAACCGGTTGTCGTCCGAGAACCCGTCGACCGCATCGACCGGGGGCAGGCTCTTGACGACGGCCCCGTCCGGCATGCTCCGAATCCTGGTCACGCCACCGTTGGCCCCGTTCTCGGCGATCAACGATCCGTCGCTTGAGGGAACGACGTTGAGCGTGGAGTCATACGACCAGTGGCCGAGCAGCGCCGCGTCTGAAAGGCGCACCGCCCACGAATCAGTCGAAAGGCCGAGGCCGGCTCGGACCGCGATCGCGAAGTTGCGTTGGAAGTTGCACTCGACCGCCTCCACACCGACCTGGCCGAGGCTGCCTTCGTTCGTGATGACGCCAACCCGCTTGTTTGGCGGTTGCCCGGGAACATCGACGTACAGGACCTCGTCAAAGGTTTGCTGGTCTTCGAGGACGAAGCAATGCGGCTCAGGGACTAGCTCGTGCATAAGCGGTGCAGCCAGTTTCACGGTGCCGCGCGGGTGGCCCTGCCAATCGAACGCTGTCAGCCACTGCGGGTTGGACGGCGCCGCGCCGTACAGGACCGGAACACCCGCCGGCACGGGTCCGTAGTCGTGCAGCAATGGTGACGAGGGCAGGGAAGTCGGAACCACGCCCTTCATGTGCTGGCCGGACGGGCTGAAGACCAGAACCGAAATCAGCGCCACCGCCAGGATCAGGATCCCTAGCGCGAACCCGCGTGCCATCCAATAAATACACGTTCATGCATGGCTGTTTGTTACGCCGAGAAGAAGGCGACCTCCTGGCCCAGTCCTTTCGCTCGCGCGGCAGGGATGACGACAGAGGCTGCGGCGAGGTCCCATAGCGCCAGGCCGTGCGACTCGAACAGCGTGATGCCCGGTTGGTCGGGGGCCTGCCATTTGCCCGCGAGGACCGAGCCCAGCTCGGTCACGCGCCCCCAATCGAACCGGCCGCTCGCTTGAGCCTGGATGAGGTCGCCGCTCTCGAGTCGGGCGGTTGCCAGCTGGTCGACCACGACGGACTGGGCCCGCGTCACCAGGTCGATCGGGATCTCCGTGCGGTTGGGAAAGTTGGAACCCGCCGCGATGACGAGGGCGTGCGGCTCGACCCAGGCGGCCTCGAGCACCGGCTCGGCGCTCGTGGTCATGGTGACGACGATGTCGGCGCCGCGCACCGCGGCTTCGGCAGATTCCGAGGCAACGGCGTGCAGTCCCAGCGCAGCCTCCCGATCGCGTACGAACGCCGCTCGATGCTGTGGCTCGCGACTGAACGCGCGCAGCTCCCGGATCTCGCATACGCGAGACAGAGCCAACACCTGAGTGGTCGCCTGATGGCCGGTGCCGATGATCGCAACCGTGACCGGGGCGTGCGGACGCAGCGCCTTCGCCGCCACCGCGCTCGCCGCGCCGGTGCGAAACGTCCCCATCAAGTCGGCCTCGATCAGGGCGTGCAAGCTCCCGTCGAGCGCGAAGGCGGTGACCAGAAAGCGCACCCTGCCGCCGCCGATCGTGTAGGCCTTGAGACCGGTATAGCCTCCCGCGGGATAAGACGCGAACATCACGTTGAGCAGCCCGCCCGGAGCAAACACGCGGCGGCGGGGCTCGTTCTGGGCGTTGCCCTCGCCGAGCTCGCGCATCGAGCTCTCGACGGCGCCGATCACGGCGTCCATGTCCACGACCTGCCTCACGTCCGCTTCACGCAGCACGAGGGTCATCGCGGGGACAATACACACCCATGGCCCCCAGCTCACTCAATGTCGGGCTCATCGGGCTCGGCACCGTCGGCGGCCAGGTCGCGGAGCGACTGCTCACGTGGCAGCCGCAGCTCGCCCGGAGGGCCGGGATCGAGCTGTGCTTGCGCCGCGTGCTCGTGCGCGATGTCAAGAAGCCCAGGGCGGTCACCGTTGCGCCTGAGCTGCTGACCACGGACCCTCAAGACATCGTCGACGACCCCGCGATTCACATCGTGGTCGAGGTGGCGGGCGGCGACGAGCCGATGCGCGGATATCTCGAGCGCGCCATCAAGTCCGGCAAGCACGTCGTCACCGCCAACAAGGTGGTGATGGCAAAGCACGGGCCCGAGCTGCTCGACCTCGCCGCCGAACGCAACGTCGATGTCTACTTCGAGGCGGCGGTCGGAGGCGGGATCCCGCTCATCAGCACCTTCCGAACCGATCTGCAGGCCAACCGCATCGAGCGGGTGTCGGCCGTCATCAACGGCACCACGAATTACGTCCTCGGCCGCATGGCGAGCGCGGGCCTTGCTCTCGACGACGCGGTGCGTGAGGCGCAAGCCGCCGGGTTTGCCGAGGCCGACCCGACCGATGACGTGGGTGGATTTGACGCCACCTAC
>MNEW01000027.1 GCA_001917895.1 Actinobacteria bacterium 13_1_40CM_66_12
TTGGGAGTGGGCCCGAAGCTGAGCAGCGGCCATTTGTCGGGGGCGGTGAGGGTCTGGCCGGGCGGGATGCGGGCCACGTCGACGCCTTCCGGCACGCGCCTGCTCTTGAAGAGGAACGACATTTCGCGAGTATAGGAATCGGCCGGCAGGGCGCGATTGTTCCCCGGCTATACTGGCCTCTCCCTCACCTACTAGAGCACGTGGGTCCGTAGCTCAATTGGGAGAGCGCTTGAATCGCACTCAAGAGGTAAGGGGTTCGAATCCCCTCGGATCCACCAGCCCCAATCTGCAGTCGCCCGCTCATCTTCTTCTTGAGCTCCGGTTCGACGCCAGGCTCGCGCTGAGCATCGCGAATATCTGCAAGCCACCAAAGACCGGTAGTTTTCCGAGGGCGTAAAACGAGAACGGTCCATACGCTGGCGCCACCTTCAGCATCAACAGTGCCGGAGGATAAGGGAGGTCGTCATGCAAGACATCAGGCTTAGCCGCCGGGACGTTCTGAAGGCAGCCGGCGCCCTCGGTGGCCTTGCCATCGCCATTCCATGGCTCGGACCGATCGTGGTCGCCGCGGATGAAGGGCCGTTCGATGAGCCGATGGGACCCTTTGGGCCATGGAGCCCGCCCGCTCCTATCGAGGAGTTGGCCTCAACCCACGGCGATTTCCACCCGGGCATCTCCAAGGACGGCCTCAGCCTGTTCTTCACCACAGACCGCAGCGCGCCACCCCTGACCGAGATCTGGGTCTCGCGGCGGGCGTCTCTGGATTCCCAATGGGGCAGTCCAGACTCGGTCGATTCGCTCAACTCCGCGGGTGCGACGACGGGCGTGCCGAATCTGGCGCCGAGTCGTCATTTCATCTATTTCAATAGCGACCGCCTAGGGAACGGTCGTCCGGGTGACCTGTACTTCGCGTTCCGGAAAGACAAGGGTGATGATTTTGGCTGGCAGGCTCCAGCCCTGGTCCCGGGGCAGCTGAACACAGCGGTTGCTGCCGAGGCCGGGCCAACCTACTTCGAGGATGAAGCGGGCCACCCTCGCCTCTACTTCACGCGTTTCGCGGGAAAAGGCGTCTTTGGACAGCCTGACCAGGACTTCGACATCCATGTCAGCTTCCAGAATGCGGACGGCAGCTTCGGCCCCGGCCAGATCGTGCCTGCGCTGAATGCGATTCCGCAGGCTGGGGATCCACCGCACACGTGGTCACGCGACACCCGGACCGCGATCCGGCGGGACGGCCTTGAGATGTACATCACCTCCAATCGCCATGGGGGTCTGACCTACTCCGGTCTTCCTATGGAAAACCTGTGGGTGTCGACACGCGCGGATACGTCGACGGAGGATTGGTCCGTCCCTGAGTTGGTTGAGGGACTGAACAGTGGATTCGGTGACGGCGGCCCAGCGCTCTCATGGGACGGGACCACGCTGTACTTTTTCTCCCAGCGGACTGCCTCCGGCCAGCAGGGCAAGCGCCAACTCTGGACCTCTTCCCGGGATCGGCAATAGGAGGCACGCCCCAGCGGGTACCCCCCTCGCGGTTGAAGCGCGTATGGCGAGAGGCGCTCGCGCGTGCGCCTGTCACTTATCCGGCGACCGCGATCTGATCCAGCGCAGCCTCATCTGACGATTGGTCGAATGAGTAATGGACCACGCGCTTGGGCACAACATCGATCACGTTCTCCGTCAAGTACGGCGCCATCGGAACAAGCTTTTCCATCACGTAGATGTCCAGCGCGATCCAGCACTGGTTCTGCCGTTCGCTGCTGAGCATGCACTCGTCGATCCTGCTGTCGATGTTGGGAACGCTGGCAACGCTGTAGCCCCAGGCGCGGAGTTGATCGGATGTCGCCCCGACCAGCGATCCGGAAACAGCCTGGCTGCTGAAATCGGTAGAGAAGGCAGACGAGGCACTCATCCAGTTCACGCCGATACCCAAAGTCAGATCGAGCGGGATGCGGGCCGCGGGATTGCCAGTCTGGTCCGAGATGGCACGAGTGCTCTCTACATCGAGTGTGATGCCGATCTTGCTCAGATCGCCCGAGATGAGGGCGCCCAGATGCGGAAAGCCCCCGTAGAGTCGCGGAAACAGCGTGGTCCCCATGGGAAACGTTGCCGCCAGCACGTGCTTGCATACTGAGGCGCTGCACATTCCACTGCGGGCCGGGTCATATCGGGACTGCTTCATCTCGTTCATGGCGAGCTCGATGCTGCCCATGTCATCAGGCGTCCCGTACGGCCGGTAGCCGCTCAGAGCGCCGTCTTCGAGGCTGTCGATGTTGTAGTGCGACATGATGGCGCCGGTCCGACCGCCGCCATGTGCATCGATAAGGGCGCGCTTGTCGAGGATATAGTTCACCGCCCTACGCACGTGGACATCATCGAACGGCGGAATTGCCAGGTTCATCTCGATCGCCCGCTGGAAATCCCGCTCGTTGACCTGGACCTGGCCAAGACGTGGGTTGGCATCGAACTTCTGGATCAGCCATGGCATCACCTGCGGCGGAGGTGCACCGTGCAGGATTAGATCCGCCAGGCCGCCATCCAGCAGCTCGGCCGCCTTATCGTCGGACATCCCCATCGCGAATTGAAGCCGACCCAGATACGCCGGCCGCAGATGGTCAAGGGCGGGTCTCCATGATGGATTGCGAACCAACACCAGCGTGCGGCCCGGATGGAACCCGCTCGTCGGCTGTTGTTGAGTTGCAGGCTGTGAGAAATCGACCTCGGCGCTCCCTTCGATCATGTAGGGCCCAGACGACACGAGGAAACGCCCGTATCCGCTGTCGTGGCCGGTCGCGACGCCGAACGGCGCGTTCAAATCGACCGGACTCGGTGGGATCGGACCACTCTCCGGCAGCGCAAATCGCGCGGGCAGGTCCGTAGCCACGTGGTCGAGATGGACAACCAGCGTGTAGCGGTCCGGTGCCTCGAGTCCGGATATCGAGGTCGGATTGCCGCCGCCATGCGCGTACGCGTCATAACCTGTGATCACCGAGTAGGTTGTCGATTGCGCGAGCCGAGCATCACGCTGAAGTGAGCGGATGAAATCCGCGGCGGTGATCTCGGTTCGCTGCAGCGGTGGGGCGTAGTTGACGCCGGGCCGGATCCGAAATGTCCACGTGAGGCCGTCCGCGGACTGGTTCGGGAACCCCAACGCAAGGTCCGGTCGAAGCACGGCGCCGCCCTCGCGATAGTTCATGCCGACGTGGGAGGTCAGGGTTCGGACCAGACAGCACCGCAGGATCTCGCTGGAATCGAGCGTGCCGCCACTAACCTGTGGATCCAGCGCATCGTCTTTCGCCGTTGAGCTGGCCAGCTCAGAGGGTTCCCAGATCGGCACTGCCACGCGCAGGGTGCCGCCCCGTGGCAATGCTGATTCTGCCGCCGGAGGATCGCTCAACACATGGCTGGTCAGCCAGACCGAATGGCCATCTGTGGCAATGCCATCCACGGTTCCGGCGACAGACATAGTGGCCAGGGCCTTGAGGCTCTCAGCGTCGATACGTGAAACATGTCCCGAGGCGCCCTCGGCCACCCAGACCGATTGACCACGCGCGGCGACCGCTGACGGACCGATTCCGAAATCGACCCCGTCCTCCGCGTCCGTGGCTGGGTCGATTCGGATCAATCGATTGCCCGCTTCGCTAACGATCCAGACGGCATTCTCACCGGCTGCAATGGCGCTCGGCACGCTCGTCAGTCCGATGGTTGCCGTAACCGTCGCCGACCCAGGATCGATTCGGGAAACGCTCCTGCCGACCGCATTGGCGACCCAAACTGCTCCAGCGCCCACCGCAATCCCCTCGGGCCCTTCGCCGACGGGAATACGTGCGGTCACGATGTCTGTCGCTGGGTCGACCCGAAAGACAAGGTCGTCGTCTTTGTCTGCGACCCAGACAGCGCCCATCCCATACGCAACGCCTTCCAGGCCGCTGGCGAGGCGAGTTGGCGGTTGCCAACGGCCGGTCTTCGGATCGAACCGCTCCAACGACTCCTCCCCAAACGCCGTGGTGACCCATACCGCCTCCGGGCCCACGGCGACTCCGACCGGCGGAGCATTGCCAGGGACTCGAAAGTGCCCGACGACAGCCCGTGTTGTGTTGTCGATCTTCAGGAGCGTGCCGTCGCCGTAGCTGATTTCCCAAACCGACCCGTCGCCGGTGGCGAGTGCGCTGCCATGGGTGTCGTTCGGCACGGTGGCAAGGACCCGTCCATTGTTCGCGTCCAGTTGGACCACAGTCTCGAGAGCATTCGGGCCTTGGGACGCCGGACGGGTGATGAGATACATTGCACCACCCACGGTCGCCACCAGCGCCCCCAGCAAGCCAAGCGCGACCATCCGGTTCGCCCTCGCCCTTGGTTCGAGACGTGATGCCGCCCCGGCCGCCATCGGGCGGGTCGCAGGCGCCGCGTTCCCATTCGCGGCCGCGGCCCAGGCAGCGATCTGACTCCGAGTATGAAAGCCGAGCTTGTTGCGGATCTGTTCGACGTGGTACTCGGACGTGCGCGCGCTGATGAAGAGCTTTTGCGCAATCTCCCGATTAGTCAAGCCGTCCGCGACGAGAGTGGCGACTTCCTGCTCGCGCCGGGTCAGAGGCCGGGCGGGACGCGCGCCAACGCTCGCCGAACGGGCCTCGTCCGCAAGCGGCTTCGTGGGGGGTCTCCGAGGGCCATTGTGTCACTTAAGGGCTCGCACGTCTGATAGCGCGTGACCTAGATCTTCTCCCAGACCGGCGCTCGCTTCTCAGCGAAGGCGGCCATCCCTTCCCGACCGTCAGGCGCGATCGCGTTGCACGCGATCGCCTCCGCCATCAATCGGTAAGCCTCGCTCTGTTTCTCTTCCACCTGCCGGTAGAAGCCCTCCTTGCCGATGGCCAAGGCATAACGGCTGAGCTGAGCGAGCTCTTCAACCAGAGCCATGACCTCCACATCGAGCCGCTCGAGCGGCACCGCGCGGTTGATCAGACCCCATCTTTCAGCAGTCGAAGCGTCTACAAATCGCCCTGTCAGGAGCATCTCGAGAGCGTTCTTGCGGCCCACGTTGCGGGCCACCGCCACGCCAGGTGTCGAGCAGAACAATCCATATCGAACCCCCGAAGTCGCAAAGCGACAGTCATCGCTTGCGATCGCGAGGTCGCAGGTGGCGACGAGCTGGCATCCCGCAGCGGTGGCGATCCCATGTGGCGCAGCGATCACCGGAACCGGGACCGCCTGCACCGTGGCCATCAGCCTGTTGCAGACAGCGAAGATGTCGCGCTCCTCATCCAGGCTCCGATCCATCATCTCCTTGAGGTCGTGCCCCGCCGAAAACGCCCGACCGGCTCCTTTCAACACGATGGCGCGCACCTCGGGCCGCTGGCTCTGCCGCTCGAGCTCCGAGGTCAGCTCTTTCATCAGTGCGGTGGAAAGAGGGTTCAGCTGCTGCGGCCGGTTGAGAGTGATGATCGCGGCCGGTAGCGCGTCTTCCACCAGGAGATAGTCGAGTGTTGGTTTCATTTCGCGATTCTCCTCCCCAGGCACTAATTGTGGGAACTCAGGTCGGCCACTTCGTCATACACGGCCGCGACCCGCTTGGGCACGCACATCCGCCACGCATCGAGCACGAGCTCACGCATCTCCGTTTCGTCGATCGCATCCATCCGGACGAGCACCCAGTGGTACCGGAGGTCACCCTTCTCCGGCAGCATGAACTTGTCGGGCGACCCGCCGATGAGCCAGTTCCGCTGCTCCTTCGGAAATCCGAATCCCATCACGGTCTGGTCTCGAGAGAACGACACATAGACGATGCGCCCCACGCGAAACTTGACGCGACCGCCCACGAGCGCCTCGGTGGTACGCGGCAGCGTCATCGCAAACCGCCGCACGTCCGCCACCGTCACCATTTGAGACGGATTATTTGACGCGCCACTCAAGGCAAACTCACCTTACGATTCGCTGAACTTCGGCAGCCGCCACAGGAGGGGGTCACATGGCTAGTGGTTCTCAGCAGGCGGGCACTCTTCAGAAGGACGCGATTGGCCTCGCCCCGGTCCTCTTCCAGTCCATCACCCACATGGCCCCGGCTGCCGCCGTGGCGTTCTCGATCATCTTCGCGGTCACCTACGCCGGCGGGGCCACACCACTGGCAGTCCTCCTGGCCCTGGTCGCCTGCCTCCTGGTCGCGATCAGCATTGGCCAGCTGGCTCGCCACCTGCCCTCGGCAGGCGGGCTCTACACATACAGCGCGCGTGGCCTCCACCCGACAGCCGGCTTCTTCGTGGCCTGGGGTTTCATGCTCGCCGAGCCACTTGTGGCGCCGCTTCTCTACCTGATCTTCGGAAACGTTATCGGCGTGTTCCTCACAAACCACTTCAACACTCCAACGTGGCTCTGGGCGCCGTTTGCGGCGGCCGCCGGCATTGGGGTTTGGTTCCTCGTCTACCGGGGCGTGCGCATCTCCACCGAGGCGGGAGTCGCGATGGGCGCCTTCGAGATCGTCGTCTTCCTCGCCCTCGCCATCACGCTGATCGTCGCCGCCGGATCCCACAACACGCTGAGCGTGTTCAGTCCCAATACGGGCAACGCACATGGACTGGGCTCGGTTTTCGCCGGCATGGTGTACACGGTGCTGGCCTTCATCGGCTTCGAGGCCTCAGTGCCGCTGGCCGAGGAGACAAAAGACCCGCGCCGCACTCTGCCCCGCGCCGTGATCCTGTCTTGCGTGCTCATCGGCCTCTTCTACCTCGTCTGCTACTACGGGGCGATGGTCTACTTCGGCCCCAATGTCGCAGCCGATCCGACCAACGGCTTCTTCGCCTTCAACGGCGGAGACCCGTGGGACGGGCTCGCCTCGAAGGTATGGGGTCCGCTGTCGATACTGGTGCTGCTTGCCATCATCAACAGCGCTTTCGCCAACTCCAACGCCGGCGCCAACGCCGCGACCAGGGTCGGCTACGCGCTCGGCCGCGTGGGCATCCTACCGCGGGCTTTAGCCCAGGTGCATCCGCGCTACAAGACTCCATACGTCGCCGTGCACGTGCAGGGCGCACTCGGCATAGCGGTCGCTTTGATTCTGGGATTCGCGCTGAGCGGGCCGCTCAACGCCTTCGCCCTTCTCGGCACGGTCGCGACGATCGTCATCGTCCTCATCTACATCCTGACCAATCTGAGCAACCTCGTCTTCTATGTGCGCGAGCATCGTGACGAGCTCAACCCGTTCTTCAACGTGATCGTCCCGATCCTCGGCATCTTGATCTTCGTCCCAGTTCTCTTAGCCGCCTTCGGCATCGACTTCGGCGGCCTTGGGATCGCGGGCCTGACCGCGCCGGCCAACGCGGCACCCTGGGTGGTGATCGCCTGGCTGGCGATAGGGGTCATCCTTTTCATTTACCTGTCCGCGCGTGCACCCGGCCGGATCCAGGAGACGGCCAACACCTTCATCGAAGGCTGAAAGAGGGTTTACGCGGTCTCTCGTCGTCCCTCGGCGAATGGCTCCGCACGTTCAGGGCCGATCATGTGCACGAACGCAGCGCGGTAATCGAGCAACGCCCGTCGCAGGTCCTCGGTCCGGTGACGCTTCTGCCCTCGCGCGAACTCGCGTCGAGCCTCGCGAAGCCTGGGCGGCAAGCGATCGCCGGCCACCGCATGGCCCTGTTCGCCAAGCATCACGGTCACCAGGGAGTCGGCTTCTTGTACCGCGTCTTCCGGCGCATCCATGAATCGCTTCTCGATTCGCTCCCAAGCCGCCACGTATCGGCTCCGAGTTTCCGCCGGTAGCGGATTGGGACGAACCGGCCGTACACGCCATGCGCGTGCCGTCGAGACGGCGATGGCGACGAGCACGAGCAAGATCACGACGTCGATCACGACATTGGTCATCTGGGCTGCACCTCCATATGAGGTAACGCCAGGCCCATCCCGCCGACCCGGTCCGTCAGCTCACTCGGCCCAGCTCCCACCCCAGCCAGGCGGCCCAGATGAGAGCCAGTAGTCCGCCCAGCGCGATGACTAGGGAGCCCACGGAGTCCGGCAGCGGAACGCCGAGATCGCGCGGCACGAGGCTCGCGAGGCCCAGCGCGAAAACAACCGCCATCAGCAGACTGACCCACCTGAGCCCGCGAGGCATCGAGCGCTGCCGCAAGGCAATCCGGCCGGTCCAGTAAGTTCCGAGGCCCGCGAACAAAAGAAAGCCGCGCTGCAGCCAGTTGATCACGCCCGACCAGATGCTCGACGAAGCGCCGAGGACGTTGAGGTCCTGCGTCGACAGGCCCGCGCTGTCGCGCGCCACAGTCTGAGCCGAGCCGGCCTGGACCAGCATCCAGATGACACCGAGAATCGCGGCGGCAAGGAATGACGCGTAGAGCAGCTCGCTGCGTGCGCTGCGCCCGAAGAATTCCCGCAGCGCAAGCCCGAGAGGAACCAGGCTCAGAAACGCAGCCGTGAAAAGCAGGAACGAGACGTAGAGTCCGGGCCATATCTCGCGTATGTAGCTGTAGTGCTTCGCGAGGTCCGGCTCGGTCGGCGGGATGCCGACGCTCACGACCGTAACGAGGACCCCGCCCACCATTACGAGGCCGCCATAAGCCCAAGCGGACGCCCGACCGACTCTGCGCCATTCGAGGTCGTTCATTCCGAATGCAGAACCTCGACCACGTTGGTGCGCGCCGCCCAGCGTCCGGGAATTAGCGCCGCCGCGACGGCCACCACCACTCCCAGCAGCGGGATCAGCACCAGCTCCAACGGATTGAATACGGCGTAGACCGAAGGCGGAGTGTCGTTGCCCGCGGAGCTACTGATCACATCGTTGAGCACGTGATGTAGCGAGAGGCCCACCGGCATCGCGATCAACCCCCCGACCAGGGCCAGGAGCCCGGCTGATGCCGCCACCATCACCATCACCTGCCGCGGGCTCATGCCCAGCGCTTTCAGGGTGGCGGTGTCCTGGATCCGCTCGCGCGTGTTGAGAAGCAACGTATTGAAAACCCCGCCGACTCCGATCAGCGCCAGCACCGCGGCGATGACCAGAAGCACGGTGTCGATGATCTTCACCGGCGCGATGATGGAGTTGTCGGCCGCGTGCACGTCGAGCAGATCCGGCTCCAGCGCTGAGACCCGCCGCACGTAAGCGGAAACGTCAGCGCCCGGCACCAATGTGACCGCGTACCGATACGGCTCCACTGCAGGCTTGACGGACGCCATGGTCGCGATGTCCATGAACATCGAATGGCCCAGGTTGTTGATGTCGTAGGTTTCGCCGACCACGCGGAACTGCAGGGGTTGGCCGTCGGCGGTCCCGGTGAAGCTGTCGCCGATCTTGAGATGGGCGTCGTGAAGCAGGCCGGCCGGCGCGAGAACCTCGCCAGGCGCCGAGTACCAGCGCCCAGCGATGACCAGGTAGCCGAGCCGCGACGAGTCGCCCCGGAACAATTGCGTGTTGACCGGGTCGGCCAGACCCGCGATCGTCACATTCTTGCCGCCGACCGCCACCACGCGTGCAGTCTCCGGCTGCGCGTTGAGGATCCGCATGGCGTCCGCATCTGCAAACGCGCCGGTTCGATTGACCACGACCTGGTAGTTGCCGGCGCCGGTCTCGCTGTTGTTGATGAGCAGGAAGCTGCGGGGCAAGCCTATCGCCACAACCACCGTTGCGACTCCGAGGAGGACGGTGATCAGCGTCAGGGCGGCCCGGAGCGGCCGCGCGAACGCGTCGCCGATGCCGAGGACAACCGGCCTGGGCAGCCGTGCGCGCGCGGCAGCGCTCCGCAGCCGCCGGCCGCCGGTACCGCGCGGCGCCGCCGCTTTGGCGATGGCCGCGATCGGCTTCAGGAGACCTGCCCTCAGAGCCGGCACTGTGGCTGCGATTGCCACGACCAGCACGCCGGATGCGAGTAGGAGCACATCCAGCCCGATGGAGAACGTCGGCTCATACGAAAGTCCCAGGGCGTGCGAGCTGTTCGCCAGGAGCGGCTGGCTTATGAGCGTGCCCACCGGTATCCCCAGCACGCAAGCGACCAGCGCCGGGATCACGATCTGGAGAGCGAAGACCCCGACCACCTGCGTCGGCGTAAAGCCGATCGCTTTCATGATCCCGATCTCGCGGTATGCGGAAATCACGATTCCGGTGACCAGCGTGGCGACGATCGCGATCGTTGCGGCCAGCGCGAACACGCTGAACGCGCTCAGCACGCCGGTGAGGATCTGGTTGGTGATGTTGAAGATGCTGCGGACGAGGATGTAGTTGAGCGAACCGGTGATGCTTCCCGGTGGAAGGCTTGCCCGAAGGCGTTCGATGTAACCCTGAAGCTGTGCGCTGGTCGGGTCGCCGGCGAACCGGTAATCCATCAGGTAAAACGCCGAATCCGGCGTCGACAGCGCCGGCACCGTGGCCGAGGTCACCCACGCACGCTGGCTGCTCAGGTCTGCGCTTCCCTCGTCGATGTCGACCACCTCGCCGACCACCGTCAGGCTCGGCGCCTGGGCAACGCTCACCACCTTCACGCGGTCCCCGACCGAGATCTTGTTGAGCTCCGCGAACGATCGCGTCAAGACGATCTCATCGTTGGCACGCGCCCAGCGCCCGGACGTCACGTTGAGGACCTCGACGGGCCCGCCCGGGTTGTCGCGGCCGATCGCGTCGACGAAAAACTTCCGGTCGCCGAATTTGAACTGGATGTTGGAGACCGGGTATGGACCTCCAGATGAAGCGGCGCCGACGGTGGCCGGCGTTTTGGCCAGCAGCTGCAGGTCGGTGGTGGCGCTGTAGGCGATCTGGAGATGGGCGCCCCGCTGCTTGTCGAATGCCGCCTGGTACGGGTCGCGCGTCTGCGACATCAACGTGACGGCCATCGTGCCCGCAGCCATCGACAGGAACACCGTCAGGAAGATGACGGCCGCCTGGAGGCGGCGGCGGCGAAGGTCCGCCAGCGCCTTGCGGACAACCGCGATCATGGCCTCGCCTCCTCGCCGCGCACCCGGATCACGTCCGCGGCCGCGCGTTCGGCAGTCTCGAGCCTCGCGTCGTCAACGATCTTGCCGTCGAGGACGCTGATCACCCGCGCCGCGTAGCGCGTGGCGAGCTTCGCGTCGTGCGTCACCAGCAGGATCGTCTGCCCGCTCCGGTGCAGCTGCATCAGCAGCTCCATGACCTGGTCACCGCTCCGGGTGTCGAGCGCGCCAGTCGGCTCGTCAGCCAGAAGTAGCGAAGGCTTGTTGATCAAAGCGCGTGCGATCGCCACGCGCTGCTGCTGGCCTCCGCTCAGCTTGGCCGGGTAACGATCGGCGACTTCCGCGATCCCAAGCTGATCCAGCAGCTCGCGGCCACTGGCTTCGGCGCTCGTAGTGCTCTTCAGCTGCGCCGGGATGAGCACGTTTTCGAGCGCTGTCAGGTTGGGAAGCAGGTGAAAGAACTGGAACACGAAGCCGATGCGGTCGCGACGGAACCGCGCAAGCGCCGCCTCGCTCATCCGCCCGAGATCCGAGCCCGCGACCGTGACGCTGCCGGACGTGGGCCGGTCGAGGCCCGCGATGAGGTTCAACAGCGTGGACTTGCCGCTGCCCGACGGACCCATCACTGCGGTGAACTCGCCTTCTTCGACAGTGAGCGAAACGCCGTTCACGGCGCCGGTCACGCCGCCCTGGTACACCTTCGTGATGTCACTCAGCCGCACCAGCTCGCTCATTCCGACTCCCCAGAGATGCCCGTTTCTGAAAGCTCGTCGATCCATTTGATGTCAGCCTCCGTATGAAGTAATGCGCCGCGCACGAGGCGCGCGAGGTCGGTGCGTCCGTCCTTCTTCGCTCGCGCCTCGAGTTGGTTGAGATCCCGCAGTCGCTGCAGGTACGCCCGCTTCTGACGGCTGAGAAGCGGGCCGAGGTCGCCGTTTGCCAATCGAGCAGCGAGGAGCAGCTTCACGTAGATGTCCTCGCGCAGCTCCTGGGGACCCGACTCCGGTTGAGCGAGCCACTCGTTGAGCGCTTTTCGCCCCGAGTCGGAGATTTCGTACAGCAGCTTGCCCCGATCACCACGCTCGCCCGCCGGCCGAACGAGCCCGTCGCGCTCCAGCCTCTGGAGCGTCGTGTAGACCTGGCCGATATTGACTTCCCAGGTCCCACCCAGCATCGCCTCAAAACGGTTCTTCACCTCATAGCCATGCAGCGGCTCCTCGACGAGGAGTCCCAGCAGGCCGTACTTAAGCGACAAGATCCTTGTTACACATACTCAGTATGCATGCGTAGTATGCATAGGCCACGGCGGCTGTCAAGCCTCTAATTGCCGGAACCGGAGAGAATCCATACGTGAAGCTGCCCAGGGCCTTGACCCCGCTGGCCGAACGCAACTTTCGCTACCTGTGGACCGGCCAGGCTGTCTCGGCGGCGGGCGATGCGCTGACCCCGGTCGCGCTCGCGTTCGCAACGCTGCAGATCGCCCACTCGGCGAGCGCGCTCGGCCTGGTCCTGGCGGCGTCGACCACCGCACGTGTGGTGCTGCTCCCCATCGGAGGCGTGTGGGCGGACCGCCTTCCGCGCCAGCTCGTGATGCTGTCGTCGGACAGCATCCGCGCGGTCGCCGAGCTCACGATCGCCGTGCTGCTCCTCACCGGCCACGCGCAGCTGTGGACGCTGATCGTGCTCTCGGTCGCGGATGGCGCCGCCTCGGCGTTCTTCATGCCGGCATCGGGGGCGCTCGTGCCTCAGACGGTGAGCGCGGCGCACCTGCAGCAGGCCAACGCCCTCATGGGGCTCACTCGAAGGATCGACGCGGTCACGTTCACCGTCAGCGCCCTCTCGCTCGCGATGCTGCGCGTGCCGCCGATGCCCCCCAAGGAGCAGACGAGCTTCTTCGCGGAGCTGGCCGCAGGCTGGCGCGCCGTGTCGAGCCGGACCTGGTACCTGATCAATCTCTGCTCGCACGCGCTGTGGAACTTCGCCATTGCGGCGTTCTTCGTCCTCGGACCCATCGTCGCCAAGGAGCACCTGGGCGGCGCGTCCGCCTGGGGTCTGATCGGAGCGTCGATGGGCGCCGGCTCCGTCATCGGCGGCCTGATCGCGTTGCGGGTGGTGCCGCGCCGTCCGCTCGTCGTGGCCAACCTCGCCCTGACGCTGTCGGCCCTTCAGCCCCTGGCTCTGATTGGGCCCTCACCGATCGTCGTGATCATGGCGACGGGCGTGCTCGGGTTCGCCGGCCTGACCTTCCTCAACGAGGTGTGGAACGCCACCGTCCCGCAGCTCATGCCGAGAGAGGTCCTCGCGCGCGCGAACTCGTTCGACTGGGTGGTGTCCCTGATCGCGATGCCGGCCGGATTCGCGATCTGCGGTCCCGTGGCCGACCACATCGGGATCCAGGCCACGCTGGTGGGTGCCGCCATTCTGCTGGCCGTGCCGAGCGTGTTGATCATGCTGCTGCCCGGCGTGCGGGGCGTTCGGCGGACTCCGGACGGTTTGGTCGTCGCCTCGACCCCCGGCATTTGAAGCGCGCCCTCCTCATCTATCTGCTGATCGCGGCAGGGCTCTTTTCCAGCACGTGGGTCGACCCGGCCGGGTCACTGATCGGCACGCCCAAGGACCCCAAGCTGTTCGTCTGGTATCTCGGATGGCTCCCGCACGAGCTCGCCCAGGGGCACAACCCGCTCTTCACCGACCACCTTTCCTATCCAGCCGGCGTGAACCTCATGTGGAACACGTCGATGATCTTTCCGTCTCTTCTTCTCTGGCCGGTCACGGCCGCCTTCGGTCCGGTCGTCGCCTACAACCTCCTCATCACCGCAGGCATCGCGCTCTCAGCCTGGTTTGCATTCCTGGCCGCGCGGCGCTTCCTAGACAGCGGGCTTGCGTGCTTCATCGCCGGCCTCCTCTATGGATTCAGCCCGGCGCTCATCGCGCAGGCGCTGGGCCACCCTCATGTCGTGGTCGCGCTGTTCCCACCGGTCGCGCTCTTGCTGGGCCACGAGATCCTCGTGCGCCGCCGAATGAATCCCGTGGTGGCCGGAGCCCTCGCCGGCGTGGCCGCTGCCTTGCAGCTCCTGACCGGGGAAGAGCTTCTCGCCATGACGCTTCTCGTCGCGGCTTTCGGAGTCGGCGTGGTGGCGCTGATGCATCGTGACCAGGTTCGCCCACGACTGCCGGCCGCGGCGAACGCGGCGGGTGCAGCGATCGTGTCCTTTGCGGTCATCGCCGCCTACCCACTCGGCTTTCAGTTCTTCGGCCCGCAGACGGTTTCCGGCAACGTCCAGCAGCCTGATGTCTACGTCAGCGACCTGCTGGCCTTCGCCGTACCGTCGAGCCTCATCCACTTCACCGGCAACGTCACCGAGAGCGGCGCCTACATCGGGCTGCCGCTGTTGGTGCTGTTCGGCGCAGGCCTCGTCCTCGGCCGCAAGCAAGCCTGGATCCGATGGACGGGATGGATGACGCTCATCGTCGCCGTGCTTTCGCTCGGCCCGCACCTGCACGTCAACGGAAACGTCACGCCGGCGTGGCTGCCGTGGGCCGCCGTGGCGAAGCTGCCGCTCATGGGCAGCGCGCTGCCGGCGCGCCTGATGGTGATCGGGTGGCTCAGTGTCGCCCTCGTGGTCGGGGCGATCGCCGCGGTGGCCATCAAAGGCTCGCGGCGTTGGCGCATCGCCACCGGCGTCACACTCATCGCCGGCCTCGCCGTGATCTTTCCATCGGTGCCGTACCCGAGCGTGTCCGCCACCGTGCCCGCGTACTTCGGCCCGGGTGGCGACGTCGAAAAGGTCGCGCCCGGCTCGGTGGTCCTCATCACCCCGTTCTCGAGCAAGGAGTCCACCGACGCGATGCTGTGGCAGGCGGCGGCGAACTATCGGTTCCGGATGCCCGAGGGCGACGCCTTCACGCCCGGGCCGTACCTCGGACCGCACCCGTCATTTCTGCAGAAGATCCTCGACGAGATGGATGCGAATCAGCAGCCGGTGGCGGTGACCCCAGAGGTGCGCGCCGCGTCCCTCGCCGACATCCAGCGTTTTCGAGTGGCGACCATCGTGGCCGGGCCATCCCCCGGAAGGGCGGCGATCGTCGCGTTCTGGACCGCGTTCTTGGGTTTCGCACCGAACGAGGACGGCGGCGTCGATGTGTGGGAGCTACCTAGGCTCCACTGACGTAACCGTCGTGCCACAGCTCGAACACGAACAGCGTCCAGAGCTGTTTGCGGTTGTCGCGACGGCCCGACAGGTGGTCGCCCACCAGCGCCGCCACGGCCGCGCCATCGAAGAACCCCTTGCGCGCAATGCGCTCGGGCGAGAGGACCGACAGCATCTGCTCCTTGAGCGGACCGCGGAACCAGTCGGCGACCGGGATCCCAAAACCTTTCTTCGGCCGGTTGAGGATGCTGTCGGGCAGCAGGCCTCGCAGCGCGCGCTTGAAGAGGAATTTCGATCGCAGGCCGCGCAGCTTCATGGCCAGGGGAAGCCGCGTCGCGTACTCGACGAAGTCGTTGTTGAGCAGCGGCACGCGGCCCTCGAGCGAGGCCATCATGCTGGCGCGATCCAGCTTGACCAGGATGTCGTTCTCGAGATAGAGCCGCATGTCCATGAGCAGCACCTGGTTGATCGGATCACGCAGCTCGGCCCCGTCGAGCTCCGCAAGCTTCACGTGCCCGCCGGCCGCCAACCGATCGCGAACCTCGGATGAAAGGAGCGCGGTCCTCTCCTCCGCCGTGAACGAGCCCATCCAGCGCCGGTGGCGCTCGTGCACGGGATGGGCGGCGCCGCTGACAAACCGCTTGGCGCGGAAATCGAAGCTGAGGTTGGCGCGCGACACCGGCAGCCGGCCCACGACCGGCTCGATGAGCCCCTTCCGCAGCAGCCGCGGTGCGCGGTTGTAGTAACCGGCCAGCCGGTGTGCCTGCACGGTCGGGTAGCCGGCGAAGAGCTCATCCCCGCCGTCGCCGCCCAGCGCGACTTTCACGTGGCGCCGAGTGAAAGCCGACAGCAGGTAGGTCGGAATGATGGAAGCGTCGCCGAGCGGCTCGTCGAGCAGGGTCGGCAGCTTTGGGATGAGATCGAGCAGCATCGACGGCTCGAGGGTGATCTCGTGATGGTCGGTGCCCAGGTGCCGGGCCACCTGACGCGCGTATCGCGATTCGTCGAAGGATCGCTCGGCGAATCCCACCGAGAAGCTCTTCACATCGGTTCCGAGCTGGGACATCATCGCGGTCACGGCGCTCGAGTCGATGCCGCCTGAGAGGAACACGCCGAGGGGGACGTCGCTGATCAGCTCCTTGCGCACCGACTCACGCAGCACCGCGCGTAGCTGTTCGCACTCTTCGTCGAGACTTCGGCCGCGCGATCCGTTTTCCTCTTCGAGCGTCGGCGACCAGTAGCGGTGGAGCCGATGGATGCCGCTCCCCAGCCACCACTCGAGTGTGTGCGCGGGCGGAAGCTTGCTGATCCCGCGCACGATGCTGCGGGGCGAGGGCACGAACTCGAGCGCGAGGTATTCGTCCAATGCGACGGGGTCGATGTCGCGGCGCAGAGCGGGGTCGCATAGAAGCGACTTGAGCTCCGACGCGAACACCAGCCGCTTTCCGTCCACCGCGTAATGCAGCGGCTTGATGCCCATGCGGTCGCGCGCGAGGAGCACGCGCTTGCGGCGGCGGTCCAGGATCGCGAACGCGAACATCCCGTTCAGCCGCTCGACGAACGACTCCCCCCACTCCTCGTATGCGTGGGCGAGGACCTCGGTGTCGGACTGGGAGGTGAACTCGTGGCCGGCCGCCTCCAGGAGCTCGCGCAGCTCGAGGTGGTTGTAGATCTCTCCGTTCTGGATGACCCAGACGGTCGAGTCTTCGTTGTGGATCGGCTGGTGCCCGCCCTGAAGGTCGATGATCGAGAGGCGGCGGCTGCCCAGCGTCACGCCGTCGAGCTGGATTCCGCCTTCGTCATCAGGTCCGCGATGGACCATCGAGTCGCACATGCGGCCCACGAGATCCTTGCTCTCGGACGGATCACCGCCGGCGACGCCGCAGATCCCACACATCTACTTACGGGTGCGAACGACCGGCCTCCCGTTGGTGGCTGCGTGCTTGCGCGGAGATTGGCCCTCGATGACCTCCCGCACGGTGTACACCGACTTGCCCTGCGACTCGTGATACGTACGAATCGAAAGCTCGGCCAGCAACCCCATGAGGATGAACTGCACGCCCACGATGCCGAGGAACACCGCCAGCAGCAGGAGCGGGTTGTTGTGCGCGTACGGATATGGGGGCAGGAACTTCTGGATGAGAACCAGCGTGGCGGCCACGAGCGCCAGCGCCCACAGACCGAACGCCGCAAAACCAAAGAAATAGATGGGCTTCGTCGAGTACTGACCGAGGAGCTTGACGGTCATGAGGTCGAGCAGCACCCGCGAGGTGCGCGACAACGAGTACTTCGAGCTCCCAAATGACCGCTTGCGGTGGTTGACCTCCACCTCCGTGATGCGAGCGCCGACCCACGATGCGTACACCGGGATGAAGCGGTGCATCTCCCCGTAGAGCTTGACGTCCTGGATCACCTCGCGCCGGTAAGCCTTCAGCGTGCAGCCGAAATCGTTGAGGTGAACGCCCGTCACCCAAGCGATCAGCCAGTTGGCGATCCTCGACGGCAGGACTCGTGTGGTGTCGTCGTGACGGTTCTTGCGCCAACCGCTGACCACGTCGTACCCCTCGTTGATCTTGTCGAGCAGCCGTGGGATGTCATGCGGATCGTTCTGAAGGTCTCCATCCATGAAAACGAGGATCTCTCCCGTGCTGTTGTCAATCCCAGCTTGCACCGCGGCGGTCTGGCCGAAGTTGCGGCGGAAGCTGACCACGCGCACGTGCGCGTCGTGCAGCGCGAGCTGCGCCATCCTCTCGGTGCTCCCGTCGCGGCTGCCGTCGTCGACATAGACGATCTCGTACGGAACGTCCAGCCCCTGGAGGACCCCGCTCAGCTCTTCGTAGAGCGGCGCGATGCTCTCAGCTTCGTTGTAGACCAGGACGATCACGGACAGGTGCGGCACCGTCACGTAGCGGATTGTAGGTAAGCTCGGCGGGGCCATGACCGTCCGGGTTCTCGATCTTGGATCTTCACGGCGCGAGAGGACGCAGCCGCTGGCATGGTGGATCACCTCCGCCGCGCCATTGGTGACGGCGGCGGTCGCGTTCATCTGGATCCTGAACACGCAGCTGCTCCGCCTCTACTCCGTGTCGGCGCCGTCGTGGGACCTGGGGCAGACCCAGCAGCTCCTCTGGAGCCTCGCCAACGGCTATGGCTGGACGAGCAGCTTCGAATACGGCCACAACTTCCTCGGCATTCACCTCGAGCCAATCCTCCTGCCGATCGCAGCAGTCGAGCGCATCTGGCCGAGCCCGGTGGTGCCGCTGGTCTTCGCCGCGGCCGGGCTGGCCGCGACGGCACCCGCGGCATTTCTCATGTTTCGAGCCCTGCTGCAAGACCGGCGAGGCGGCCAATGGCTGGCGCTGGCGCTCGCCGTCCCGATGCCGTTCTGGGCCGCCACACAGCAGGCCGCCTCTTCTCAATTCCACCCGGAGAACCTGGCACTGGCGTTCGCGATGGTGGCGGTGTGGGCCGGGCTGCGCGCGAGGCCGTGGCTGCTGTGGACGCTGGCCGTGCTCGTCCTCAGCTGCAAAGAGGACCAGACCTACACCGCCTTCGTGGTCGGCCTGGTGGTGTGGCGGGTGGGTCCGCTGGCGATGAGACCGCACGGCCGCAGGGTCATGATCATGGCCGCAGCTTGGCTCGTGGTCGGTGTCGGCCTGTTTCAAGGGTTGGTCCGGGGCACTGGCTACTCGCCGGACGTCGCCTACTACTGGTGGGTGCTCAACCCGGCGGAACCGAACTTCTTCCTTCGCAACGTGATGCGACCTGACGCCTGGCTGGTGATCTCAGGCCTGCTGTTGAGCGTCGCCGCACTTCCGCTGCTGGCGCCGCGGTGGCTCCTCCTGGCGATCCCCCCGCTCATCGCGAATCTGATGAGCAGTCACGACGCGCAGGGACGGCTGCACCAGCACTACGTGATGGTGCTCATGTTTCCGGTGATCATCGCCGCGGCCTTGGGCGCGCGGCGGCTGCTGGCGATGCCGGCTGTGCGCGCCCGACTCCGGCCTACGGCCTGGCTCGCGGTCGCGGTGCCCGGCCTCGCCGTCGGGCTCTTTGCGGGCCAGCTGCCGCCCGCTTTCGGCGCGGACAACTGGCTCTTCACGCGTCCGCCGGCTGCAGACCGCCTGCTGGCCGCAACCAGCGTGATCCCGGCCGACGCCCCGGTGTACGCGGATGACGGCGCGGCCGTGTGGCTGGCCGACCGACGCCTCATCGAGGTCCTCCCATCGCAGCTTCCTTTGGGCCGCTACGTCGTCATCGACCGGGAGGACTGGGCGCACCGCCCGCAGGCGACCGCGGCGCGCGCGGACGAAATTGCGCTGCTGGCAGCCAGCGGTCGCCGGCTGCTGGTCGACGACGGGCGATTCCAGGTCTGGAGCCCTGAAAGCAGCTAGGGCGCTGGAGGCGCGCCCAGTCGAATGGTGGATCGGTCCCACCTTGCCGGTGCTGGCCGCAGCGTTGGCTTTCGCGTGGTACCTGCACGGCGAGCTGCAGCGCCTTTACGGCTTGACCGGCTCGGCGTGGGACCTCGCGTACGACCAGCAGGTCATCTGGAACGTCTCGGCCGGGCAGGGCTTCTACTCGAGCTTCGCACGGGCTGATTTTCTCGGCATTCACTTCGAGCTGATATTCGTTGTCCTGGCGGCTGTCGAGAGGCTTTGGCCCAACCCGGCGGTGCTGCTGATCTTCTCGTCGGCCGGCCTCGCCGCCACCGCGCCCGCCGCCTACCTCTTCTTTCGTGCTCTGCTGCCCCCGGATCGAGCGCAAACGCCGTGGGTGGCCGTCGCCCTGGCGGCACCGATCCCGTTCTGGGCCGCGATCCAGGAGACGGCGCGCGATTTCTTCCACCCCGAGAACATGGCCCTCGCCCTTGCCCTGCTCGCGGCCTGGGCTGGAATCCGCGGCCATCGGGTGGCGATGTGGGTTCTGTGCCTCCTCGTGCTGGCATGCAAGGAAGACCAGGTCTACACGGTCGGCGTGATCGGTTTGCTCATGCGCGTCTACGGAGCGCCGGAGATCCGCAAGCACTGGCGATTCATCGTCTATCTCGCCGCGGCCTGGTTCCTTATCGGCACTGGGATCGTCCAGCAGCACATCCGCAACGGCGGCTATACGGATTTCATCTATTACCGCTGGCTCTTCGGGCTCGACCCTTCCAGGGCTCCGACGCTGGACAACATCGTGGCCGCGATCTTCAATCCGCGGGCGCTGCCCACTCCGGCCGGGATCATCGCCGGCATGTTCGCGCTGCCCCTGCTGGCACCGCGGTGGCTTCTCCTCGCCATCCCGCCCTACCTCGCCGACGTCCTCAGCGGTCACGATCCGCAGAACCTCTTGTTCCTGCATTACGTGATGCTGCTGCTGTTCCCATTGGTCGTCGCGGGAGGAGTTGGCGCCCGCAGGTTCCTCGAGATCCGTTCGATTCGACCCGCCTATGCGCTGGCGGCGATCATCCCGGCCCTGCTCCTGTCGTGGGGCACCGGAAGGTTTCCGCCCATGGTGGGCTCCAACTCGACCGATTACTCGCGCCCGAATGCCGTCGCCCAGCTGGAGAAAGCGACTTCGCTCATTCCCGCCGACGCACCTGTGTCCGCGGACAACGGACTCGCGGTGTGGCTGGCGAACCGGCACACCATCAATGACTTCCCCGACAAGCTCGACGCGACCTGCTACGTGGTGCTCCAGCGCAACGCCTATGTCCAGTTCAGGAATCCGACCGACACCAACAATCCGGCCGTGCGCCAGGCGGCCATCGACGACCTGCCCGGCAGCGGCCGCCGGCTGCTCTACGACGACGGCACATTTCAGGTGTGGAGCCCGATCGGGGACTAGAGCTCCCCACCGGCGCTACGCGCCACCTCCCCACATGGTGGGGAGGCGACACCCTCGGTAGTCTTAAGGGTCCACCATGGCCTCAGTCACGCCGTCCGCCCCTTCCGTCCGGGAGCGTCTCGATCAGCTGTTCAAGCAGCGGATCGTGATCTTCGACGGGTCGATCGGCGTGCTGCTGCAGAAGCAAGGCCGACATCCTCAACCTGTCCAGGCCGGACGTGGTCAGCCGCATCCACCGCGAGTACCTGGAGGCGGGCGCCGACCTGATCACCACCAACACATTCACCGCGACCCCTGTCTCGCAGGCCGATTACGGGCTCGAAGACCTCACGTACGAGATCAACGTCGCGGGGGCACGGCTCGCGCGCGAGGCGGCCGCCGCTTACGAGAACAGGTTCGTCGCCGGCTCGATGGGTCCCACCAACGTGACCCTTTCGCTCTCGCCCAAAGTCGAGGACCCGTCGTATCGCGACGTGACATTCGACCAGCTTCGCGATGGCTACGCAGTCGCCGCGCGCGGGCTGCGTGACGGCGGCGTCGACTTTCTGCTCATCGAAACCATCTTCGACACGCTCAACTCCAAAGCGGCGATAGCAGCGGTCAAAGAGGTCGCCCCGGAGCTGCCGCTCTTCATCTCGGTCACGATCGTCGACCGCAGCGGCCGGAATCTCTCCGGCCAGACGGTCGAGGCGTGGTGGAACTCGATCGAGCACGCTGACCCGTTTGCCGCGGGCATCAATTGCTCGCTGGGCGCCACCGAGATGCGGCCGTACATCGAAGCGCTGTCGCGCGTCGCGCCGGTCTACGTCACCTGCTACCCGAACGCCGGCCTGCCCAACTCATTCGGTGGCTACGACGAGGAGCCGCCGATCACGAGCCGCCTGCTGCGCGACTTCGCCGCGAGCGGCTTCCTCAACGCCGCGGGCGGCTGCTGCGGCACCACGCCCGAGCACATCCGCCAGATCCGCAAGGCGGTCGCGGGCCTTCCGCCACGACAGATCCCGGAACGAGTCGAGCGCGCCAAGTTCAGCGGGCTGGAGCCGTTCGAGATCGGACCCGACACTCGATTCGTGGTCATCGGGGAGCGGACCAACGTCACCGGCTCGATGAAGTTCCGCCGGCTGATCGAGTCAGGCGACTTCACCGGCGCGGTCCAGGTCGCGCTCGACCAGGTGCGGGGTGGCGCCAACCTGCTCGACGTGAACATGGACGCCGACCTCCTCGACTCCGAGGCGGCGATGACTCGGTTTCTCAACCTGATCGCCACCGAGCCCGAGATCGCACGCATACCGATCATGGTCGACAGCTCCAAGTGGAGTGTCCTGGAGGCGGGGCTCAAGTGCCTGCAGGGCAAGGGCGTGTGCAACTCGATCAGCCTGAAGGAGGGCGAGGAAGCCTTCCTCGATAAGGCTCGCGTGGTTCGCGAGTACGGCGCGGCTGTCGTCGTGATGGCGTTCGACGAGAAGGGTCAGGCGGACACGCTCGAGCGCAAGGTCGGCATCTGCGAGCGCGCGTACAAGCTGCTCATCGAGAAGGCCGGCTTTCACCCGGCAGACATCATCTTCGACCCCAACATCCTCGCCATCGCCACCGGGATCGAGGAGCACGCAGGCTACGCGAAGGCGTTCATCGCGGCGACCACGGAGATCAAAAGGCGCTGCCCCGGGGTGCACATCTCGGGCGGGGTCTCCAACCTGTCGTTTTCGTTCCGAGGCAACGATCGCGTTCGAGAGGCGATGCACTCAGTGTTTCTCTATCACGCGATCCGCGCCGGCCTCGACATGGGCATCGTCAATGCCGGCCAGCTGGCCGTCTACGAGGACATCCCGAAGGATCTCCTGGAGCTCGTCGAGGACGTGATCT
>MNEW01000030.1 GCA_001917895.1 Actinobacteria bacterium 13_1_40CM_66_12
TCACCAGCGCAAACAGGAAACTGATGCGAACCTGCCGGGTGCTGGCCATCGCGGCGATCAGTTTATGGTCAATTGCGTGACTGTGTTCGAGGCCGCCGGCGGGGCCGAGACTTTCAAAACGCTGGTCGAGCGCTTCTATGCAGCGGTCGGGTCAGACCCGATCCTGCGCCGCGTCTACCCGGAGGAAGACCTATCGGGTGCCACCGAACGTTTGACGCTGTTCCTCATCCAGTACTGGGGTGGACCCGACACGTACAGCGCCCAGCGCGGCCACCCGCGGCTGCGTCTGCGACACCAACCGTTCGTGATCGGGCAGGCTGAACGAGATGCATGGCTCGGGCACATGAGGGCGGCGGTGGAATCCCTCGACTTGCGGCCGGAGGTGCGCAAAGCGCTGCTCGATTATTTCGAGACGACGTCGACCGCGATGGTCAACCAGCCGACTCAGCCTTAGCTACGTGACCCTTGGCGGAGTCGACGCCCGCAGGCGATCCATTCGATTGCGCCGGTGCGGCCGGCTCCGGCTGGACCAGGTCGACCGGAATGGTCGGCCGTGGATCGTCGAGCTCGATCGCAGGCCCGCGTCCTGAAGCCTTGGCGCGGCGCAGCGCCGTCCTGAGGCGCGGGATCTCCGCACGGAGCGGTTCCTCGACCCAGTCAAACGCCACCACTCGCTCGTTGACCTCCCAGAAAAGGCCGTTCTGCATGACCTCCATCCGGTCGAGAGCCGCATCCACGAAGTCGGCGGGAGCGGCGGCGATGCCCTCGACGAGGATGTGGGCGATGTCCTTCGAATCGGCGGCCATCGCCCAGAACGTAAGCTTGGCCACCGCCTTGAACAGCCCGTTGAGGCCGATCGGCCTGGCGTTGGGGATGAGCTCGAGGAGGTTGCGCACCAGCAGCAGCGCCAGCCGCCGCGTGACCTCCGGGTCGCGGGATCGCGCTTCGATGGCGAGGTCGGCGACGTCCTCGGCGGCAGCGCCGAAGATCGCCGGCATGCCGGCCTCGTCGAAATGCCGGCCGTATCGGAGCAGGTGATTCGCGGCCTCGACCGACAGGTCCGGCCGCCATTCCAGCGCGCCGATGGCCAGGCGGCGGTACTCGTTCATGGTCGCGGATGCGAACGTCGGGGCGGATTGGTTGAGCGCCGCGCGCAAGTAGGTGTTGAAGAAGCGGACGCTCAGCTCGGCCACCTCGGGGTCGCCCCGATCTATGGCCGCGAGGCCGATGTCGCGCGTCGCCACCGCGATGGCGTGCACGGCCTCTTTCCTGTGCGCCGGCGTCAGGCCGACGAGGTGCACGAAGCTCGACAGGACCGTGTACTCCACCCACGTGTGGGCACGGTTGACCTCGGCCACGATCTGGTCCGAGTCGCCGGGCAGCTCGGCGTGGCCGACCTGGAACCACTGCGGTCCGAAGCCTTTCTTCACCCTCGAGTAGTCCATCGCCAGGAACTCGCCCAGAACGCCGATCGTGAGCAGGCATACGGGCATGTCGCCGAGCTGAACCGACCCAAGTGCGATGTCGGTCACCTGGTTCATGTCCGTGAGCAGGTCGTTCCTGCATCTCTCGGTGCTCCTGCCCGCGACCGCCATGGCGAGGTGGCGACGAGCTTTGCCCCGGATGCTGTTGACGAGCGTCTCCGCGCGCATGACCGCGAAGATGTAGCCGATGTACGGAAAGACGATGGCGAAGTTGACGATCCCCAGCAACACGGCGGCCGCAACGCTCCACATCGGCACGTAATTCGGCTTGACCTCGCCGCGGACCAGGAACGTGTAAAGAATCGACGCCAGCGCGAAGCCCAGGACGATGGCGTTCAAAGGGTTGGTGGTGAAGAGGCCGATGATTCGCGGCGAGTAGCGCGACGACGTCATCTGGATGCCGAAAACGACGACGAGGATGACGATGCTCAACGTCACGCCTTCAGCGCCGCCGACCAGCCCCAGGATGCCGGCGGCGGCCGCGGGATCGGGCGTGAACAGGTCACGGAGCGAGCGATGGTTCGCGTCGAGGAACCCGAAGACGACGATCAGCATCGAGGCGACCGCGATCAGGGCGAATCCTGAGATCGCGGCGCCGAACCAGCCTGGGGAGGCTTGCCGGTCGCCCATGGGCGTCAACGGTGATGTCTTGGAGGCCACTGGAATGGAGTTGCCACGCGATCCTAAGCCTTTGGACCGGCACTCATCGCTACATTTGGCTGGCCAGTTGATCCGCGCCCTCATATTCGATTTCGACGGCCTCATCATCGACACCGAAGAGCCCATCTACCGTTCCTGGGCCGAGGTTTACGAGGCCCATGGGGTGCCTCTGCCGTTCGATCAGTGGGTCAAAACCGTCGGCTCGTCGAACAAGGAATTCGACCCCCAACACCACCTCGAGCAACAGCTCGGCCACCCGCTGGCCCAAGGAGAGCTCGACCAGCGGATCCAGCGGAGGGTCGAGCTCGTCCTGGCCCAGCCGCTCCTACCCGGAGTGGCCGACCTCGCGGGGGCCGCGCGCGACAGGGGCTTGAAGGTGGGGGTGGCCTCGAGCTCGTCTCGGGACTGGGTGCGCGGCCACCTGGACCGTTTGGGCATCCTCGATCGCTTCGACTGCCTTCGCACGCGCGATGACGTCGAGCAGGTCAAGCCGGAGCCCGACCTCTATCTCGCGGTCCTCGACTGCCTCGGCGTCAGCGCCGATGAGGCGGTCGCGATCGAGGATGCGCCCAACGGGATCCGATCGGCCAAGCGCGCGGGTCTGCGCACAGTCGCGGTGGCCAACCCCATCACGGCGGGCCTCGACCTCAGCGAGGCGGACGTGAAGTTGGGATCGCTGGCTGAGCTGACGCTGCCTCAGCTCTTGAGCCGGCTCGAACACCCGTTACCCTAAGCAGGTGCGAATCGGGATCCTCACCGGAGGTGGAGACGCGCCCGGGTTGAACGCGGCAATCCGTGCTGTGGCGCGGCGGGCGTTTCAGCTCGGCCACTCGGTCAGCGGCGTTCAGAACGGCTGGGCGGGCTGCCTCGACGGCGGCGCCATCGAAGAGCTGCGTCCCGCCGATGTGCGCGGCATCCTGCCGCTGGGCGGCACCATCCTCGGCACATCGCGCACGAACCCGCTGAAGATGAAGGACGGCGTGGCGACGGTGATCCGCGTGCTGCGCCGCCACGGCGTCGACGCGATGGTCCCGATTGGAGGCGACGACACGCTGAGCGTGGCCGCCGCGCTGCATGACGCCGGATTTCAGACGGTCGGCGTGCCCAAGACGATCGACAACGACCTGAGCGTCACCGAGTTCTGCATCGGCTTCGACACCGCCGTCGGGGTGGTGACAGAGGCGCTCGACCGGCTTCACACCACGGCATCGGCGCACCACCGCGTGATGGTCGTCGAGGTGATGGGCCGCGACACGGGCTGGGTGGCGCTCGCCGGGGGGCTGGCGGGCGGTGCCGACTTGATCATCATTCCCGAGTTCCCGCTGACACTCGAGGATGTCGTCGGCCACCTCTACCGCCGCCGGGGCGAAGGCAAGCTGTTCAGCATCATCGTCGTCGCGGAGGGCGCGCACATCCCAGAGCTCGAGGACGAGGCGGGTGGGGCCGCGGATACAGATGCGTTCGGCCACGTTCAGCTGGCCAAGCGCGGCATCGGCGACGCGCTCGCGCGAATGGTGGAACGCGAGACCGGCTTCGAGACGCGCGTGACCGTGCTCGGCCATCTCCAGCGAGGAGGGTCGCCCACGCCGACGGATCGCATCTGGGCCACTCGCCTGGGCGTTCATGCGGTCGAGTTGATCAACGCCGGCCGAAGTGGCGTGATCCCCATCCGCCGGAATGGCGAGGTGGAGGTCGTACCACTGGCCGAGGTCATCCGCGAGACGCGCCGTGTGCCCGAGGAGCTGTACGCCCTGAGCCGCGTCTTCGAGTAGGCTTCGGGTAGGTCCCGATGCCCTACATCGTGCTGGTCCCCGCCGTCTTACTCAGCCTGTACATCGGCGCGTCCTACTTGCTTTATCGCCGGGCCTTCGTGCCTTCGAAGCCGCGTCCCCTCGACGACTTCACGTTCACGCCATTCGAGTTCCAGGCCGATTA
>MNEW01000053.1 GCA_001917895.1 Actinobacteria bacterium 13_1_40CM_66_12
CGAGTTCTTCGCGGCGTCGCCGGTGAAGAAGCTCGCGGCCACGGTCGCGTCGTACCACATGGCAACCTTGCCGCTGTTGTATGCGTTCAGGCACTCGGTGAATCCGGCGTTGCCTGCGCCCGGCTCGCCGGCCGACTTGAGGAGGTTCACGTAGAAGGTCACGGCGTCATGCCATGGCTGCGTCGTGAGCTGTGCGTTCCAGTTCTGGTCGAACCAACGTCCACCGTAAGTGTTGACCACTGTGTCCAGCGGGGCCAGCTGCTCACCCCAGCCAGGGAGACCACGCAAGCAGATTCCGTTGACGGTCGAGCTGTTGACCGCCTTCGCGGCCGCCGCCACCTGGTCCCACGTCGGGTGGTCCGGCATATTGACGCCCGCAGCGGACAGGAGGTCCTTGCGGTACATCAGCATCGAGGACTCGCCATAGAAAGGCACCGCGTAGAGGTTGCTGTTGTAGCTGAGCGCCCCCCTGATGCCGGGTATGAGGTCGTCCGGCGCGTAGGACGAATCCTTGGCGATGAATGGGCTGAGGTTCTCGATCCATCCCTTCTTGGCCCACAGAGGAACCTCGTACGTGCCGATCGTGAAGAGGTCATAGCGACCGCTCTTGGCCGCCACGTCCTGGGTCACCTGCTGCCGGAGCTGGTCCTCGGGCAGGGTCACGATATTGACCTTGATACCCGAGTGCGAGCTCTCGAAGTCGGGGACGAGCTTTTTCAGGTCGGCCATCGAGGGGTTGTCGACAGCCGCCAAAGTGATCGTGCTCGCGCTGCTGCCACCGCCCCCTCCGGCGCCCCCAGAACACGCGGCGCCTGCCAGAGCAATCAGGAGCCCGAAGATCGGTATGGCCAGGCGCCGGTTCGAGGATCGAAGATTCCTACCATCCATGGAGAGTCACCCCTTTTGAACAGGTTCGAGCCGCAGGCCGCCGCCTGCCGGCGTTCTCGACAACGTTGTCAAAAGACAACGTTGTCAAGGTATAACATGGGGCCGATGAAAATGCAAGATGGCTTCGATTTGCCATCGGTGCGGCATGCCGCGTCCGGCTTACTACAACGTTGACAACGTCCAAGCAGCCGACCCTCCGGAACCGATCGCGGCCGACCATGCGGGAGGTGGCGGCCGCCGCCAGGGTCAGCATCAAGACGGTATCCCGGGTCGTCAACGGCGAACCCGGGGTGACACGTCGGTTGAGCGAACGCGTGTCCGCCGCGGTCGAGAAGGTGGGGTACCGGCACAACCTCACCGCGAGCAGCCTCCGGCGCACCGACGGCCGAAGCGCCAGCGTGGGCGTGGTGCTCGAGGACGTCGCGAACCCGTTTTCGTCGGCTCTGCACCGATCGATCGAGGACGTCGCCGTGGCGCGCGGAGTGCTGGTTTTCGCCGGCAGCTCAGACGAGGACGAGAATCGCGAGCGCGAGCTGATTGCTGCCTTCACCTCTCGACGGGTCGACGGCCTGATAATCCTGCCCGCCAGCCATGACCACACCTATTTGCTCATGGAGCGCCGGGCCGGAACGGCGATCGTGTTCGTCGACCGGCCGCCATCGTTCTTCGACGCCGATACCGTCCTGGCCGACAACACGGAGGGAGTTCGCCGGGGCATTCGGCACCTCGTCGCCCACGGCCACCGACGGATCGGGTACCTCGGCGACCTGCACACGATCGCAACCGCGGCCGACAGGCACCGAGGTTTCATCGAGGAGGTCGCGGCCCAGGGTCTCGAGGTCGATGAGCGCCTTGTGCGGCTCGACGTGCGCGGGACCGAAGGTGCCGAGGCCGCGGTTTCCGAGCTCTTCGCGATGACCGAGCCGCCGACAGCTCTCTTCACGGGACAGAACCTCATCACCATCGGAGCCTGCAGGGCGCTCCGCCGCTTGAAGCTTCATCAGCGGGTCGCGCTGGTCGGCTTCGACGACATCCTGCTCGCCGACCTTCTCGAGCCCGGCATCACCGTCATCGCGCAGGACCCGGCGGCGATGGGCCGCATCGCCGCGGAGCTCGTGTTCCGCCGCCTCGACGGCGACCGGTCTCCGTCAGAGCATCACGTGGTCCCGACGACAATGATCGCCCGAGGTTCAGGCGAGATCCGGCCTTGATCGTCGTCTGCGGCGAGGCGTTGATCGACATCGTGCCGGCGGAAGACGGCACCCGGCGGCCGATGCCAGGCGGCGGCCCGTTCAACACCGCGCGAGCGTTGGCTCGCCTGGGCGCCCCCACCGCGTTCCTTGGGCGCCTGTCGACGGACGCGTTCGGTGTCATGCTGGCTCGGCAGCTCGAGGCGGACGGCGCCGACCTCTCGCTTGTCAGCTACGGGCCCGAGTCGACCACTCTGGCTGTCGCCGAGCTCGATGGCGACGGCCTCGCGGAGTACGACTTCTTCGTCAAGGGAACCTCGGCGCCGAATCTCACGCCGGAGATGCTCCCCACGACCCTGCCTGCCGAGGTGCGCGCCCTGCACATCGGCACGCTGGGCCTTGTGCTCGAGCCGATGGCATCCACGCTCACTGAGATGGCGCTCCGCGAGGGCGACCACCGCCTGGTGATGCTCGATCCCAACATTCGATCGAACCTCGTGACCGACGCCAAAGAGTATCGCGAGCGCCTGGATGGGTTGATCGCGCGCAGCACGATCGTCAAAGCCAGCGAGACCGACATCGAATGGCTCTTTCCGGGGCTGGGCTCCGAGGCCGGCGCCGACCGCCTGCTAGACCTCGGCGCCCGGCTCGTCCTGGTGACGTTGGGGCCGGCAGGCGCGATCGCGGCGGGCGCGAGCGGCCGGGTTCGCGTCGCGGCCCCCGAGGTCGAGGTGGTGGACACGATCGGGGCCGGCGACGCCTTTGGGGCCGCGGTGCTCGCGTGGCTGCACGATCACGACGCCTTGCGAGCCGACCTTGCGCTCGACCACGGGAAGCTCAAGTCAATGCTGAGCTTTGCCTGCCTGGTCGCGGCCATCACGTGCACGCGGGTGGGGGCGGATCCGCCGTGGCGGAGGGAGCTAGCCGAAAGCCCCTGGGTCTAGGCCTTGACGACCGGCGATGACAGCCGTTCGTGAACCAACCTGACCACCATCGAACCTTCGCCCACGGCGGTGGCGACCCTCTTGATAGAGCCATGCCGAACGTCGCCGGCCGCGAAAATCCCAGGCAGGCTCGTTTCCAGCAGCAGCGGGCTCCAGCCATCCGTCGGGGTCACGTCCGACCCCGTCAGGATGAATCCGTCCTCGTCCACCTGAAGGCATTTGTTCAGCCAGTCCGTGTTCGGCTCGGCGCCGATGAACGAAAACAGTCCACACGCAGTCAGCTCCGTTCGTTTACCGTCCGCCGACTCGATCGCTACCGCCTCGAGCACGTTAGCGCCCATGAGCGCTTTGACCTGTGTCTGGTAGTGAACCGTGATTCGAGGATCGCGTTCGATCTGATCGATCAGGTAGCGCGACATGGTTGCGTCCAGCGAGGTGCCGCGGATGACGTGATGCACATCGAAGCGCCGGCTCAGGAAAACCGCCGCCTGCCCGGCCGAGTTGCCCCCGCCCACCACGACGACTGGTCCGGTGCACTTCTGCGCCTCGAGCTCGGTCGCGGCGTAATAGACACCTGAGCCTTCCAGCTCGGCGAGCCTCTCAACCGGCAGGCGCCTGTACCTCGCGCCTGTCGCCACCACGATCGCGCGCGCGGTCAACGTCCGGCCGTCTGAGAGCTCGACGGTGTGAACGCCGCCGACCGAGTTGAGCGCTTTGGCGCGCGATCCGACCAGGATGGCGGCTGAGAATTTCTCCGCCTGCAGCGCGGCTCGGGCGGCCAGCTCGGCGCCCGAAAGTCCTGCCGGAAAGCCGACGTAGTTCTCGATGCGCGACGAGGTGCCGGCCTGCCCGCCGACAGCGGCCGCTTCCACGACCACCGTCGACAAGCCCTCCGATCCCCCGTAGACGGAGGCGGCCAGGCCCGCCAGACCGGCGCCGACAACCAGAAGGTCGCATGCGTCTTCTCGACCAGACGTATCAGCCGAAATGCCGAACACCGCGGCGACCTCCGCGAGGGAGGGATTGCGCAGGATAGGCTGTCCGGCCACCAGCACGAGTGGGATGTCCGCGACGGTGAATCCGAAATTTCGCAGCAGCGTTTCCGCGCGGGGGTCGGATTCGACGTCGATCCACGTGACGGCGACGCGATTGCGGGCCAGCAGGTCGCGGATCGTTCGGGTGGACTCGCTGAATCGAGATCCGATGACCTTCGGTCCCGTGCCCAGACGAAGTAGAAGCGAATGACGCAAAAGAAACGCCCGGATGACGATCTCGCTCAGCGTGATGTCTTCGGCGATGACGGTCCGGAGCTGATTGAGGGGCACGCGAAGGACTCGACTGGGTATGGTCGTCGTAGCCGTGACATAGGCGCCCTCGTTGCTGAGTATGTTCATGACGCCGACGAACTGTCCGGGATTGAAGGCGGTGCTGGTCGTCTCCGCTGATTCTCCGAAGTGCGCAACCGCTTCCACCTTGCCCGACAGAACAACCACGAAGTCGGAACCTCGTTGTCCTTCACGGAAGAGGACCACGCCTGCTGGAACGCTTTCTTCGACCCCATAACGACTCAGCTTCGCGACCTGCGCGTCGTCCAGGATCGGAAATGCGCCCGCAAAGTCCTCTTCCTCCGCCTTCGCGCCCACGCGCTCCAGCGCCACCGTGATCGGAACAGGACGGGACTCGGGTTCCATTGGATCGCCCTCTTGGTGAGGGCGCCGGATCAGTGTACGGTGCTGCTTGGAAACGCCTTCTCGCCCGCGCGGATCGGAACCTTCAGCCAGTTCTCCGCCGGCGGCAGCGGACAGTCCCACTCGGGGTTGTACGCGCAGCTCGGGTTATACGCGTAGTTGAAGTCGATCACGACCTCGTCACCGTGTGCGTGCAGCTCGAGATAGCGGCCCGCGCCGTACGTTTCCTTTCCGGACGTCGCGTCCCGAAAGGGCAGAAACAGGTCGTGCGAGCCCGCTGATGCATAGAGCGTCACCTGGGTGTCGACGCCATCGACCTGAAAATGAACGATCCCGAAACGCCGGTAGACCTGCTCCTGGCCGTTGGTTGTGGCCATGCGCACCTCCCCGGACTTAACGGCGCGGTCGACCTTGGCGCGAACCACGAGCTGTGGGTTCTCCTCAAAGTACTGAAGCCCGTGGAAGCTGTGCTGCTGCTGGTGCGTGAGCGGAGCCCGGTGGTCGTGCGCGAAGAAATCGTCTTTCTCGGCCCGGAAGCGCTGCAAATCGGTGACCTTCGCCACCACACCATCGACAACACCGCCTCGGCTGGGCTAATTCCCCTCGAGAATCAACGGGCCAGAACGGTCGGGATCTCGTGCGGGAGCCAGAACCAGCGCAGAAGCTCGAAATCCGCGCTGAGCTGAACCGGCTCGGGGGTGGTGCGCGGAGCTGCCAGTATCCTGCGCGCCTCTTCGAGGTAGCGCGGAAGCGCCGACTCAGGCTCGAGGTGCCGGTGCGCCGACCGTGGCACGTTCGTGTCCAAGTAGCTGATGTCTCGCAGGCTGAGCGGCGGCTCGGGCGGTCCGGCGGCATGCGTCCAGAGTCCGGTGAGGGCGTCGAATCGGTACTCGGGCAGAAGGCGCCAGCCCTCTGCAGCGACCATCTCGACCGCCTCGAGGATGAACTCGAACACCGCCTCGGAAATGAAGTAGTTGAAGTTGACGCGGACCCATCCCGGCTTGATCCCCTCGCACCCGAGGCTGATCTCGCGCTCGAACTCGTGCGATTTCTCGAGATCGATGCCGAGCAGTCGATGCCCGTAGGGTCCGGCGCAAGAACAGCCCCCACGCGACTGGATGCCGAAGAGGTCGTTGAGCAGCGCGACCACGTAGTTGTGATGGAGGTAGCGGCCCTCGTGCCGCACCACGAACGACACGATCGACAGCCTGTCGAGATCGGGGTTACCGAGAATCTCGATATCGGGCCGGCGGCGCCAGCGCTCGATGGCGCGACGGATGAGAGACGCCTCACGGCGGCGGATCTCGGCGGCGCCGACCGCCTGCTTCAGCTGGAACACCAGGCCCGCGCGAATCGAATCCACGATGGCCGGCGTGCCCCCCTCTTCCCTGTGCTCGATGTCGGCCAGGTACACGTGCTCTGTGGGGTTGACGTAGGCGACCGTCCCGCCGCCGGGCACGCTCGGCACCCGGTTTCGAAACAGCTCACGCCGGGCCGCCAGCACCCCTGGCGTGCCCGGACCGCCGATGAACTTGTGTGGAGAGATGAAGACGGCGTCCAGATAAGGCTGGCTCGGCCCTCCTGAAGCCGTGCCCATCTCGATCTCCATGTAGGGCGCGGCAGCGGCAAAGTCCCAGAGCGAGAGTGCGCCATGGCTGTGAAGCACGACCGAGATCGCCCGCCAGTCGCTGATGATCCCGGTCACGTTGGAGGCGGCCGAGAAGCTGCCGATCTTGACCGGGCGGTCACGGTATCGGATGAGCTCTTCCTTCAGGTGCTGCTGATCGATGTGGCCGTCGTGGTCCTCGCGGATGACGACCACGTCCGCGATCGACTCCCGCCAGGGAAGCTCGTTGGAGTGGTGCTCGTAAGGGCCGATGAAGACGACCGGGCGTTCTGCCGCAGGGATCAGCGACGTGAAGTGGTAGCGATCGTCGAGGTCAGCGGGTATGCGCATGTTGAGGACGTCGATCAGGCGGTTGATGGCGCCGGTCGAACCGGAGCCGCAGAAGATGACGGCGTGTTCGTGGCTCGCGCCGAGTGCGGCGCGAATGATCTCGCGCGCCTCTTCTCGAAAACGTGTCGTCTGGAGACCGGTTCCCGAGGACTCCGTGTGAGTGTTCGCGTAAAGGGGGAGCACGACCTCACGGATGAATTCCTCGATGAAGGAGAGCGCCCGGCCGGACGCGGTGTAGTCGGCGTACGTGACGCGGCGCGGGCCGAACGGCCCCATCACCGCCTCGTCCTCGCCGATCACCGAGGAGCGGATCCGCTCGATCAGGTCCAGTTTGGCGCCCATCCCGTCAACCTTAGGCGCCGGCCGGGCTCCTCAGCCGGCGATCAGCCGGTATCTGTGTTCGGGCCGGCCCGGGCTCCCATAGCGCATCGTGAGCTCGGCCTTGCCGAGATGACACAGGTGATCCAGGTAGCGCCGCGCCGTCACCCTGCTGACTCCGGCGGCGTCGGCCACCGCCGCGGCGGCGAGCCCAGATCGTGATTGGCGCAGCGCCTGGGCTATCAGGTCGAGAGTCGTATCTGAAAGCCCCTTGGGGAGCGGCTCGTTGCGCGTCGAGCGGAGTGTGCCGAAGATCCTGTCCACATCGCTCTGCTGCGCTTGCCCAAGCTGCACCATGCGCTCGCGTGCGCTCGCGTACGAAAGCAGCTTCTCCTCGAACGTAGCGAAGAGAAAGGGCTTGATCAGGTAATGAACGATGCCTCCGCGCATGGCGGCGCGAAGGCTTTCCACCTCGCGAGCGGCCGTGACGGAAATGACGTCGACCGGCCGACCGTCCTCACGCAAGCGCTGCAGCACATCGAGACCGGACATGTCCGGCAGGTAGATGTCGAGCAGTACCAGGTCCGGCCGCAGACGCTCCACTGCATCGAGCGCCTGGGCGCCGGTGTGAGCTTTGGCCACCACGGCAAAACCCTTGACCCTCTCGACATACGCGCAGTGAAGCTCGGCGACTCGAAAGTCATCCTCGACGACGAGGGTCTGGATCACGACTTGGCCAGGACTCGCAGTGGCAGTCGCACGATGAAGAGCGCGCCCCCCTCGCTGGCCACGGTGACATCGCCGCCATGGCGGCGCGCGACTTGCCGGACAAGCGCGAGACCAAACCCGCGCCGCTTGTGTCCGGGGGCCGACTTGGTGCTGAAGCCTTCCTGGAAGATCTGCCCGTCGACGCCTTCCGGAATCCCGGGGCCTGAATCATGGATCCGGATGAACAGCTGATCGTCCTGCTCGTTCACAGACACGCTCACCCAGCGCGCATCGGTCGACCCGCTCGCCGCGTCGAGAGCGTTGTCGATGAGGTTGCCGAGCAGCGTGATCAAATCTTCGCTGTCAATCGAGCTGCGCGTCATGACGGTGTCATCACTTACGCGAAGTTCGATCCCGCGTTCTGACGCGACCGCCGCTTTCGCAAGCAGGAGCGCGCCAAGGACCGGGTCGCCGACCCGTTCGAGCAGCGCTTCCGTCAGCTCCTGGTGCACTCCCGAGGTCTGGGCGATGAGCTTCATCGCGTCCTCGCCTCGGCCCATCTGGACGAGACCCGCGATCGTGTGCAGGCGATTCGCGAACTCGTGCGCTTGGGCACGCAGCGCCTCGGTCAGGCTCTCGATGCCCATGCCGCGCGACAGACCGGTGAGCTCCGTCGTGTCCCGCAGCGTTGCGACATGGCCGATCTCGCGGCCTCTGACGTGGATGCCTCGGCGGCTGGCCACGAGCACGCGGTCTCCGGCCAGCAGGACCTCGTCTTCGTCCTTGAGCCCGCCCGTCATGAATTTCTGGAGCCGACCCTGGGGAAGCACCTGCGAGACCTTGCGCCCGACGCAATCCGCCGGCAGGCCGAGCAAACGGCGTGCCTCGTCGTTCGCCAGCGTGATCGTGTGGTCGCGGTCGGTGGCGATCGCGCCTTCGTGGATGCCCTGCAGGCTGGCTTCTCTCTCCTCGAGCAGCCCCGCGATCTCGTACGGTTCGAGGCCGAACGTCTGCCGCTTCAACCGGGAGGCGAGCAGCAACGATCCCCCCACGCCGAGACCGAGCGCGAGGAACAGCGTCACCGCAAACCCGGGCAGCTCGTGCAGAAGCTGCTGGCTCACCGCCGTCTCGAGGAAGCCGACAGAGACCATGCCAATCACCTGGCCGCCATAGAAGATCGGGGCCTTGCCTCTAGCCGAGACGCCCAGCGTCCCCTGCTGGACCCCGACCCAGGTGTTGCCGGCGAGGACGCTGCTCGGGTTCTCGTCCACGGGCTTACCGATCATCGCCGGGTTCGGATGCGAGAAGCGGATGCCCCGCTGGTCGGTGACCACCACATACCTGGCGCCGGTCGAATGGCGAGTGTCCTCGGCGGTTCGCTGGATGAGGCCGGCCGGATCGCCGGCGAGCAGCGCCTGCTGGACCGCGCTGTTGGAGGCGACGGTTTCGGCGATCGCCAGGGACCGCTGTTCGTACTGGCGGTCGAGCTCCTGGCTCGCCTGCCACACGGCGGCCGCGGCGCCAAGGATTCCTGACAGCGCGATGATCACGACCTGGAAAACCAGGATCTGGTAGGCGAGGGGAAGGCGGGTCTTCACCGGAGGATCTCAGCCGGATCGTAGGCCCTCAACGGGCCTCCGCGCAGCGACCAAAACGACCAAAACGGCCACAACGACCGAATGAATTGCGCGAGCCGGCCAGCGCACGCAGAGTCCGAGATGGATGGCTTCTGCAATCGAGCTTCGTGGCGTCACGAAGCGATTTCTCACCCCTTCAGGCGGTGTCTATGTCGCCCTGCACGATCTCGATCTGGCCGTTGAGCCCGGCGAGTTCTGCGCCGTGGTCGGGCCCACCGGTTGCGGCAAGTCGACGACGCTGGCCCTGATCTCGGGTCTCGAGCCGGCGAGCGAGGGCGAAGTCGAGGTCTTCGGGAAGCGGGTCACCGGCATCGCGAGCGGGATCGGCTACGTGTTCCAAAGCGATGCCGTCTTCCCATGGAAGACGGTCCTCGAAAACGTGGCCGCCGGACCTCGTTACCACGGGTCAACGACCCGCGACGCCCGAGCCGCCGCCCGTGACTGGATTGCCCGGGTAGGACTCGCCGGGTTCGAAGACCGCTATCCGTACCAGCTGTCCGGTGGGATGCGCAAGCGCGTAGCCCTGGCGCAAAGCCTCATCAACGGCCCGCGCATCCTGCTGATGGACGAGCCGTTCAGCGCCCTTGACGTCCAGACGCGATCGCTGATGGAGAACGAGTTGCTGAGCCTGTGGTCGTCGACCTCGGCATCGGTGGTCTTCGTCACCCACGACCTCGAGGAGGCGATCTCGCTGAGCGACCGCGTGTTCGTCATCACCGCCGCGCCGGGGACGGTGAAGAGCAACTACAAGGTCGACCTGCCGCGACCCCGCAACGTCGCCGAGATCCGATTCCAACCTCGATTCACCGAGATCTATGAGGAGATCTGGAAGGACCTTCGCGACGAGGTCCTCGTGAGCTATGAACGTCAGAAGCGCAGCGGCGCGGCTTAGCGCGCCGATGAGTGCGCTGGTCGAGCCTCAGGCACACGCCGGGGCGGACCTCACAGCCAGACGCGCTCGCGATATCCGCCGGCGCCGGCTCATCGTGTTTGGGCTGCAGCTCCTCGTCGCCGTCGTCTGGCTCGGCAGCTGGGAGCTGACGACACGGCTCGGTTGGGTCGACAAGTTCTTCTTTGCGCAGCCGTCTGAGATCGCGCTCAAGCTCTGGACCTGGGTCACGCAGGGGACCGAGCTCGGGCCGCTGTGGGATCAGGTCCTCACGACGATGGAGGAGACCGTCGGCGGGTTCATCGTCGGCTCGCTCCTCGGCGTCGTCTTTGGCGTGGCGCTCGGTCGCATTCGGCTGCTGGCCGACGTGCTCTCGCCCTATATCAAAGGGGCGAACGCCATCCCGCGCGTGGTCGTGGGCGCGCTGTTCGCGATCTCGCTGGGGCTCGACATCAAATCGAAGATCGCTACAGCCGCAATCCTCGTGTTCTTCGTCGTCTTCTTCAACGCCTTCCAAGGTGTGCGCGAGGTGGACCGCAACCTGATCGCGAACGCCCGAATCCTCGGCGCGGGAAGTCGCCAGCTGACGACCGAGATCATCGTCCCGTCGGCCCTTTCCTGGATCACCGCCAGCCTTCACACGAGCTTCGGTTTGGCGCTGGTCGGTGCCGTGGTCGGCGAGCTCTTCGGAGCCACCTCCGGAGTCGGGGAGCTGATCTACAGCGCCAAGAACAACTTCGACGCCGACGGCGTGTTCGCCGGGATGGCGCTGCTGGCTGCCATTGCGCTGGTGGCGGAGGCCCTGATCACAGCGCTAGAGACCCGTCTTGTTCGGTGGCGGCCGCAGGTCAACACCGAGACGAGGATTTGAAAGAAGGAGTTTCGTCTATGCGATTCGATCTTCGCCGGTTGTGTTTGGCCGTTGGAGGAATTGCGATCCTCGCGGGCTGCGGCTCCACGCCATCGTCCACAGGGGGCAGCGTGCAGACGATCTCGCTCAAGGTGATGGTCGGAGGCCTGAGCAAACAGATCTACCTTCCGAACATGCTTGCGAAGCAGCTCGGGTACTTCAACGATCAGCACCTGGATGTGACGCTGATCGACGAGGGATCGGGGCAGGCGGCGGAGGACGAGGTCCTCGCCGGCAACGTTGACGCCGGCTCCGGCGCTTACGTGCACCCGATGGTGCTCAATGCCCTCGGCAAGAAGATCGAGACGATCTGTCAATTTGGCATCGCGCCGGGCGAGGCAGAGGTGATCGACGCCAGGAAGGCCGGCTCGATCCAGTCGCCCAACGACCTCCAGGGCAAGAACCTGGGCGTGACCGAGCTTGGCTCTGGCACGCACACCTTGACGCTCGCCATCCTGGGCAAGGCGGGCATCGACCCGACGAAGGAGCATTTCGTCGCGGTTGGCGCCGGCGACACATTCATCGCGGCCATCGACCATCAGACGATCGACGGCGGCATGACGACCGAGCCCACCATCTCGCGCCTCACCTCATCGGGCAAGGGGAAAGTCCTCGTCGACCTGCGCACGCCCGACTCGACCCGGGCCGCGCTGGGCGGCGACTACCCCTTCATCGGCATCTTCGCGAAGAATGACTGGGTCAACAGCAACAAGGACGTAGCCCAGCGGCTGGTCAACGCTTACGTCAAGACCCTCAAGTTCATCCACTCGCACTCCGCGGCCGAGATCGCAGCCAAGATGCCGGCCGACTACTATGCCGGCAATCAGGACCTTTACGTCGCCGCCCTTAAGAACCAGATCTCGATCTTCGGCACGGACTGCAAAATGCCGGCGGGCGGTCCCGAGACCGTGATGAAGATCCAGCAGGCTTACGTGCCCAGCTTCAAGGGCAAGACGGCCAACCTCAGCGAGACGTACACCAACGAGTTCGCCAACAAGGCGAGCTGATCAGTCTCCGGTTACTCAGGGGGACCGGGCCTGCTTTAAGCCCGGTCCCTTGTACATATATAAGGACGAGCGAAGCACAGCCGGGCAGCGCAGTCACAACTTGAGCGGACGCTATGAGTCGGCCCATAATCGTGGCGGGCATGGAACTGCGTCAGCTCAGGGCTTTCGTAGAAGTCGCCGAGGCCGGCCATTTCGGACATGCCGCGGAGCACCTGCATCTGACCCAGCCGGCACTCACGCAGCGGATCCAGGCGCTGGAGCGCGAGCTCGGCCTCCAGCTGCTCGAACGAAATGCGCGGGGGGTGAGATTGGCTCCTTCCGGCACCGTGCTGCTGCCACATGCACGGCGCTTGATCCAGACCGAAGATCAAGCGCTGGGGGACCTGAGGGCCTACCTCTCGGGAATCATCGGCCGGCTACGTATCGCATACCAGGCGGCCGGCGACATACCGACTGCAGCATCCCTCATCGCGGAGTACCGCCAACGCTTCCCAGCGGTCGAGGTCGACACCGTATCGGGATCGTCGGGTCCAAACCTCCAGCTCCTCGAGGGCCATGCCGTCGACCTCGCCTTCTGCCTGATGCCGGGCGTCAAGCCTGATGGCATCGCTTCGCTGATCATCCGTCGCGAAGAGGTGGGCCTGGCGGTGCGAGCTGATCACCCACTGGCGGAGATGGACCCAGTGCCGGTCGAGCGCCTGCGGGGCGAGCCGATGGGCCTGCCGCCGGCAAACGCCAACCCAAATTTGATCGGCGCGCTCCGGCGCTGGCTGGTGCGTCACACCGGCGAGGAGCTGAACGTCGTCTCTGAAGATCCGACGGATCTCGCCATGCAGACGGTCGCCAAGTCTGCATCGGCGGCCATCCTGATCGTCCTCCGGTACGCGCCCATGCCGCCGCCGGACGGGATCGTCTATCGGTCCTTGTCGCCGGCGCCGCTGATCGAGTTCGGCCTCGCCTATCGCAGCGATGATCCGTCGCCGATC
>MNEW01000031.1 GCA_001917895.1 Actinobacteria bacterium 13_1_40CM_66_12
GGGCGGGGAAAGGTCGATGGCCATGTGGTCGGCACGCCGCGAGCGCCACCCTGGTAGGCGAGAGTCGAGTCGTGGTACCGGTCGGCGACCACGATCTGGCCCGCCGCGAGCGCGGGGGCGATCACCTCTGCGATCAGCTGCCGGCGCGCGGCCATGAACAAGTACATCTCGGCTTCGGCGTCGAGCTCCAGCGCGCCATAGAGCACGATCTCGCGGATGCGCTCACCCAGCTCGTTGCCGCCAGGCTCTCGCACCAGCACCGGCTCGCGGTTCGCCAGCGCCGCGCCCAGCAGCTCGACCTGCGTGGTCTTGCCCGACCCCTCGGGCCCCTCGAACGTGATGAACAGTCCCGGACCCACCTAGCTGATCGGGTCTTCGGGGGTCGGCGAAATACGCAACCTGCGCTGAGGCTCCTTTCCGGTGCTGCGAGCCGAGAGCTCGTTCTCGGCCACGAGTTGATGCTGCAGGCGGCGCAGGTATGCGTTCTGCGGTGATATCTCCACAGGCCGCAGCGTCGTCTTCACCGTCTTGATCGCAGCGGCGGCTTCGGCCAGCGCGCGCGTGGTGGCCTCGTCGTGCTTGTCGACTCCATAGATTCGCGAGAGGGCGTCACGCACCTGGGTCGCCGAGTTGCTCTTCAGGATGTGGATCGGCAGCCCGCGGCTCTCGGCCTGGCGCAGGCTGTCAGGCCGCCGCCGGTAGTGGTTCTTGAGTGTGAGCACCGCTCCCGCGCCGTCCAGGTTGCCGAGCACGCGTACCGGCAGGTCGAGGTCGCGGATCGACTGCTCGACATGGTGACGGCTCACGCCGTATGGAAAGATCCCGAGCGGTTTGCTGTTCGACGTTGTCGCCGCGGGGAGCTCGGGCGCGACAACGATGGGCGAGTCCACATTGGATATGACGCGACCTTCCCGAGTGCGCATCCGGATCTTGGGCGTGAGCATCGGCCCACGAAGCGCGGTGTCGACGACGTCCGCGAGCGGCAGGTGAATGGCCACCCTATCCCGGTCCTGGATCTCGACCAGGACATCGAACGTCGGCGGTGCCTTGCGCTCGAGGACAGACTTCTGCGTGCCGCGGCGGCGCGCCTCCTCATCCGAAAGCGTGACGCTCTGGATGCCCCCGAGTAAGTCGTTCAGCGTCGGGTTGACGAGAAGGTTCTCGAGCGTCTGCCCGTGCGCGGTGGCGATCAGCTGCACTCCGCGCTCGGCGATGGTGCGCGCCGCGGCGGCCTCGAGCTCCGTGCCAATCTCGTCGATGACGATGACCTCGGGCATGTGGTTCTCTACGGCTTCGATCATCACCGCGTGCTGCAGCATCGGCGTCTTCACTTGCATTCGGCGTGCGCGCCCGATGCCCGGATGCGGGATGTCGCCGTCACCCCCGATCTCGTTCGAGGTGTCGACGATGACCACCCGTTTGCGGAGCTCGTCGGCGAGCAGCCGCGCGCATTCGCGCAGCATGGTGGTCTTGCCGATGCCGGGCCGCCCGAGCAGAAGAATGCTCTGGCCGCTGACGACGATGTCCCGGATGATCTCGCCGGTGCCCGTGACCGCGCGGCCGACGCGCATCGTCAGCCCGGTGATCCGCCCCGATCGATTGCGAATGGCGGACACGCGATGGAGGGTGCGCTCGATGCCGGCGCGGTTGTCGTCGCCGAACTGCCCGACGTTGTTGGCCACGTGATCGAGATCAGAAGCCGACACGGGGCGGTCCGCGAGCAGGACCTCGCGCCCGGGCACGCGCGCTTCGGGTTCGCGGCCGAGGTCGAGCACGATCTCCAACAGCTCGTTGGGATCGGTGCGCTCGTGAAGCGCACGCGCCAGGTCCGGCGGCAGCGCGCGGGCGAGGAGCTCGATCTCTTCCCAGTTCGAATTTGCGCTCAGCGCGCGGCTGGCGGCGGTCGACCGTATGGGCACGAGCTCGTTGTGCTGGCTCATCCGAATGACGGCACCAGTCCTTTCTCCCGTACCGGCACGCGAACGGCCAGTTCCTTGACCAGGAGGAGCTGTGTCAACAGCACGCTGAACCCACGCCCTCTCAGGGCGTCGATCATGTGGGAATCATAGTGGCGCAGGCTCGACCAGGCCGGCGCGTCGGTGTCACCGAGAAGCGATATGCCGAGGTCGGCCAGCTCTTCGGGAAGCGGCCGTTCCGGCAGCACCATGAAGCTGAGGGTGCTCGGCCGCGCGCCCGAGCCTCGCTCGACCTTGACCCAACCCACCAGCTCCACCCGATCCACCACCAGCTCCTCTTTGTTGGAACCGCGAGCGGTGAGGCGTCCTGTCCACTCTCCATGCAGCGCACGCCAATCGCGATAGGTGGGCGCCTCCAGCTGCGATACCCCCTGTGGCGTCAGCTTCCTGTAGAGCTGATAGAGCATGCGGCCGTCCCCGCGACGCACCTGGCGCGAGCCATCGGGTGTCTGAGCAAGGCGCCGGCTCGGCTTGTCGGCATAAACGACCACCTCGGTCGCGTACTGCCTGAAGCCACGCATCCTGAACACGGGAAGCAGGGGGTCGTGGTCCGGGATCCGCACGAACAACCGCTGCGCCCCACGCGCCAGCGCCTCGTTGCAAAGGTGCTCGACCAGCGCCGGCGCGACCTCGTCCGTATCCGTGCCTTCGGCGACTTGCAGGTTCAGCACCTGCAGGACCTTCGCCCGCGACAGGTCGAGGCCGCGCTGTTGCCCCGAGGCCTGCACGTAGCCGACCACCTTGCCGCCATCGTCCGCGACGTAGATGAGTGTCTCCTGTGAAAGCGAGAGGAATGCCGAGAGCGTCGAGCTGAGGAGCGACCACAGCCGGGCCGCGGGCGGCGCGGTGCCGTCGAGCTTGATGTCCACGGACCGGTGCATCTCTTCGATCCGCGTGAGGTCGAGCAGATTCGCGGCCCGCAATCTCATTGTGTCGACATCCTCACGAACTCCTGATGCAGCCGGCGGTCGCTGGTCAGCTCAGGATGAAAGCAAAGGGCGAGGATGCGGCCCTGGCGCACCGCCACGGCCCGGCCTTCGTGCGTGGCGATGACGTCGGTGGTGCCTGTTGACTCCACGAGCGGCGACCTGATGAAGACGCCAGGGAACTGCTTGCCGTCGAGGCCCGCGATGTCGAGGGCCGCTTCGAAGCTGTCGACCTGCCGTCCGTAGCCGTTGCGCTTGACCGAAATGTCGAGCAGGCCCAAGCCGTGCTGGTCCTCCATACCGTCGCTGACATCGCGCGCAAGCACGATCATGCCGGCGCAGGTTGCCAGCGTCGGCAGGCCGCTCGCGATGGCGGCGCGCAGCGGCTCGAGCAGGCCGACCCGCTCCAGCAGCATCGTCATCGTCGTGCTCTCACCGCCGGGGAGCACGATGCCGTCGAGGCCTTCGAGATCCTCGTTGGTCCTGACCAGGCGTGTCTTGGCGCCCACGGCCCCGAGCGCCTGGACATGTTCGGCGAACGCACCCTGCATCGCGAGGACCCCGATCACAGGAGCACTAGTAGCGTGCGCCCGGCGTCTACCAGCCTCTGGCAGCGAGCAGCTCTTCCTTCGGGATGGCTGGGATCTCGAGCCCGGGCATCGCCTTTCCCAATCCCGCGGAGACCTCCGCGAGGACGTCGGGCTTCTCGAAATACGTCGTGGCCGCGACGATCGCCTTGGCGCGCTTCAAGGGGTCCTCGGACTTGAAGATGCCAGAGCCCACGAACAGGCCGTCGACGCCGAGCTGCATCATCAGCGCCGCATCCGCGGGCGTTGCGATGCCACCAGCCGCAAAGTTGACGACGGGCAGGCGCCCGAGTCGCTGGCACTCGGACAGCAGTTCGACGGGGGCTCCGATCTGCTTGGCTTCGTGGACGAGCTCCGCCTGGTTCATGCCCTGCAGCTTGCGGATGCCGGCGTTGACGGCGCGCGCGTGGCGCACGGCCTCGACGACGTTTCCAGTTCCCGCCTCACCCTTGGTGCGGATCATCGCCGCGCCCTCGGCGATGCGCCTGAGCGCCTCACCCAGATCCCGACAACCGCAGACGAAGGGAACCTTGAACGGGTGCTTGTCGATGTGGTTCTCCTCGTCGGCGGGCGTGAGCACTTCTGACTCATCGATGTAGTCGACCCCGAGCGACTCCAGGATCTGCGCCTCGACGAAGTGCCCGATGCGGCATTTAGCCATGACCGGGATCGTCACCGCTTCCATGATCGAGCGGATCAGCGTGGGATCGGACATTCGCGCCACTCCGCCTTCCTTGCGGATGTCGGCAGGCACGCGCTCGAGCGCCATCACGGCGCACGCGCCGGCATCCTGGGCGATGCGCGCGTGCTCGGGGGTGACCACGTCCATGATCACGCCACCCTTGAGCATCTGGGCGAGGCCCGCCTTGACCTTGAAGGAACCCTTCACGGCCCGGTTTCCATTGCGCGATCCGTTGCGTTCGGCCACGAATCGCATTCTACGCCGGGGTGTAACGGTCAACCCCAGTACGGGAATTCCGCCTGTTTGGCGCCAGCGAAGCCGTTCCAACGCACGCGATCCGCCCGTTTGGCGCAAAACGTGTGGATTCCCCGAGAGGAGCTAGAGCCTTTCGAGTACCAGCGTCCGCTTGCTGGCGTACTCGTCGTCCGAGAGCAGCCCATCCCGGTGCAGGCGCGTGAGCATGTCCATCTCCTCGAGCACGTCGAGCAGCGGCGCCATGGTTCGCCTGGCCAGGTACGCGTCGGAAGCCGTGCCAGCGTCTTCGCCTCGCGCGTCGAACTCGCGGATGAAGAACAGCGCCTTGACAGCCGAGAAGGGGATCCCGAGCTTGCGAATCGGGCTGTCCGCCTGCTCACCATGGAGATGGAGGACCACGCCGTAGCGGTGTCGCTCGAGCGTGCCGTCGAGGTGGCCGCGCAGCACCTCGCCGTCGAGGAAGCGGATCGCAACCTTTCGGGTCGGAGTCTCCGAAGCCAGGTTCGGATCGCGGGGCAGCTCGACCCATTTCACGGCTGTAAGCGGGATCCAGGCCGTCTCGTTGTTCTCGAGCCCGCCGGCATCGTCGACCTCGACCAGGAAGTCAGGTTCGTCGAAATCGAGATCGCGAGCGACCCCTTCGAGGGTTTCATCATCGAAAAAGCGGACGACTACCTTGGCCATGCCATCACCTACTCTACTAACCCTCATTTTGCGGGAGTCCTGCGGACGGCACGGCGGCCAAGGCGCCGCGAGCACTTCACGCACGTGGCGACGTGCCTGCGGACCGCTTCGGCCTGGTTGCGGCGAAGCTTGCCGGCTAGGTAGGGAGCGAGCAATGGGGCCACCTCCTCATGCGTCAGCTCGGCCGCACCCTCGGCCGCGAGGTACTCCTCCTTGAACCGGAGGCGGGCACGATAGAGGAGCGTCTCGACGGCGCTCTCGGACATCTTCAACGTCCGCGCGATCTGACGGTAGCTGAGGTCCTGTAGCTCGCGAAGGGTGAGCACAAGGCGGTACTTCTCGGGCAGCCGCTGAGCGACCGACCACACCCGCCTCCGAGTTTCGTTCGACTCCTGCACGTCAACGGGATCGAAGCTGCGTGAGGTGGATGGGAGGTTGGCGAGGAATTCGTCGTCGTCCTCGTCGGACCCCTCCGCCCTCAGGTCACGCTGGCGGCGGCGGAGCTCGTCGAAGCAGAGATTGCGGGCGACGGTGTGCACCCAGCCGCCGAAGTTGAACGAGTCGTCGACGCGGTCCATCATCTTGAGGGCCTTCATGAAGGTCTCCTGAGCGATGTCCTCGGCGAGCAGCGCATCACCCAGCTTGCGGCGAACGAGCCGGTAGATCGAAGCCACGTACCGTCGGTGAAGCTCCTCGAACGCCTGTATGTCGCCATTGCGATAAGCCCTGACGAGCTCGACGTCGGTCGGCTCGATGCCGACCTTGGATGCTTCTTCGGGTTCTTGTGTCACAGCATTTCTTGAACGGCCCGGGCGGCGGCCCGGGTCAGTGCAGGGGCGGCCTCGCGCATGAGGACCTGCAGATTGTGCCCTTCTGGATCGCCTTCTTCAGCCAGCGTAACCACAGAAGTGACGCCCATCGATCTCAGCGACTCCCATCCAGGACCCCTGCTGCCCGCCAGCAGCAGGGTCGCAATACCCGCCTCTTTGGCCCTCTTGGCCACCTCGCCCGGGGCCTTGCCGAAGGCGGTCTGGCCGTCGACGCGCCCTTCGCCGGTGATCACCAGGTCGGCTCCTTTCAGAGCTTCGTCGAAGCCGCTGGCCTCGACCACGAGCGGCGCCCCCTCGACCAGCCGGGCGTCGAGGAAGGCCACCAGCCCCGCCCCGGCCCCGCCGGCTGCGCCTGCGCCGGGAATATCGGCCACTTGCTTGCCAAGGTCGCGCTCGATGACGCCGGCGAAGTTCGCCAGGGCTTGGTCAAGCTCGCGGACGGCGTCCGGGTCTGCACCCTTCTGCGGCCCGTAGACGTAGCTCGCTCCTTCCGGGCCGGTCAGCGGATTGGTGACATCGCAGGCGACCATCACGCGCACCGCTCGCCAGCCGGCATCGAAACCCGAGGACTCGATCCGAGCGAGCTGGGCGAGAGCGGCTCCGCCACGAGGCAGGTCGCGGCCCGCTGCGTCGAGCAGGCGATAGCCGAGGGCTTGGGTCATCCCGGCCCCGCCGTCATTGGTCGCCGAGCCGCCGATCCCGGCGATGATGGAGGCGACCCCCTGCTTGCGCACCGCTTCGAGCAGCTGCCCGAACCCATAGGTGGAGGCCTGGCGAGGGTCGCGCTTCTCGATTGGGATGAGCGTGAGGCCGCTCGCCGATGCGAGCTCGACGACCCCGGTTCGGCCGCCGTCGATCAGGCCGTACGTGGCTCGAACGGGATCCGACAGCGGCCCTTCGACCTCGACATCCTTGTATGTGCCCTTGCGTGACGAAACGAGGGCGTCAACCGTGCCTTCGCCGCCGTCGGCGACTGGGATCTCTATGACCTCGGCGTCGGGTATTGCTGCGCGCACCCCCCTCGCGATCGCCGCAGCGGCCTCGGATGCCGACAGGCTGCCCTTGAACGAATTGGGCGCGACGACGACCTTCATCGCCGCGTCACGGTAGGACTAATAGACGGGGATAGTCCAGTCCTTGTGCTTTGGGGACTCGCCGCGAACCGCGCCGAAGTAGATGCTCTGCAGCTCCTGCGTGAACTCGCCGACCTTGCCCGTGCCGACGGGCCGGCGGTCGACCTCGACTACCGGCGAGATCTGTGCGCCGGTGCCGCAGAGGAGCAGCTCATCGCATGTGTAGAGCTCGGTGCGGTCGATGCTGCGCTCGACGACCGGCTTGCCAAGCTCTTCCTTGATCATCGTCATCAACAGGGTGCGAGTGACGCCTTCGAGGATGTCGTCGGTGACGGGTGGCGTCACGAAGACGCCGTCCTTGAGCATGAACAGGTTCTCGGCCGAACCCTCTGACACATGCCCATCGACCGTGAGGACGATCGCCTCATCGAAACCCGACTCGACAGCCTCCGATTTCGCCAGAGCCGATTGGGCGTATGAACCCGTGATCTTTGCCCGCGCCGGCAGAGATTGGTCGGGAGTGCGCCGCCACGAGCTGACCATGCAGCGAATGCCCGACTCGACCTCGACGTAGTTGCCAAACGGGATCGCGTAGATGAAGAAGCTGTGCTGGAGGTTGTGGAGGCGGACGCCGATCTCCTCGCTGGACGCATACAGAAGTGGACGCACGTACACGTCGGATTTGAACTGGTTGCGGCGCAGGAGCTCGACCGTGAGGTTGACCAGCTCCTCGGTCGAGTAGGGCACGGTCATTCGCATGACGTTCGCCGAGCGCCGCAGCCGCTCGTAGTGCGCAGGAGCCTGCAGCAGATGCAGCTGCTCCTGCTGCTGGTTCCAGTAGGCGCGAATGCCTTCGAAACACCCGGTCCCGTAGTGGAGCGCATGCGTCATGAGGCCGAGCTTGATGTCGTGGTACCGGCCGAACTCACCGTCAAAGAACACCCACGTGTTCGGATGGGTCGCTGGTTTCTTCATCGCGGCTTTAGATTTCGTTTCCACACTCATCTCGGGCTAAGTGTAAGGCGACCTGCACGAGTGGCCTGGCTTCTGAAAGAATCGCCGATGTGAGCCTCTATGGGATTGTCGCGGACCTTCGCCGGAAGTACCCCACAACGGCCGGCACCGAGACCCTTGACATGGTCGTCGCCGAGCTCGGAAGAACGCGCGACAACCTGAGGGAGGCCGTCACCAACCTCTCGACCAAACAACTGCCGCCGGGCGGTAAGCCGGTGCTGGATGAGCTGGTGGAGCGCGCCCGGGCCGACGGCGTCTACGACCTCGACTATGGGCCCGACCCGTACGACAAGCCGCCGCTCGAGCCGCTGGATGAAGGCACGGCCGGGATTGGCGCCATCCTGGTCGGGACCTCTCTCATCGGCATCCTGCTCGCCGCCGCCGCGGTGTACCTGGGCATCAACGCGATCGTGCATTCGAGTGGCTGAGTTCTCGTTCGACGTCGTCTCGGAGTTCGATCCGGCGGAGCTGACGAATGCGCTGGACCAAGCTCGGCGCGAGGTGAGCACGCGGTACGACTTCAAGGACACGCAGACGACGTTCGACCGCCAGGACCAGGTGGTCCTGATCGACTCCGCGAGCGAAGAGCGCGCCAAGGCGGCCCTGCAGGTTTTGCGTGAGAAGGCGGCCCGGCGCCAGCTGTCGCCCAAGCTGTTCAAGGCGGACGACCCCAAGACCGTCGGCAAGGGCCGCGGCCAGATCGAGGTGCACCTCAACGCCGGCATCACCGACGAGATCGCTCGCGACCTCCGGAAGCGCATCCAGAACGTGACTCAGAAGGTCCAGGTGAGAATCCAGGGCGACCAGCTGCGCGTGGTCGGCAAGGACAAGGACACCCTTCAGCTGGTGATGAAGAACCTTCGCGAGGCCGAGGACATCCCGGTTCCGCTTCAGTTCACGAACTACAGGTAGCCCCAGATCTCGTCTCGGGCGCCAGGATAGAGGCGTGCTGGTCATCCCCGCGATCGACATCATCAACGGCCAATGCGTCCGCCTGGTCCGTGGTGACTTCGACCAGCGAATGGTCTATTCGGACGACCCAGCCGTCATCGCGGTCGACTTTGCCCGCGCGGGCGCTGAGCGCCTTCACGTCGTCGACCTCGACGCGGCTCGTGGCGAGAAGGACAACCGGAGCGTCATCGAAGCGGTGATCGAAGCCGGTCTCGCTGTGCAGGTCGCCGGCGGAGTTCGCTCGATCGAGCAGGTCGAGACGTGGATCGGTGCGGGTGCCGGGTCGGTTGTGATGGGGACGGCTGCGGTCCGTGAGCCGGAGCTGCTGTCCGAGTGCGCGCGCCGCTATCCAGGCCATGTCATGGCCGCGCTCGACGTGCGCGACGGCATGCCGGCGGTGAGCGGATGGACCGAGACAGAACCACTCGACATCGCCCAGCTCATCCCGCGTTGGAACGTCCTCCCGCTGGCCGGGATGATCCTCACATGTACGGAGCGCGACGGCACGCTCGCCGGTCCGGACCTGTTGACGCTTTCGCGTGTGCTGGCAATGACGCACCTGCCCGTTCAGTACGGCGGCGGTATCTCGTCGCTCAACGACATCCGCAACGTTCGCGAAACCGGCGCGGCAGGTGTGATCCTCGGACGATCTCTTTATGAGGGCAAGCTCTCCCTGGAGCAAGCCCTGGCGCTGTGACCGCCATTCGGCGGACCTGCGCCCTCGCCGCGCTCGCAGCCCTTGTCGTGTGCGCCTGTGGTGGCCGCGAGAGCCCGGACGACAACGGCTTTCACCAGGACGTCGTCAACGCCACCAACGGTGCTGAGGTCACGTTTGACGCGACCGTGCTGACGGACCCGATGGAGTCGGGAGGACACGAGCGCTTCGAAGTGAAGGCCGCTACCAGCGAGTCGCTCGAGATCGACCACAACACGACCCTCGCCCCGTCGGTTCCCATCCATGCGGGCGATGCGATCATCGTTCACGGGGAGCTGTACATCGATCCAGGCCCGCGCATCGGAGTTCACTGCACGCACGCGCACACGTCCAGCGGCTGCCCGAACCCAGGCTGGATCGAGTTCGCCAATAATTACTACGAATGACGACGAGTAAAGAGCCGGCCCGATCCAGCTTTCTAGTGAACCTCCGAGCGGGCAACTATGGCTTCTTCGAAAGGACCGGAAAGTTGTTCAGCAACGTCGGGCGAAAAGTCGCGCGACGGTCAGCTTGCTGCGGGAACTACGGCGATCCCGGTTGTTGAATGACCGTCGCCGAGGCCCGTGCGGCCGGCCTGATCAAGCAATAAATAGCTACGTCTTGCGCGCGACCTTCCAGGCCGTCGCCTGCGCGATGGGCCGGACCACGATCTCGTCGATGTCGACGTGCGCCGGGCGCGTGACCGCGTAGACGATGCAGTCCGCGATATCGGCGGCGACGAGTGGCTTCACGCCCTGATAGACCTTCTTCGCCGCCTGACGATCGCCGTGGAACCTCACGATGCTGAACTCGGTTTCGACCATTCCGGGCATGACCTCAGTGACCCTGATGGGCTCGCCATTCAGCTCCAGCCGCAACGTCCGCGAGATTGCATGCACCGCGTGCTTGCTCGCGGTGTAGCCCGCACCGCCCACATACGTCTCGAAACCGGCGATCGATCCCAGGTTGACGATGTGTCCGTGCCTGGCCTTGCGCAGCAGCGGTATGAGGCCCCTGGCGAGGCCCGCGTTATTCACAAGCACATCGATGCGGCCGAATTTTTTCTGTACCTCCCCGACGAACGCATTGATGCTGTCGAGGTTCGTCACATCCAGGGGGAGGGCCAGGCCGCGCTCCCCCACCACCCTCTGGACCCGCTCCACGCGCCGCGCGCCAGCCACGATCCGATAACCGAGGCGTCCCAGGGCCACGACGGTCGCGGCGCCGATCCCAGACGAAGCACCCGTGACCACCGCCACCGGCCTGTAATTGCTCGCCATCATTTCTCTCCGCTTGAACGGCTGTCGCGACGCCGCCAAGAATGTACGCTAGGAACAATGCTCGAGGTGCTGGTGGGGCTCGTCGCCGGTCTGCTCGTGCTGGCGGGAGTCGTCGTCATGCTCGGGCCGAACGCGAAAAGGCTTGTCCGGCGCGTGAACGGTTTGCGGCGCCGCCATCCATCGCTTTCCGTGTTCCAGCCGACGCGGACGCGCGACATAACGGCTTCCGGCCTCAATCCCAAAACCCAGCGCGTGCTGGAAGCGGCCTCACGTCTTGGTAGCTGGCTGCGCGCGCACAACCATGAAGAGTTCTCGCGCGAACTTCGCAACGCAGCCGGTCGGCTGACCAGCGATGAGCCCGCGGGCCTCTATGCGATGCAGACCGTGCTGCGCCGCCTGCGCTCGCTGAGCTTCGACGATCACGCCGCGCAGGAGCGCTTGAAGGGCCTTTCGAACGAGCTTCGCAAGGCGGTGCAGGATCGTTTCGAGCAGCTGGAGCTGCTGCCCTTCCGCCGACCGTAGCCTTACCGGGCCGTGCGGCGTTACATCTGTGTGCGAGCGGTCACAGCACTCCTCATCTGAACGTTTTCCCGGGTCTCCCCCAGCGCTCGCACGCCAGCTTCGCTCCGTCAGATCGGGTCGCGGTTCAGGACCTCAGGCCGGAACTCGCGCACAAGCTCCAGCTCTGACGGTGCGATGAGGCAGAACTCGGGCGGCGGCCCAAGCACCATCATCCGCCTCCAGAGGCTGGTCTTCGGCCGGCTCGTGTACTGCTTCATCTGCTCGTAAAGATCCGCGTAGCCCATGCCGTGGGGTTTCGAGAAATCGATCTCGAAGCCGGACCCGGGCAGGGGCTCCCCGCCCGAGAGGCTGTACAGCTTGCCGGCGAAGTCGACTGCCATCCGGGCGGCGGCGTCGTGGGACGGCGTCCGAGCGCCGGTGACGGCCGCCTCGTTGAGCATATCCAGGGCGGCCGAGCTGTCGACGAGGTACCAGTCGCTGTAGCGGTCGCCGACTCTGAACGTCGATGAGCTGATGAATCCCTTAGGCGGCGAGCTCGCGAGCGCGACGTGGAAGCGCTTCAGCACGGCCTCGTACTCAGCGACGTCGACGCCGTCCGCTGGTCGATGGCTGAAGACGTAGGCAAGCATCAGCGTTTGACCGGCTTGGTGGCTCGCGAAGCTTTCGGTCCCTTGCCCGACTCGATGTACTTCTTCAGCGCCGCCATGTTCTGACGAATGCCCTCCGCGTACTGGCCCGAGAGCAAGCCGCCCGTGAAGCGCAGCAACCCGGTCAGCTCGTAATCCATCTCGTACACGACGTGGGTCCAACCATCCTTCTCCGTGTACGTGTAGGACCACTTGCCCTTCAACGGCCCGCGAACGAACGTGCCCGCGCACTTCTTCGGCTTGGTGTAGACGCTTTGCTCAACCTCGAGCGTCTCTTTGAACCCGCCGGGGAGCGCGAGGTGATAGCGGTAGCGCGTGCCCTTTCCCGGCGGATCGTTGTCGAGCTTGTCGATCTTCGCTACGTAGCTCGACCACTTCGGCGCGTTGGTCGCATCCTCCTGCACCACCGCCCAGACACGTTCCGCCGGCGCATCGATGTCGACTTCCTCTCGCAGCCTCGTCACCCTGCGATTATCAACCGGGTGAGCATCCCTCCCCGACCCGCAAGGGCACGAGGACTGGGAGCGCTCCGGCACCGAAACTACCGGCTGTTTCTGACCGGACAGATCATCTCGACGGTCGGGACCTGGATGCAGAGCGTCGCCATGCCGTGGCTCGCGCTCGAGCTCACGCACAGCGGCCTCCTGGTCGGGCTCGTCCTCGCCACCCAGTTCACGCCCGTGCTCCTGGGCAGCCAGCTCGGAGGAATCGTGGCGGACCGGTACCACAAGCGCAATGTGCTCCTGGCCACCCAGTCGCTGTTCACACTCCCGTCGTTCGCTCTATTTGCACTTTCCGCCACCGGCCACGCGCAGTACTGGATGGTTTTGGTGGCAGCGGCGGCGACGGGCACGATCAACCTCTTTGACGTCCCGGCGCGCCAGTCCTTCGTGATCGAGATGGTCGGCCGCCAGGACCTCATGAATGCCATCGCGCTCAACTCGTCGGTCTTCAACGCAGCAGCCGTGATCGGTCCATCGATCGCGGGGCTGATAATCGGCGCGGTCGGCGTTCCGCTCTGCTTCCTGGCCAACTCGGTCAGCTATCTGGCGGCGGTGGGCGCGCTCCTGATGATGAAGGACCTGCCGGCGGTCGTCCCCGAGCGGCCGGCCCAACCCTGGCTCGAACGAATCGCGCAAGGCGCGTCGTATGCGCGAAAGGAACCCGTGGTCGGAATGCTGCTCGTCGCGGTCGCCGTTTTCTCGCTCTTTGCGATGAATCGCTTGACGCTGATCCCGCTCTTCGCCGACCAGGTGCTCCACGTCGGCGCTCGGGGCTTCGGTTTCCTCTTGGGCTCGATGGGCCTGGGCGCACTCGCTGGTGCGCTGACCCTGGCGTATTCATCGTCGCTCGGCGCAAATCCGCGGCGGCAGTTCTGGATGGCCATGATCTGGGTGGGGGCGCTGCTCGTCTTTTCGGTGTCGAGGGTTTATGGGCTCTCGCTGATCGCCCTGTTCGTCGCGGGCTACTGCCAGATCTCGTTCGTAGCCACCGCCAACAACCGCATCCAGACCATCGCACCGGACAACCTTCGCGGCCGCGTCATGGCCCTGTACGCGCAAGCACTGATCGGGGTCGGGCCGATCGGCAGCCTGCAGGCCGGCGCGGTCGCAACGCTTCTAGGGGCCCCGGGCGCGATGGCGATCGGTGCTGTTGTCGCCGGGGCGGTGATCGTCTGGATCCGGCTCTACCGCCCGGAGGTCTTCGCTCCTACCTAGCCAAAGCGCACCTCGACGATCGCTGCGAGCGCGAGGGCCGGGACGATCCATCGAAGCGAGCGCATGTAATCGGCGACCGCGGCCAGGATGCGGGCGGTCCATCCTCCCTCGGGCTCCATATGAATGGCCGAGGCCCCGATCTGGATCACCAGCCCGCCGGCCACGATCGCGGCCGGGATCTCGAGCAGGCCGTTCGGAACGACGCCGCCGAGCGCCACGCTCCACGACGTAAGCGCAGCCGCGTAGCCGAGCAGGAAGCCGGGCAGGAATGTGAGTGCGAAGCCGCTCAGACCGGCGGTGAATACGGCCAACACCGCCGCGAGCAGGAAGGCGAGCAGGTTGTGGCCGAAGATGCCGATGATCTCTTGGCCCTGGGTCGCGCCGCCGGATGCATTTATAAGGCTCGAAAGCACGGGCTTGAAAGCCCGACCGGCCAGCGTCTCAGCCACACCAGGCGGACGATTCCCGGCCGGCCACCAAAGCTCCATCTCACCGCCGCCATCGCACGCCGGAGCGGTTTACGCAACCCGACCTCACGCGCCAGCAACGCCTCGCGCGAGAATCCGGCGAGTCCCATCCGCAAGAGGACCACGGCGAGGACGATCATCAGAGCCGCGAATCCCCACAGGAACTCGGGCCGGCCGATGAGGATGAGCGCCGCCTCGACCTGAAGGACGACGGACATCGGCAGGATGATGAAGGAGGCCATCACGTTGGCCGCCCGCATCGTTCGCGCGTTGAGGCTGATGATCACCGCGCCCGCGACCATCGCCGCCACCTGACAGATCGTCGACACCGCCAGCGCCACCAGCACACCGAGCGGGAAGTAACCAAGGCCCGGAAAGACCGCCAAGCAGTAGACGATCAAGCCGCCGTAGCACAGGCCGAGCGAGACCACGAGCACGGCCGCGACCTTGCCTGCGTAGACCTCCGCCTCTCTCAGCGGCGTCGACAGGAGCACCTCCAGCGTCGTGCGCTCGCGTTCTCCCACGAAGGCCTCCAGCGCGAGCACCAACGAGAAGCTCGCCGGAATGAAGACGACGAAGAACGCGCCCACGACAGCCAGCCGGTTGACGACCGCCGTACCGCCACCGAAATACGCAAGGGCGCGGATGCCGATCGCGCTGGCGATCGGTATCGCCACGGTGAGCGCGACCATGGCCAGGATGAGGCGCAGCTCGCTGGTCGCGTCGCGCAAGTCGCGCCGCGCCACGAGCGCAGCCTTATGCCGATCGAGGTTCAGCAAGCTCATGGTGGTTGCCCACTATCGCGAGGTAGATGTCTTGCAGCGTCGGCAGCTCGCGAAGCTCTCGGCGCGTCTTGAGACCGGAGCGGCGGCGGAGCTCGGCCATGTCGCCGACCGCCAGCGCGCGACCCGACGACATGATTCCAATCTGCTCTCCCAGGACCTCGGCCTCCTCCATGCTGTGCGTGCATATGACGAGCGCGCACCCGTCCTTCTGCAGGCCCTTCAAGTAATCCCACGCGCGACGGGCGCTGTCGGGATCGAGCGCGGACGTCGGCTCGTCGGCCAGGACGAGTCGTGGTCGATGCAGAGTGGCGCGGATCAGAGCGACTTTCTGACGCATGCCTTTCGAGTACGTGCCCAGCCAGCGATCGGCGGCGTCGAGCAGGTCGAACTTTCCGAGCAGGTCTTCGATTCGGCTGCGCCGCAGGGCAGGCTCGAGGTCGTAGATCGCGCCGAAGTAATCGAGGTAGGTTCGAGCCGACATGCGCTCGTACAGACCCGGGACCTCGGGCATCAACCCCACCTTGGCGCGCACCGCGGCGGGGTCGGTTGCGGCGTCGGTGCCGTCGACCTTCACCGAGCCCGACGTCGGCACCAGCACGCCGGCCATGCAGCGCAGGGCGGTCGTCTTGCCGGCGCCGTTGCGACCGAGAAGGACCAGGCAGCTGCCTTCGCCCACCCGCACCGTCAGGTCGCGGAGAGCCAGCACCTCGCCGTACCGCTTGGCGAGCCGATCAACCTCGAGCACGCTATGGATTCTGAACGGCGGATCGTTCAGTTATTTGTGTGCGTTTGGCGCCAAACGCGCGTTTCAGGTCAAGGAATTTCGCGCTTTTTGATCAAGGCGTGCGAAATGTGGACGTGTCTCCTTTCAATCTCGCGGTAAGTAGCGCGGTAAGTCCGCCAGCGATGCGAAGCCGTTCTCGGCGAGGTAGGCGGCGATGCCGTCGTGGACCTCGGCGATGGCGCCCGGATTGACGAACGTCGCCGTCCCCACCTGCACCGCGGCGCAGCCCGCGACCAGGAACTCGAGCGCGTCTTCGGCGCCCATGATCCCGCCGATCCCGATCACAGGGATGATCACCGCGCGGGCCGCCTGGTGCGCGAGGTGCACCGCCAAAGGGCGGATCGCAGGGCCTGATAGGCCGCCGGTGCCAAAGCTCAACCTCGGCTGCCGCGCGTTGAGGTCGATCGACATGCCCACGAACGTGTTGACGGCGCACAGCGCGTCGGCGCCGGCAGCTTCACACGCGCGCGCGATCACGGCGATGTCGGTCACCATCGGCGTGAGCTTCACCCACACCGGGAGGTCGGTACGTTTTCGAACCGCCTCGGTCACCGCGGCCGCGGCTCGGGGATCGTTTCCGAAGTACAGGCCGCCCTGCTCGACGTTTGGGCACGAGATGTTGATCTCGAATCCCGCGACACCAGGCACGCCGTCCAGCCGCGCCGCCAACTCGCCGTACTCGGCAGCGCTCTCGCCGTTGACGTTCACGAAGACCGGGAAATCCCACTCCGCCCACTGCGGGGCGTAGTCACGGATCAACCCTTCGACGCCGGGGCCCTGTAGACCGATCGCATTTAGCATCCCGGAAGGCGTCTCCGCGATTCGCGGGGGTGGCGTGCCGGCTCGAGGGCGCAGGAAGATGCCTTTGGAGACCATCGCGCCGAGAGCACGCCGCTCGAGCAGAGGCACCTCGGTGCCATAGCCGAACGTCCCCGAGGCGGCCAGCACCGGTCCACGCAGCCTGAGTCCGCCGACCTCGACTGACATGTCGAGAGTCATGCTGTCAGGGCGTACGGGAGGTGCGACGGCAGCATCGCCCACTCGATGTCCGCCGCGCGGTAGACAGGTCCGTCCTTGCAGGCCCGGTCGTACCCGCCGCGCACGAGCGGCACCGCGCAGCCAAGGCAGACGCCCGTGCCGCAGCCCATGTATGTCTCGACCGCGACCTGGGCGTCGGGCCACCGCGATGCGGCGACAGCGAGCATCCGGTTGGGGCCGCACGCCAGGACCAGGTCCACGTCGGGCACGGCCGCGACCGCGGTGCCCGCAAAGCCACGCGAGCCATCGTCCGTGGCCCAGATGACCTCGTCGCCGTCAGCTTCCGAGCAAAGCTCGTCGGCGGTGCGTGCACCATGCACCCACGTGACCTGCATCCCCGCCGCCCGCGCGTCGCGAGCCGCCAGCGCCATCGGAGCGACGCCCAGACCCCCGCTCACCAACGCCACCGAACGCGGGCCCGGCGCCAGGTCGAAGCCGTGCCCGAGAGGGCCAAGGCAGCTGATCGTTTCACCCGCCTTCATCTGCAGAAGCTGCGCGGTGCCAGTGCCGACTGCTTTGAGGATCACCTCGATTCGGTCGCCATCGATCTTGTAGACCGAGAACGGGCGCCGCAGCAGGGGCCCACCCGCCCAGCCGAGGTTGACGAACTGGCCGGCGCGAACCAAGTGGGCGATCTGCGGCGCGTCCATGGTGATCACGAACATCCCGCGCGCGACCTCGCGGCGCGCGACGAGCCGCGAATCAAGCAGGAACACCGGCCCTCCACTCCTCGATCGTGCGCACTTCCATCTCGTCTGGTGCTGTCGCGGCCGATTCGACCAGCGCGGCGGCAGTGTCCAGCGAAGTCAGGCACGGGATGCGCCGCTCGACGGCGGCGCGCCGGATCTCGAAACCATCTTTGAAGACCGGCCCGCCTGCGTCACCGCCGTCGGTGTAGATGTTCGACATGGTGTTGATGACGAGGTCGACCTGGCCACTCGTGATCGCGTCGAGCACGGTCGGACCCTCTTCGCCGATCTTGGCCACGACCCGCGGCGAAAAGCCGGCCGCCTGCAGCGCCCGCGCGGTCCCCTCTGTGGCCACCAACGTGCATCCCATCTGCACGAGGCGCGAAACGATCGGAAAGATCTCGGGCTTGTCCGCGTCCGCGATCGTGAGCAGCGCGGCTCCGCCTGGGCGGATGTGAACCCCGGAGGCGGCAAAGGCTTTGCGCATCGCGGCCGCGAGCGTGCGATCGATCCCGATCGCCTCGCCAGTCGATTTCATCTCCGGCCCGAGGTACGAATCGACCGCCGGCAGCTTGTTCATGGAAAAGACCGGGGCTTTGACGGCAACGAGAGCGCGCGCCGGCACCAGCCCTGTGCTCCAGCCAATGGCCGACAGCTTCTCACCGAGCATTACCCTTGTCGCCATCTGGACCATCGGCACGCCGGTGACCTTCGATAGGAATGGCACGGTTCTCGACGCGCGCGGGTTCACCTCGAGCACGTGCACCTTGCCTCGATGGACGACGTACTGCACGTTGACCAGGCCGCGCAGTCGCAGGTGGCGGGCGATGCGGACCGTGTAATCGACGATGTCGTCGAGCTCGGACTCTTCGAGGCCGGGTGCTGGATACACCGCATACGAGTCACCCGAGTGCACGCCCGCCCGCTCGACGTGCTTCATGACACCCGGGATCACCACCGTGTCGCCGTCGGTGACCGCGTCGACCTCGACCTCGTCCCCCTGGAGGTATTTGTCGACAAGAACCGTACCGCGAGGCATCGCGTTGATCGCCCACACCATGTAGCGCTGCAGCTCGCGGCGGTCGTGAACTATCTCCATCGCGCGGCCGCCGAGGACGTACGAGGGGCGCACCAGGACCGGGTAGCCCGCGCGCTCGGCGATGAGGACCGCCTCCTCGACCGTCGTGGTCGTCCCGCCCACCGGCTGCGGGATCCCGATCGCATCGAGTGCAGCCGCAAAGGCGCGGCGGTCCTCGGCGAGATCGATGGCCTCGACCGCGGAGCCCATCACCGGAACGCCACGCTGTGCGAGCGGCTCGGCCAGGTTGATTGCGGTCTGACCTCCGAACTGGACCAATGCACCGGCGACGTGCTCGGCTTCGGCAACGTGCGCCGCGCCATCGATGTCCAGCGGGTCGAAGTACAGTCGATCCGAGGTGTCGAAGTCGGTGGACACCGTCTCGGGGTTCGAGTTGACGAGCACGGCGCGAACTCCGGCTTCGCGCAGCGACCACGCAGCGTGGACCGAGCAGTAGTCGAACTCGATGCCTTGACCGATGCGGATCGGACCCGAGCCGACGACGAGCGCGGAGCGGGCGTCGACCGGTTCGCTCTCCGTCTCCTCTTCCCAGCAGGAGTAGTAGTAAGGAGTCGCGGCCTCGAACTCCGCCGCGCAGGTATCGACCAGCTTGTAGGTGGGCGCCGCTTTCTCCACGGTGTCGCCTCGCAGCCCAGCGATCATCGCGTCGGAGAAGCCGGCTCGGCGAAGCTCGCGCACGTCGCCCTCTTTCTCAAGCCGCGCGATCGTCGCGAGCCGGTCGATGAACCAGCGATCGATTCCGCTGCGCCTGGCGAGCTCAGTGGGTTCGGCTCCGTTCCGAAGCGCGTGGAGCAGAGCGAAGAGACGCCGGTCGTTTGGCTCGTCGATGAGCTGGGGGCGCTCCAGGTCCGCGGCTGCTGGTGGCTGCTGCTCGAGCGAGCGCATTGCCTTGACCAGCGCGGCTTCGAAGGTCCGCTCGATCGCCATGACCTCGCCGGTCGAAGCCATCTGGGTGCCCAGGCGCCGGTCGCCGGCCGGGAACTTGTCGTACGGCCATCGCGGGATCTTCACTACGCAGTAGTCGAGCGCCGGCTCGAACGCGGCGAACGTGCGCCCGGTGATCTCGTTCCGGATCTCCTCGAGCCGCCTTCCGACCGCCACCTTCGCCGCGACCCGCGCGATCGGATAGCCTGTCGCCTTCGATGCAAGCGCTGACGACCGGCTCACACGCGGATTGACCTCGATCACGTAGTAGGTCGAGCTGGTCGGATCCAGCGCGAACTGCACGTTGCATCCGCCCTCGATCCCGAGCGCCCGGATGATGCGGATCGCAGATGAGCGGAGCATCTGGTGGTCTCGATCGGTGAGGGTCTGCGCCGGCGCGACCACGATCGAGTCACCCGTGTGGACGCCCATCGGATCCAGGTTCTCCATGTTGCAGACCGTGATGCACGTGTCGGCTGCGTCGCGCATGACCTCGTACTCGATCTCTTTCCAGCCCCACAGGGAGCGCTCGATGAGCACCTGGTGAATTGGGGACGCCGCAAGTCCGCGCTGCGCGATGGTTTTCAAATCCGCATCGTTGGTCACGAAGCCGCCTCCGGTCCCGCCCAGCGTGTACGCAGGCCGGATTACGACCGGCAGGCCGTTCTCGGCCACGAACCCGATCACCTCATCGATCGAACCGCAAACGCGCGATAGCGGAACCGGTTCTCCGATCTTCTCGAGCATCTCTTTGAATGCCTGGCGGTCCTCGGCCTTGCGGATGGTTTCGATGCCGGCGCCGAGGAGGCGAACGTGGTGCCGCTCGAGCACGCCGGCGTTGGCGAGCTCGGTCGCGAGGTTGAGGCCTGTCTGGCCTCCGAGCGTGGGCAGCAGTGCGTCCGGCTTTTCGCGCGCGATCACCCGCTCGACCGCCTCGACGGTAAGCGGCTCGAGGTAGACGCGGTCGGCCACCTCCTCGTCGGTCATGATCGTGGCCGGGTTGGAGTTGACGAGCACGGTCGTGATGCCTTCCTCACGCAACGCCTTGCACGCCTGGGTGCCGGCGTAGTCGAACTCCGCGGCCTGGCCGATGACGATTGGTCCCGAGCCGAGGATGAGAACTTTCTTCGGCCGTTCCGGTTGCGAGGCCCCGCCGACCGCTTTCATTACTGGGCGTCGCTCGCGGGTCATCTCGACAAACCGATCGTAGAGGTGCTGGTTGTCCTGCGGCCCCGGGCAGCCCTCCGGGTGGTACTGGACGCTGAAAGCCGGCAGCACGCGGTGGCCGAGGCCTTCGACCGACCCGTCGTTCAGGTTCCGCTGTGAGACGAAGAAGTCACCGGGAGGCAGCGAGGACGCGTCGACCTGGAACTCGTGGTTCTGGCTGGTGATGTGCACCCGACCGGTTTCCACGTCTTTGACCGGGTGGTTGGCGCCGTGATGGCCGTAAGGCAGGCGCGACGTGCTGGCCCCGGCGGCGCGGCCCATGACCTGGTGGCCCAGACAGATTCCGAACATCGGGATGCGCCCGAGCGCCTGGCGCGCCAGCTCGACCGGCCCCTCGAGAACCGCCGGGTCACCGGGCCCGTTCGAGAGCACCAGGCCGTCGACACCGGCAGAGGCAACGTCCGACCAGGTCGCGGTGTGTGGAAGCACGATCACGCGGCATCCGCGCTCCCGCAGCGAGCGGAGGATGTTCAGCTTGACGCCGTAGTCGACGACCGCGATCGTCAGGCCTGTTCCGTCCGCCGTGTGCGACGGGCGAAGCTCGGGCGGGAGGGGATCGAGCCACTCTTCGGTCGTCGTGCGCGACGTCTCCGCGACCAGGTCCTGCTCGGAAAGCGGGGTCACTCGACGCGCTGCCGCGGCCAGGCCGTCCAGGCGCTGTGCATCCGGACGCGACTCCTCATGCGTGAGGACGGCGCGGAGCGCTCCGTGCTTGCGTATGTGCCGGGTCAGGGCGCGCGTGTCGATGTCGGTGATCGCGGGTACGCGCCATCGCCGTAGGTATTCATCCAGCGACGCCTCGCTGGAGTGGTGGCTTGGCGTCGGGCACGCCCAGCGCACGATGAGCGCACGCGCCCACGGGCGCGCCGATTCCGCATCGGCGTCGCGGACTCCGTAATTGCCTTGCAGCGGGTATGTCATGCACACCATCTGCCCGGCGTAAGAAGGATCGGTCAGGACCTCCTGGTAGCCGGTCATGGCCGTGTTGAAGACGACCTCGCCTTGACCGAGAACATCAGCGCCCAGCGCCGCGCCGACGAAAGCGCGGCCGTCTTCGAGCACCAGCGCCGCGTGGCGATTTCTAGACGGCAACTATCACCGCCTGGTCGATGCCGTCCTCCTCGGTGACGAGGACCTCGATGCGCTCCGAGTCCGAGGTGGGCACGTTCTTGCCGATGTAATCGGGGCGCGGTCCGTCCGTGGTGGATGACGTCATCCACCAGGACGACCACCTTGCCGTCGATGTCGGGCACGTCGGACGGGCCGCTGTGCGCGGGCACGCGCAGATGGCGGTCGTCGCGGTGCTTGCTGATGTCGAGCGCGCCTACCGCCACCGGCGCCCGCTCGAGCTCCATCAGGCTGTCCGCAAGCCGGCGGGCGAGATGATCTCCCTTGGCCATGACGCCGACCAGCACCAGGTCGCCGGCGCCACGGTTCCGCTCGAGGATCTCGTGCGCGATGCGCGAAAGCGAACGCCGGATCTGCTCGGCGTCCATCACCGTGGCCTTGAGCCGTCCTTGCTGAATCGCGCTCATGCCAGCAACTTGTCCAGCAGCGCCATGCGGATGTACAAACCGTTGCGGGCCTGGCGGAAGTAGGCCGCACGCGGATCGGCGTCGACCTCGGGTGCGATCTCGTCGACCCTGGGCAGCGGGTGCATCACGATCGCCTCCTTCTTCATCTGGGCAAGCGTCGACGCGTCGATGCGATAGACGCCCTTGAGCGCGAGGTAGGAGGCCTCGTCGCTGAACCTTTCCTTCTGGATGCGGGTCTGATAGATGACGTCCACCTGGGGCAGGACCTGATCGAGGTCCTGGGTTTCGACCCACGGCACGTGGTGCTCGTCGAGGTGCTCTTTGATGTCCTCCCTCATCGCCACCTGCGGGGGCGCGACGAAGCAGATGCGGATGTCGCGGAACTTGCTCAGCAGGTAGGTCAGCGAGCGGACCGTGCGCCCGTTGGCGAGGTCTCCCACCATGGCGATGCGGATGCCGTCGATGTGTCCAAGCTCGTCTCGGATCGTGTAGAGGTCGAGCAGAGCCTGTGTCGGATGCTGGCCTGGCCCATCGCCGGCGTTGATGACCGGCACCAGGCTCACCGCCGCCGCTCGCCGGGCCGCGCCTTGCTCGTTGTGTCGCAGGACGATGACGTCGGCGTATCCGCTGACGATGCGGATCGTGTCCTCGAGCGTCTCGCCCTTGGCCGCGGACGAGAACTCGCGCGCGTTGTCGGTGCCCATCGTGTCACCGCCGAGCCGGAGCATCGCGGCCTCGAACGAGAGGCGTGTACGGGTCGACGGTTCATAGAACAGCGCCGCCATCACCCGGCCGTTGAGGCGCCCCGAGAAATGATGAGGCTGGCTCTTGATGTCATCGGCTCGATCCAGGAGCTCTTCGAGGAGAGGCCTCGAGAACTGCTGGCTCTCGATCACGTGCTGAAGGCGACTTCCGATCGCCATGAAAAATCCTCCTTCCCGACCTCTCTTGGATCGGACTTAAAGGAACCCCGGCGCGTCGCGCCGTTCGGCGAAGTTTATCAGCTACCGTAGGTGAACATGAACAAACGCCCGGGGCACGTCGAGGTGACGACCGAGGTCGGCTTCTGCTCGTTCTGCGGCCGCCCGCGCACCCTGCGCCGGGAAGCGCACCAGCTCGGCACGCTGGTGCGCACGCTCGTCACGTGCGAGACATGCCACCGCACGCTTTCGAGCACGATCGGAATCGCGACCGCCGAAACGGCCGAGCCGGCCGAGGCCGCCGCGGTAGAGCCTGTTGCGGTGCAAGCCGAGGCCACGCCGACATCAAAACCAACCGCCAAACGCAAGCCGGCGGCCGCGAAGGCGGCTGCTCCGAAGAGCCGAGCAACTAAAAAGCCCAAGTGACCGAGGCGGCGGTTGCGGTCGAGCGCCTCGAGAAGACGCTCGGAAAGAACAGGGTGCTTCGGGGCATCTCGTTCTCAGCCCAACCCGGCGAGATCTTCGGCCTGCTCGGCCCGAACGGTGCGGGCAAGACCACCACGCTACGCATCATCAGCACTCTGCTGTCACCGGACAGCGGAACGGTCGAGCTCCTCGGATTCGACACCCGGAAAGCACCCGAAGAGGTCCGCCGTCGTATCGGAGTCGTCACGGCCGACATCGGCGTGTATCCACGACTCTCGGCGCGCGAGAACATCGTCTACTTCGCGCGCTTGAGCGAGGTGCGGGAGACGGACCTGAGGCGCCGAGTCGACGCGGTCATCGAGCGCCTCGACATCGGTTCGTTTGCCGACCAGCGCGCCGAGAGCCTGTCATCGGGGCAAAAGCAGAAAGTTGCGATCGCGCGCGCGATCGTGCACGACCCTCAGGTGCTCATGTTCGATGAGCCGACCTCCAACCTCGACGTGCTCGCCTCGAGAGAGGTTCGCGAGTTCATGGTCGAGTCGAAGGGCCGGGGCAAATGCGTCATCTTCTCGACCCACGTCCTGCACGACGCCGAGCGCCTGTGCGACCGCATCACGATCCTCCACGAGGGTCAGGTGGTGGCAAGTGGAACGACCACCGAGGTTAGAGGCGCCGAGCCTGAGCTGGAAGACGCGTTTCTCGATCTCGTGGGTGCGAAGTAGTGCGCGCGGCCTGGATCGTCTACAGGAAGGAGCTGATCGAAATCCTGCGCGACCGCCGCACGCTGATGGCGATCGGGATCGCCGCGCTCGCGACGCCGGTCGTGCTGAGCGTGATCTCTCAGATCGCATCCCGAACCGCGACCCAGGTGTACACGATCGGCTACACCGGCGACATCCCGGTCGGGCTCGACGTGCTGTTCGAGGCGACGAGCTTGAAGCTCGTGCCTGTGGCCGATCCGGCTGCCGCCGCCAAACAGCAGGTGGACATCGGGGTGGCTTTCTTGCCCGGCGGCGAGATCGACGAGTACTACGACCCCAGCCGGCAGAGCGCGCAGATCGCGTCCACCCGACTGGAGACGATCCTCGGCCAGTACGACGCGGCGCAGGCGGCCGCGGCGCTGAGGACCCGCGGCATCGACCCGGGCATCCTGACCCCGCTCCACCTGGTCGCCCACCCGCTGAGCTCGCCGGTCCAGGCCGCTTCGAACTCCTTCCTGAGCTTCTTCCTGCCGTACATCCTCATCACGATGATCCTCACCGGCGGCTTCTCGGCCGCACTCGACAGCACCGCCGGCGAGCGCGAACGCAAGACGCTCGAGAGCCTGCTCCTCACCCCTGCCCCACGGTCGCGCGTGCTGCTGGGAAAGATCGGGGCAGTCACCACCATCAGCCTCGTGGCGGCGGTGGCGGCCATCGGGTCGATGTTCCTCGCGCTCACTCAGGTCTCGCTGCCAGGGCCTTCCGGGTCCACGCACATCAGCCTCAGCCCGGTTGCCATTCCGATCATGGTCTGGGTCGCGCTCCTGATCGCAATCAGCTTCAGCTCGGTCACCCTTGCGCTGGGGACGCTTGCGAAGTCGTTCCGCCAGGGCCAGGCCTATGTGACTCCGCTGTACTTCATCACCATCTTCCCGGCGTCGATCATCCTGTTCATCCCGGACTTCAATCCCAGCCTGGCGTACTACTTGATCCCCATCCTCAACGCGGTCCTGGTCCTGCGGGACGCAATCGTCCACAACACGGTGGTGTGGCCTACGCTCGCGGTCACCTCGATCAGCCTGGTCGGGACCGGCGCTCTTTCGTGGTATGCGGCGCTCCGGCTTTTCACCCGGGAAGCTCTTTTAACGCGGTCCTAGATGTCGGCCGCGTGGCAGACTGTGTTTAGAGGAACCTGGATGCAGCGGGACGATCGACCTCGCAGCCTGGAGCGCAAGAGCATGGAGACGATCTTTGCTCCCCTGGACGACAACGAGCCACTGCCGCGCGAGCTGATCCAGGAGGCACGCCGCTACCGGGCCCTCGGCAGGCGCGAGCTCGCAGGAGCGCTGTGGTTGCCGGTTTTCGCAGCGGTGCTCGTGCTGGCCGGATGGGCAAACGTAAACGGGCCGGTCGTGCTCGCCGTCCTGGCCATCCTCCTGATCGGCTTTGTCGCGTTCGCCATGTCCGGCGAGCGCAAGTAGCCCCTGAAATAGCCACCGGCCGTCAGGGGTAATAATTCGCGCATGACTCAAGCTGTGATCGCTGCGTTGGGCCGCTCCGCGATCGGCAGGGCTCGCAAAGGCTCCCTCGTCTACGTCCGGCCCGACGACCTCGCGGCTTACGTCGTCACGAAGGTGCTCGACCAGCTGCCACAGCTCGAGCGCTCGGAGATCGAAGACCTCATCTGCGGCTGCGGGCTGCCCGGCGGCGAGCAGGGGCACAACATCGGACGCGTCGTTTCGATACTGAGCCGGCTCGACGTCCCAGGCGTCACCGTCAACCGGTACTGCTCGTCTTCGCTGATGACCACGCGGATGGCGGCGCATGCCATCGAGGCCGGTGAAGGCGACGTGTTCCTGTCCGTCGGAGTCGAATGCGTGTCTCGCTATGGCAGCGGCTATCCCGATGCGCCCGACACGTACAACTCGCGGTTGGTGCCTGGGAACGCCGAGGAGTACCCCGAGATCTACATCGCCATGGGCCAGACGGCCGAGAACGTGGCGCGGCGCGAGAAGATCAGCCGTGAGGAGCAGGACCGCTACGCGGTCAAGAGCCAGAATGCGGCGGTCAAGGCCCGTGACGACGGCTTCTTCGACCGGGAGATCATCCCCGTCCCGCTGCCGAACGGCGAGATGTTCACCAAGGACGACGGCCCGCGTCCGGGCACGACCGTCGAGGTGCTGGCGACCCTCAAGCCGGCCTTCCGCGAGGACGGCACGGTCACGGCGGGCAACTCGTGCCCGCTCAACGACGGGGCCGCGGCGGTGGTGGTCATGTCAGAGCGCAGGGCCAAGGAGCTGGGCATCCAGCCGCTGGCTCGCGTGGTCTCGACCGGGCTGACTGCACTGGAGCCGGAGTTCATGGGGTTGGGCCCGATCGAAGCTTCGAAGCAGGCGCTCAAGCGCGCGAAGATGACGATCGACGACATCGACATCGTCGAGATCAACGAAGCGTTCGCGGCGCAGGTCATCCCGTCGGCGCGGGGGATCGGCGTCGACCCCTTCAGCGACAAGCTCAACCCGCACGGCGGCGCGATCGCGCTCGGCCATCCCTTCGGCATGACCGGGGCTCGCATTCTCTGCACGCTCCTGAACGGCCTCCGTGAGAAGGACAAGACCTACGGGCTGGAGACAATGTGCGTCGGCGGCGGCCAAGGGATGGCCATGATCGTGGAGCGCCTGAACTAGAGATTTATGAGGGAGCTGCGCCCATTCCGGTGTATCGATGGGATTGTTCTAGAAGCTGTCTCCCCACCACGACTGGGAGTTCTATAGAACAAAGTCGCGACCGGGCAAAGCCCGATCGCCCTAGCCACGCGGGCCCTCTTAGAGTTTCGCGGGCTCCGGCGCAGCCTGGCTCAAAGCGTCGAGGAGCCTGCGCAAAACCTTCGTCAGGGCCGCTCGCTCTTCCGCGGTGAAGTCGGTCAGGATCGCGTCTTCCAGGGATTCACGCGCCTTCTCGGCGCGTTCGACCGCGACGCGGCCCGCGGGGGTGATCTCCACCAGGTGACGCCGGCGATCGTGCGCGTCGCGGCGCCTGACTGACAGCCCGGCCGCCTCGAGCTCGTTCAGAAGCAGCACCACGCTGTTCGCGTCGATCAGCAGAGCGGTCTCCAGCTCCTGCTGGGAGACCCCGCCATTGCCATGGTCCCGGACGTAGCCGAGGAGCAGGAACTGCTTGAGGCGCATGCCCAGCAGCTCCTCCGAGGTGCGCCGGTGCAGGGCCTTGGAGATCTGGGTGATCAACGCCACCAGCCCCGTATTCGAACCGCTTTCCATCTTGACCACTTCTGATCCTACCACCAGATGAGAATCATTCCCACCCTTCAGATAATCCATGCAATAAGTATCGTAATGATCCTGTTATAGTGATCGTCACGTAAGTTGGTTCGTCTGTGGAGGCGTCATGAAAATACATTCTTCGGCACTGCGACCCGATAGCCGGCGCTGGCTCGCGCTGATCGTGGTTTGTTTCGGGCAGCTCATGATCGTTCTCGACTCGACGATCGTGAACGTCGCGCTGCCTTCGATCCAGCGCGACCTGCACTTCAGCCAGGCCGACCTCACGTGGGTCGTGAACGCCTACCTGATCACCTACGGGAGCCTTCTCCTGCTGGCTGGACGGGCCGGCGACCTCATCGGCCGCAAGAGGGTGTTCCTCGCCGGGGTGGTGGTCTTCACGATCGCCTCGGTCCTCAACGGGTTCGCCCCCGACGCCTCGTCGCTGGTGGTCGCCCGCTTCCTTCAGGGCGCCGGTGGTGCGCTCTCGGCGGGGGTCATCCTCGCCCTCATCGTCACCGGCTTCCCCAAGCCGGTCGAGCGCGCTCAGGCGATGAGCATCTTCACCTTCGTCATCGCCGGCGGCGGCTCCATCGGCCTGCTCGCGGGCGGGCTGCTGACGGAATCGATCAACTGGCACTGGATCTTTTTCATCAACCTTCCCATCGGTGTGGCGACATTCGTGGCCGGAGCGGTGCTGATCGACGAGACGGAAGGCATCGGCCTGGGGCGAGGAGTGGACGTCATCGGCTCCATCCTCGTGACCGCGGCGACAGTGCTCGGCGTGTACGCGATCGTGACCGCCGCAACCTTCGGTTGGACCTCGGACCACACGATCGGATTTGGCTCCGCTGCGATATTTCTCCTGATCGTCTTCTTCTGGCTCGAGGCACGTCTCGAGAATCCGATCCTGCCCCTGCGCGTCTTGCGGCTCCGGAGCCTGACCGGCGCCAGCGCCGTGCGGGCGATGCTGGCCACGGGAATGTTCTCGACGTTCTTCCTTGGCGCGCTCTACCTGCAGCACGTCAAGGGTTACACCGCGCTAGGCACCGGCCTCGCGTTCCTGCCGTCGACCCTCGCGCTCGGCGTGCTCTCGACCGGGATCACCGCGAGGTTGATGCGGACCTTCGGGCCGCGGGCGCTGCTCATTCCAGGGCTCGCGACCATCACCGCCGCGCTGGCCTTGATGGCCACCGCCGACGCGCACGCCGGCTACTTCCCCGGCATCTTCGGCGCGTATCTGCTCTTCGGAATCGGCGCCGGCATGTCGTTCATGCCGCTGATGACGATCATGATGGCCGAAGTTCCGATGGCCGATGCCGGTGTTGCATCGGGCATGGCCAACGTCACCATGCAGGTTGGCGCCGCCCTCGGTCTTGCGGGGCTGGGGACGATCTCCGCCGACCACAGCCGGTCGCTTGCCGCTCAAGGCGAGTCCGTCGTAAGCGCGTTGACTGGCGGTTACGAGCTGGGTTTTGGGATCGCCGCCGCCTGCGTGGCGACCGCATTGTTGATCGTGATCGTGGCGCTCCGATCCCCCGTCCCGGTTCGGGTGCAGCGACCGATGACCAATCCTGAGCCGGCGAACGAGGACGAATCCGAGGCGGCTTAAAACCCCTGTCCAAGTTGAGGGCGCTGCGATTTGCGCGGCGCCTTCATTTCTTCTGCTTGTAGAACTTGCAGGGCGGGGACTCCGCCGTGGTGTGGAAATTCCAGTGCCGGCACCAGGCGAGGCCGTCGAACATGCGGCATGTGCCGCATGTCACCCGGGGGTGCTCGACCGGCGTCTTCTTCATGTGATGTTCGGGGCGCTCGCCTGAGAAACCGGCCTTCACAGCGTCGTGCGTACGTCCCACAGCTCCGGGAAGAAGCGTTTGCCCAGAGTCGTCCTCAGGTATTCGGCTCCGCTGCTGCCGCCCGTGCCCGGCTTGCCGCCGATTTGCCGCTCGACCATTAGGACGTGCCGGGAGCGCCAGAGCGCGAAGGTTTCGTCGTGGTCGAGCAACGCCTCGCATAGATCGAACAGGTCGGGGTAACGTTCGCGATCCGTGTAGATGTCGCGAAGCGGCGGGGAGCCCCGCCGCCTGACCAGCATCCGGAACGCGTCGGCCAGCGACGGTTCCTCGAGGCGCCTGCGCAGGCGGTTCATCTCGTCCGGTGTCGCCTCGATGCGCGTGAGATACGCGGGCTCCTTCAACCCCGATACGAACTCGATCTCGCGGAACTGCACCGACTGGAAGCCGCTCGCCGGGGCAAGCTGCGAGCGAAAAGCGAGAAAGTCCTGCGGCGACATCGTCTCGAGGACCTCGATCTGCTCGACCAGCAGCTTTTCGATCACGCATACGCGGCGCAACAGGTGGCGGGCGTAGAAGATGTCGTCCGCGTCGATGCGAGAGCGAGCGCCGACCAACTCGTGCAGCACCACCTTGAACCAGAGCTCGTATGCCTGGTGGGCGACGATGAACAGGAGCTCGTCGTGCTCCTCGCTCAGGCCCGTCTGCAATTGCAGGAGCTCGAGGAGCCTCAGGTAGGAGCCGTAAGAAAGCCTGCGTCCTTCTTCGCCGAACTGCCGAGACATCAGTGCTTGAAGTGACGGCGGCCCGTTACCACCATCGCGATCTCCGCCGCGTCGGCGGCCGCAATCACCTCATCGTCCTTCAGGGAACCGCCGGGCTGAATCGCAGCTGTGACGCCGGCGCGGATCCCCTCCTCCAGCCCATCAGAAAACGGAAAGAACGCATCGGACGCCATCACCGCGCCCCGCGCCCGATCGCCCGCGCGCCGAACTGCGATCTGCACGGCCTCCACTCGTGACATCTGCCCGGCGCCGACGCCGACCGCGGCACAAGCCTTGAAGAGGACGATGGCGTTGGACTTCACATGCTTCACAGCGGTCCAGGCTAGACCCAGCTGCTCCCATTCCTGCTCGGTTGGCTGCCGCCGGGTGACCACTGTGCTCGACGAGCGATCGAAGGGCGCTCGGTCCCACTCCTGAACCAGAAAGCCGCCTGCGACCGTGCGCACGTCGTAATCGAACAGCCCGCGCCGGCCCGCTTCCGCCGTGAGAACGACCATCCCTTTGCGGCGAGCAAGCACTTCTACAGCTTCATCAAGCACCGCCGGAGCCACGACCACGTGCGTGACGATCTGGACGATCAGCTCGGCGGTCGAGCGATCCAGCGGCCGGTTGACCGCGACCACCCCGCCGAAAGCCGACACCTTGTCGCATTCGTAGGCCATCCGATAAGCGGTCGCGATGTCCTCCGCGACCGCCAGGCCGCAGGGGTTCATGTGCTTGATGATGGCCGCCGCCGGCCGGTCGAAGTCGCTGACGAGCGCGACGGCAGCGGCTGCATCCTGGATGTTGTTGAAGCCGGGCTCCTTGCCCTGAAGCTGTTTGGCGCCCCCGAGCCCGCCGGGATCGGGACCGAATCGGTAGAAGGCAGCCTCCTGGTGCTCGTTCTCGCCGTACTTGAGCGGCTGGGCCAGCTGGCCGGCGATGGTTAGCTCAGGTGGGAAGCCGCGGCCGCCCATGGCACGCATGTACGCAGCGATCCACGAGTCGTAAGCCGCCGTGTGCGCGTAAGCCTCGGCGGCGAGCCGGCGTCTCATCGCCAGGTCGGGACCCACTCCGTGCAGGGCGCCCAACACCTCTGTGTACCGTTCCGGCCTGACCACGACGACGACCGCTTCGTGGTTCTTGGCGGCGGCCCGAATCATCGCCGGACCCCCGATGTCGATCTGCTCGATCGCATCGTCGAAGGCGACCCCTGGCCGGCTCACGGTCTCGATGAACGGGTAAAGGTTGCTGCACACCAGGTCGATGGGCGTGATCCCGAGTCCCTCGAGCGCCTCCATGTGCTCGGGCTTGTCGCGCCGAGCCAGCAACGCGGCGTGCACAGCCGGGTGCAGGGTTTTGACCCGGCCGTCCATCAGCTCTGGAAAGCCGGTGAGGTCGGTGACCGGGCGCGCGTCGATCGCTCCATCGAGGATCGCCTTCAGCGTGTTGCCGGTCGCGTACAGCTCGAAACCGAGGCGTTGGAGTCCGCGGGCGAACCCGGTCAGCCCGGTTTTGTCACTGACCGACAGCAGGGCTCTCGGCAAGTCTCGCCTCCAACAATCGGATGGCCGTGGGAAGAATCCTGTACTCCGCCTCGTGAATGCGCCGGCGAAGGGTCTCCACGGTATCGCCCTTCAGCACCGGAACGGATTCCTGGGCCAGGATCGGTCCCGCGTCGAGGTCCTCGGTGACGAGGTGCACCGTCGCACCCGTCTTGCCCACGCCGCTGCGGAGCGCTTGCTCGACCGCGTCCATGCCACCGCCGAACTCAGGCAGCAACGATGGATGCACGTTGACGATACGCCCCGCGAACGCCTCTAGGAACGGCCGGGTGTGAATTCGGTCGTAGCCGGCGTCGACCACAAGCTCGACGCGATGTGACCGGAAGAAGTCACGCATAGCGGCATCCCGCTCCTCCTCGGACGCGAACCGCTTGAGCGAGAGCTCACCCACGGGGATGCCGCGCTCGCGGGCGAACGCCGCTCCACCGCATGACGGCCTGTTGGTGGCCACAGCGACGACCTCGAAACCGCGATCCACGAGGTTGCGGAGATTGGAGCCCTTCCCCGAGACGACGACGCCTAATTTCATCGGGGTCCCCGCAAAATCGCAGATTTTGTGGGGTGTAGTTTCAGGTGATCACCACGCGTTCGCCGCCCTTGTGCTCGACCACCTCGCCGACCACCTGGGCGCTGCGGGGGACTTCGTCCGGGTCGACAACGAGGATCATGCCGAGCCCCATGTTGAACGTCCCGAACATCTCGTGGTCGGCGATGCGGCCCCGAGACTGGATCATCTCGAAGATCGGACAGATCTCCCACGAGCGACGGCCCAGTCGTGCGCCCAGACCTTCGGGCAAGCAGCGCGGCAGGTTGCCGAACATGCCACCACCCGTGATGTGCGCAGCACCCTTCCAGGCGATCGAACCGAGCTCCTGCAGGTACGAGCGGTGCGGTTCGAGCAGCTCTTCGCTCAGCGGGCGGCCGATCTCTGGGAAAACGCTGCTGAGCGGCACGTCCTCGAAGACCTTGCGCACCAGCGAGAAGCCGTTTGTGTGGAGGCCGCTGGAAGGCAGACCGATCAACAGATCGCCCGCGCGAATTTCCTTGGGGTCTCGCACGAGTCCCGGCGGAACCATGCCGACGATGAACCCGGCCAGGTCGTAATCCCCGAGCGCGTAGACGCCCGGCATCTCGGCGGTCTCGCCTCCCAGCAGCGCGCAGCCTGCCTCACGGCAGGCCGCGGTGATGCCTTCGATGACCTGCGTGAAAACGTCCGGGTCGAGCTTGCCGGTGGCGAAATAGTCGAGGAAGAACATCGGGCGGGCGCCGGCCGTGGCGATGTCGTTCACGCAATGGTTGACGATGTCGACGCCGATGCCGCGATGCGAGGATGCAGCGATCGCCACCTTGATCTTGGTGCCGACGCCATCGGCGCTGGCGGCGAGATGGCCACCACCGGGTAGCGCATAGAGCCCGGCGAACGGGCCCACCCCGCGAGCGACCTCTTCGCCGTGCGTGGCAGCGATCAGCGGCTTCACGCGCTCCAGCACCCGCTCGTACGCCTCGATGTCGACGCCGGCGGCGGCGTACGAGAGCCCTTCGCCGGCCATCAGCCCTTGGTGTCTAGGAGAACGGGGTCCGGTATCAGTTGCGGCTCGAACTGCATCTTGTCCATCTCGAGCTGCTGCGGCACCGGCACCGGGTAGGAACCGTCGAAGCACGCGCGGCAGAACTGCTCGGCGGTGCCGCGGCCGATAGCTCTCATGAGGCCCGGAATCGAGAGATAGGCGAGGCTGTCGGCGCCGATGTGGGTGCGCACCTCGTCAACCGTGCGCCCCGCCGCGATCAGCTCCTTGGTCGAGCCGATATCGACGCCCATGAAGCACGGGAAGCGCATGGGCGGGCTGGAGATGCGCATGTGGATCTCGCTGGCGCCGGCCGCGCGCAGGCGTTCGATGATCCGGCGCGACGTCGTGCCGCGAACGATGGAGTCGTCGACCGCGATGATGCGCTTGCCCTTGATCGACCGCGGCAGCGCGTTGAGCTTGAGCATCACTCCTGCCTCGCGCAGCGTCTGATCGGGCTGGATGAACGTGCGATTGATGTACCGGCTCTTCATCAGCGCCTCGCGGAACGGGATGCCCGCAGCCTCCGCATAGCCGATCGCGGCCGGCGTGCCCGAGTCAGGGAACGCGATCACCATGTCGGCATCGACGGGCGCTTCCTTGGCGAGCTCGTTGCCCATGCGGATGCGCGCCTCTTCCAGCTCGCAGTTCTTGAGGATGGAGTCCGGGCGGGCGAAGTAGATGAACTCGAACACGCACATGGCGTGCTTGCTCGAAGTCTGGAACGTCAGGTTGTGGACGCCGTGCTCGTCCATCACCACCATTTCGCCCGGCTGTACCTCACGCACGAAAGTGGCGTTGACCGTGTCGAGCGCACATGTCTCCGAAGCCACGATGTGTGCGGGCTGACCCGGTAGCGGAATAAAGCCGATGCACAGCGGCCGGAAACCGTATGGGTCGCGCAGCGCGATCAGCTGCGTGGGCGTGATGATCCCGCACGAGTAGGCGCCGACGACCCGGGCGAACGTCTTGCGGATGACCTCTTCCCACGTGCGGCCGTGCGTGTGCTCGATGAGCCGTGCCATGACCTCCGTGTCGAGCGCCGAGTCGAAGGTCGCGCCCTCCTCCTCGAGCTGGCGACGCAGCGAGTCCGCGTTCAGCAGGTTGCCGTTGTGCGCGATGGCACCTGGGCCGAGCTGAGGGTGATGGAACGGCAGCGGGTGGGCATTCTCGGCGCGACTCGAGCCGGTGGTCGAGTATCGGGTGTGGCCGAGCGCGAGGATCGATCCTGCGCCCATCTCCTTCACAATCGCGGGC
>MNEW01000005.1 GCA_001917895.1 Actinobacteria bacterium 13_1_40CM_66_12
AGCCACGACTTCCTCGGCGCTCGGCCCAAGTTGTCGCCGAAGGCCACTGGACCGGCACCGGGTCGCAAGCGACCGGAGGCGTGCGCGGCGACACCGTTCACGTCGCGGTCGCCGATCGCCACGGAAACCTGGTCGCCTGTACGCCAAGCGGAGGGTGGCTGCAGAGCTCTCCTGTCATCGACGGCCTGGGCTTCTGCTTAGGGACGAGAGCGCAGATGTTCAACCTCGATCCCGACCACCCCAATCGCATCGAAGGCGGCAAACGGCCGCGGACCACCCTCAGCCCGACTCTCGCGCTCCGTGATGGCGAGCCGAGGATCGCATTCGGCACTCCCGGTGGCGATCAACAGGATCAGTGGACGCTCGAATTCTTCCTGGCGCACGTCGTTTTCGGTCTCGGTCTGCAGGCAGCGAACGACGCGCCCATGTTCCACACCTCGCATTTTCCGAGCTCGTTCGCGCCCCACGACGCGCATCCGGGCCGAGTGCATGCCGAATCAAGGGTCGAGCCTTCGGTCATAAGTGAGCTTCGCCGCCGCGGACATGAGGTCGTTGAGGGGGGCCCGTGGTCGCTCGGTCGGATCTGCGCGGTGGGTCGGGACCCCGATTCTGGCTTCATCTCCGCGGCGGCGAGTCCGCGCGGAGGTAACGCTTACGCCGCCGGTCGATAGGAAGGAGCGATCACGTACGAAGCCGCGGATCGAGTGCGTCTCGCAGCGCATCGCCGAGCCAGTTGAAGCTGAAGACGGTGACCGAGATCGCAGCTCCGGGCACGATCGCCAGCCACGCGTCGTTGTTCAGAAAAGTCCGGCCAGAGTTGATCATCTGGCCCCAGTCCGGAGTTGGAACCTGGGCGCCCAGCCCCAGAAAGGAGAGCGTGGCCTCGGCGAGGATGGCAAACCCGGCGGAGAGGGAAACCTGCACGAGGACCGGGTTCATAAGATTCGGCAGGATGTGGCGCAGCACGAGCCGAAGCGGTCTTGCTCCGAGTGACCGCGTAGCGGTGATGAACTCCATCTGCTTCAGCTGCAGCACCTGGGCACGGACCAGACGGGCGTAGATGGGAATGGCGACGATCCCTATGGCGATCATCGCGTTGCGCAGGCCGGGGCCAAGGGCGGCCACGAGACCGATGGCGAGGATCAGGCCTGGAAACGCAAGCAGCGCATCGATGAAGCGCATCAACAAGAGGTCCGTGGTGCCGCCCGCATAACCGCTTACCAGGCCGATGATTCCGCCGGCGACCAGGCCCACAGCAACCGCCACGAACGCAACCGGCAGCGAGACTCGCGCCCCCCAGAGCACGCGACTGAAGAGGTCTCGCCCAAGCTCATCGGTGCCCAGAAGGTGGCTGGGGCTCAACGGTGGCAGATAGGAGTCGTCGGGATGAACAGCAAGCGGATCGTGGGGTGCGATGAGCGGAGCCAGAAGTGCGACCAGGAACAACAATCCGACGAACGCCGCGGCTGCGGCAACCCGCGGGTACTGACGAACGAAGGCGAGTCCACTGATCCTGGCCGTGCGGAAGTGTTGGCCGGCGGCCAACAGCGCCGGCGCGTTGCTCATTGATGAGGGCCCAACATCATGCGTAGGAGATCCGCGGGTCGAGCCAGGCGTACACCAGGTCGACCAGCAGGTTGGCGAACATGTACGAGAAGGCCGCCAGCAGAACGATGCCCTGCACGATCGTGTAGTCGCGGTCGGCGATCGACTCCACGGCCAGCCGGCCGACTCCGGGCCAGGTGAATACGGTCTCGGTGACGACCGCGCCCTCGATGATGCCTCCGATCTGAAGCCCGACCACCGTCACAACAGGGATGAGCGCGTTCTTGAGCGCGTGGATGAAGACGACGCGGCGCCACGACGCTCCCTTCGCCCACGCAGTCCGCACGTAATCGTTGTTGAGGACCTCGATCATCGACGAGCGTGTGAAACGCATATTGATCGCCGCGCCGGCGGTGCCCAACGCGATGGCCGGCAGCACAACGTGGCGAAGACTCTCGATTGGATTCGTCGCAAACGGAATGTAGCCACCGAATGGAAACAGCCGGAGCGACACAGACAGGACGAAGATGAGAACGACGCCGATGAAGAAATTCGGGACGGAAACACCGGCCACCGTTATGCCTGAAGCGAGATAGTCCAGCGCCGACCCGCGACGAACTGCCGCGATCGTGCCGAGCGGGATGGCGACGGCCAGGGACCAGAGCAACGCCACAATGCCGAGCTCGAGTGTTGCCGGAAGGCGTTCGGTGATGGCGGCGGACACGGGCTGATGGGTCGTGATCGAGCGGCCGAGATCGCCGTGAGCCATGCGGCCGAGCCAGAGCCCGTACTGGACATAGATCGGCTTGTCGAGCCCGAGCTGCTTGTGGATGTCCGCGATCGCTTGCGGTGAGCGGTCCTCGCCGAGAAGGATGAGCGCCGGGTCGCCCGGTGTGAGGTGGATGAGCATGAACACGCCGACGGTCACCAAGAAGGCCACAGGCAGCATCAACAGGAGCCGCCGCAGGACGTAGGTCGTCATGCCGGTCTGTGCACCGGCATCAATCTATGTCCTCGCGAGTGAGGTGGATCGGTTAGCTCTTCCAGACCTCCGCCATCCGGATCATGAGATCGGGATACAGAGTGAAGCCATGGACCTTGTTGCTCGAAATCTGAGCGCTGACGCCGAAAACCGTGAACACATACGGCGCGTCGGCCACGATCTGCTTTTGAGCGCTGTCGTAATCCTGCTTGCGCTTGGCCTGGTCCGTATTGATGCGGGCGTCCTCCAGCCAGCCGTCGACCTGCGGGTTGCTGTAGAGGCTGTCGTTGAAATCGCCGCCGGTGTGCCACCACGCGTATGTGTTGCCGTCGGGGTCGATCCGACCAGACCAGTTGACACCGCAGGCCTCGAACTGGTGGCTCTGGCATTCCTGCTGATACGTCGCGAATTCCTCGGTCTGGATTTTCATCGTGATGCCGGCTGAGGCCAGCTCTGACTGCATCAGCTGGGCCAGCTGCTGGTTGACCGGATCCGCCGTCGTCTTGAAGCTGAACGTGAACCCGGTGGCGGCGCTTCTGGCCGCGGCTGCGTCGGCGTGGTCGTAGATCTTTTCCGACGCGTCGAAGGCCCAGCTCGACGGCGGTATCGGCCCGTAACCGACGACGCCGATATTGAAGTTGATGTTCTTCAAGATCGCGTATCTGTCGATCGCCGTCGCCACTGCTTTCCGCTTGGCGGGGTCATTGAAGGGCGCGGCTCCGGTGTTGAGCTCGAAGCCGTTGAAGCCGATCGCGGGCGTGTCGCGGTAGATGAAGCCCGAGTCGGCCTTGAGCCCCGCCACATCCTTGGCCGCGATCGCCCGTGCGATATCAATGTCACCGGTCTTGAGCGCCGCGAGGATCGCGTTGACATCGGGAATCGCCTTGTAGGTGACGCCGTCCAGATAGGGCAGCCCGCTTCGCCAGTAGCTGGGATTCTTCGTCAGCGTCAGGTGGTCGTTGCGCTTCCACTCGACGAACTGGAAGGGCCCGCTCCCGGCGCCTGTAGGCGCGAGGGAAAAGTTCTGGCCGCCCTTCTTGACCGCATCCATTGAGAGCATCATTCCCGCCCGGTCGACCAACGTGGCGAGCAGGGTCGCGTCAGGCTTCGCGAGGTGCAGAGTGACGTGGGTATCGTCGACGACCTCCACGCTCGTCACGCTCTTCAGGTCGGACTTCCGTCGTGAGCTGGCGGCGGTCTTGTAGCGCGTGATGTTGTCCTTGACCGACTGCGCGTTGAAGGACGTGCCGTCCTGGTACTTGACCCCGGACTGCAGTGTGAACTTGTAGCTCGTGGGGTCGGTCACATCCCAAGACTTGACCAGACCGGCCTTGATCGTGAGGCCGGGGTCGATTGTGAAGAGCGAGTCGTACATGTTGTAGAAAACCTCGCGCTCCACCAGCAGCGACGAGTCGAGTGGATCCAGGGTGCGCAGCTCGCTCTCGAGTGCGATGGTTGCTGTGCCGCCGTGTTTAGGGGTTACCGACTGGGTGCCACCGCCCCCGCCGGACCCGCATGCAGCGACAAGGAAAAGGCAGGCGATAGCAAGACCGGCTCGTCTCATCTCTCCACACACTCCTGAATGACGCCGACTCCCAACAGCCCCCTGTATTTAGGCTACGGTGCTTCGCCGGTGTCAACAATGAGATCGGTCGAGCCCTCCTGACGGCCCGGCCTGACCAGCTCTTGAGACGGGTCCGGCTCGTCGACAAACTGCGCGATTTGGCCTCGAGTGACTTATCTTCGCGCCCATGATCAAGGTCTATCCGGACCGTCCCGTGGCCGCGATGCTCCGTGTCCTGGCTGATGTGGTCACCACGGGATGGACGGTTGCCTGGGCGGTCCTCGGCTGGCTGATCTACAAGACGATCCTCGGCCTCGAAGTGATTGCTGACGGGCTTGTGAGCACGGGGAACACGTTCAACGGATGGATCATGCAGTTTCGCAACGCGATCCCGGGCGGCATTCCCGGGGTCACGCAGTTCTTGATCAACATCGCCGACGCGCTGCGGCGCTACTCGGGAGAGCCGCTGGTGTCGGCCGGCCACCAGGTGCACGACGCGATCATCCAGGTCGCGATCGTGCTCGCGCTGTTGGTCGCCTTGCCGCCGATCCTTCTTGTTTTACTGCCATACGGCGCGTGGAGGTGGCGGGACATGCGCGAGACCGGGGCGGCTTTGGCGTTCGTGCGTATCGCTTCGATGACGGGGCGGGCGGAGCAGGCGCGAGCGGTCCTGGCGTATCGGGCGGTGTCGACGCTGAGCTTCCGGCAGCTGATGTCCGCCAGCCCCGACCCGGTTGGCGACATCACAGAGCGTCGTTACGAGCGGCTGGCGGCGGCGATGCTGAAGCGGGCGGGGCTGGACCCGGGGCGCCTGGCGCCGCCCGAGCTCCCGGAGCTGCCGGCGCACCGAGAGCATCGAGAGCATCGGCGCCGGTAGCCGCTTCTCGGGCTCCTGGTCCACGTATCGTTGTCGCGTGTGCCGAAGCATCAAGACCCTGCGCCAGGCTGACGTGGTCGCCACCGAGGACGAGATCCGCGCCGCGGCACGGCAGTTCGTGCGCAAGGTGAGCGGATTCCGCGAGCCCTCTGGGAGGCACCAGGTGGCGTTCGAGGGGGCGGTGGACGAGATCGCACTCGCGTCCCAGCGCTTGCTCGAGTCGATCGCCGGGAACCTTCCCGCCCACCGCTCTTAACGACCTGGGTTGGCGGCCCCGCCTCCCCTTTATTAAGGTCGAGGCCGGCAGGTGAGTCGGGCTGGGGGAGGGGCCCAAAAGAGAAGGGAGGGCCCGCCAAAGGTGTGCCCGATTAGAGCTGGCAGCCCCGGCAGAAATTCAAGGGCTCCCGGTTCGACCCCAGCTGACTGATCCGGTGTCCGCATCGCGGGCACGTCTTTCCGCCCTTCATATGCACCGCCATGAACGACCGGTCCTGCTTCGACTCGTCGTAGTTTGGGTTGGCAAGGATCGCATCAACGGCGCGCGAGAGCACCACGGGGATGGCCGCGAATAGCGCCTCCTCCTCGGCCGGCTTTAACGAAGCCCGCCTCCGCAAGGGGAGCAGCCGGGCCTCGAACAGGATCTCGTCCGAGTAAGCGTTGCCGATCCCGGCCAGAAACTCCTGGTTGCGCAGGAGATCCTTGAGCTCATCCCGGAAGCGCCGCAGGCGTTTGCGAAAAACCTCGATGCCCATCGCTGGCGCCGAGTCGGCCTCCGGCCCGAGCTCGGCCCAACCGGGAATCTCGCGGGCCAGGTCGTTGACCCAGTAGATGCGCCCCATGTCGCGGAAATCGAGATATCGCAGCTCCTGCCGACCCTCGATCCGGATCGTGAACACCTCGGTCGCCGGAGCCGGTGTGCTGCCGTCCACCATCTGGAAACGCCCGCCCAGCATCGGGTTGATCACCAGCCACCGTTCATCTCCGCCACCGCCGAGCTCAGTCGCAAAGACAAGGTGCTTGCCTCGCCTGGTAAGTGAGACGATGCGACGAGCGGGCAGTTCGTCGGCGAAGTGTTCGACGGGGTAGCGGAGCATGTGCGCCTTCTTGGGGACGACCGCGGCAGCCGTTATCAGCTTGCCCTCGAGGCGAGGGCCAAGGCGTATTCGCACCGCTTCTAGCTCGGGCAGCTCGGGCATGGACCCAAGATACCGGCCGCCGGTTTGACGACCGAAGACCGGGGGTAGCAAAAAAGCATGAGGTTGGAAAAGTTCACGGAAAAGGCCCAGGAGGCTCTGCAGGAGGCTGCGGCTCTGGCGCGCAGTCTCCGCCAGCAAGCCATCGAGCCCGAACACCTGATACTGGCGCTCATCAGCCAGGAGGGCGGCGTCGGCCGCACTCTGCTGGAGCGGGCGGGTGTGTCCGTCCAGGCCCTCGAGCCGGCGCTTGTTTCGGTCGTCGAGCGCTTGCCGAGGGTGAGTGGCGGCGGCCAGCCTTACCTGTCCGCCGAGCTACAAAAAGCACTGGACGAAGCCGAGCAGGAAGCCGAGAAACTCAAGGACGAGTACATCTCGACCGAGCATCTGTTGCTCGCGCTCGCCGGCACCAAGACATTGAAGGACGCGGGCGCCGGGCACGACGCCCTGCTTCGCGCGCTTCGCCAGATCCGCGGCAGCCAGCGCGTCACCGACCAGAACCCGGAGTCCAAGTACCAGGCTCTCGAGAAGTACGGCCGCGACCTGACCAAGCTTGCCGCTGAGGGCAAGCTCGACCCGGTCATCGGTCGAGACGAGGAGATCCGTCGTGTAATCCAGGTGCTGTCCCGCCGCACCAAGAACAACCCCGTCCTCATCGGCGAGCCCGGCGTCGGCAAGACCGCCATCGCCGAAGGGCTCGCCCAGCGGATCGCCGCCGGCGACGTGCCCGAAGGCCTGAAGGGCAAGCGCGTCATCGCCCTCGACCTGGGTGCACTCGTAGCGGGGACCAAGTACCGAGGCGAGTTCGAGGACCGGCTGAAGGCAGTGCTCAAGGAGATCGAGGCCTCCAATGGCCAGATCGTCCTGTTCATTGACGAGCTGCACACGCTGGTCGGCGCCGGCGCCGCCGAGGGCGCCATCGACGCAGCCAACCTGTTGAAGCCGATGCTTGCCCGCGGCGAGCTGCGCGCGATCGGCGCTACCACTCTCGACGAGTACCGCAAGCACATCGAAAAGGACGCCGCCCTCGAGCGTCGGTTCCAGCCGATCATGGTCAACGAGCCCACGGTCGAGGACACCATCAGCATCCTCCGCGGGTTGCGCGAGCGATACGAGATCCACCATGGCGTTCGCATCAAGGATTCCGCGATCGTTGCCGCGGCCGTGCTGTCGAACCGCTACATCACCGACCGCTTCCTGCCTGACAAGGCGATCGACCTCATCGACGAGGCCGCCGCACGGCTGCGCACCGAGATCGACTCCTTGCCTGCCGAGCTCGACGAGACCGAGCGGCAGATCCGCCAGCTCGAGATCGAGCGCCAGGCCTTGAAGAAGGAGACCGATAAGGTTTCCAAGGAGCGGCTTGCATCGCTCGAGAAGCAGCTGGCGGGCCTGTCGGAGAAGCGGACCTCGCTGCGCTCGCGCTGGGAGCAGGAGAAGGAGGTCATCGGCAAGATCCGCAGCCTCAAGGCGCAGCTCGAAGAGGTGCGCGCCGAGGCCGACCGGGCCGAGCGCGCCGCCGATTTCGCGAAGGCGGCGGAGCTCCGGTACGGAAAAGCGGTGGAGGTCGAAAAGCAGATCCAGGCCGCCCAGGCACGACTAACCGAGCTACAAGGTGGCCACGCGCTCCTCAAAGAAGAGGTAGACGAGGAGGACATCGCCGAGATCGTCGGCCGGTGGACCGGAATCCCGGTCTCGCGTTTGATGGAAGGCGAGATCGCCAAGCTCATCAAGATGGAGGAGCGTCTGCACGAACGGGTCATCGGGCAGGACGAGGCCGTGAGCGCGGTCGCCAATGCTGTGCGGCGGAATCGGTCTGGACTGTCAGATCCGAACCGGCCGGTGGGATCGTTCATCTTCCTCGGCCCGACCGGTGTCGGCAAGACTGAGCTGGCGCGTGCGCTGGCCGAGTTCTTGTTCGACAACGAGCAGGCCCTCATTCGGCTCGACATGTCCGAGTACCAGGAGAAGCACACGGTTGCGCGCCTGATCGGCGCTCCGCCCGGCTACGTCGGCTACGACGAAGGTGGACAGCTCACAGAGGCGGTTCGACGCCGTCCATACTCTGTCGTGCTCTTCGATGAGATCGAGAAGGCACACCCCGACGTCTTCAACGTCCTGCTGCAGATCCTCGACGACGGCCGTCTCACTGACGGTCAGGGCCGGACTGTCGACTTCCGCAACGCCGTGATCATCATGACCTCGAATCTGGGCGGCCAGACCATTCAAGAGATGTCCGGGCGGCCCTTTGACGAGGTGCGCGAGTCGGTCATGGCCGTGCTTCGCGACCACTTCCGGCCCGAGTTCCTGAACCGCGTCGACGAGGTCATCGTCTTCGGCCCACTCACAGAAGACCAGCTGACGGCAATCGTCGATATCCAGCTGCGGCGGCTCGAAAAGCGCCTGGCGGAGCGGCACATCCGGCTGGTGGTCACCGACGCGGCGCGCAAGCTGCTCGCCCAGCGAGGATGGGATCCGGTCTACGGCGCTCGCCCGCTGAAGCGTGCGATCCAGCGGCTGGTCCAGGACCCGCTTGCCATGATGCTGCTGGAGGGCAAGTTCTCCGACGGAAGCGCGGTCGAGGTCGACGGACGAAACGGCGAGCTGACGTTCAGCAAGGCCAAGGTCGCAGCCACAGTCGCCTGATCGGCGCCGGCTGCGCTACGAGCAGGTGGAGCCGTCGGCTGGAAGTTTCAGGCTGATCAGATAGGCGTCTTCGGCTTGCTGCGCGCATGTGCTGGCGAAGTACGAGACGTGGCCATTGCCGTTGCGTGTCAGGAGCACCGATCCAGCCAGCTTCTGATGCACCGACTGCGCCCACGCATATGGGGTGGCCGGGTCGCCGGTGCCGCCGACGAGCAGGATCGGAGGCGCGCCGTCCGCGGTGAGTGGGCCAGGCTGTCCGGTCGGCTTGACCGGCCAGTACGCGCAGGCCAGGTTCGAATACTGCGTCGCAGGCCCGAACAGCGCTGAGGCTTTCGCGAACGTTGCACCGAGAGCGTCATACGCTGCCACGTCGCTGGGCACTGGGCGGTCCAGGCAGTTGACCGCGTAGTTGGCGTCTCCTTCATTGTTGTAGGTTCCGTCCGCGTTCCGTCCCAGGTAGAGGTCGGCCAGCTGCAGGAGAATCGACCCGTTGCCGTCATCGGCCAGGGTGAGTGCGCGGTCAAGGTAAGTCCACGAGCTCTGGTCGTAGAGTGGCGTCAGCACACCGATAACCGCGAGCCCGCGCGTAAGCGATCGGTTGCCGACCGCGAGCGGCGTCGTGTCCAGCCGCTGCATGAGCGCATTGAGCTTGGTGGCGGGATCACCGGACTTCGCGAAGGCGCACGATGGCCGCGACTTGCAGTCCGACAAGAACGCCTGCAGGTTCTGCTCGAAACCGACCACCTGGGCGAGGAGGAGATCGTTGGCTGAAAGGTTCGGGTCGACGACGCCGTCGAGCGCGAGCGCGCGCACGTGAGTGGGGAAGAGGTGCGCGTAGGTCTGGCCGAGGAAGGTTCCATAGGAGAAGCCGAGGTACGTGAGTTTTTCGTCGCCGAGCGCTGCGCGGATCTCATCCATGTCGCGGGCCGCGTTCGGGGTGTCGACGAACGGTAGCAGTTTGGCGCTGCGCTGCTGGCATCCAGCGGCGAAGTCCTTGTCGGCCTGGATTGCAGTTTGCTTTTCGGTGGGGTCGTCGAGAACCGGATCCAGCGCGTTGAAGACGTCCTCCCCAGGACCGTCGAGACAGCGCACTGGCGCGCTGTCACCAATGCCCCGCGGGTCGAAGCCGATCAGGTCGAACCTGACGTTGAGTCCAGTCAGCGCGGTCGCGTTGCTGCGCAGGAACTCGACGCCGGACGCACCTGGTCCGCCGGGATTCGTCAGCAGCGAACCGATGCGGCCGGCCTGGGTGGTCGCCGGCTTCTTGATGAGTGCGATGCCGATGTCGCCGTTCGTTGGATGCGTGTAGTCGAGCGGGACCTGCACCGTGCCGCACTGGAAGCCGCCTCCGCAACTGGTCCAGGCGACTTTGCTCGGACTCGGCAGCGGGCTTGGGCTTGGGGTCGCTTTGGCCTGCGGACCGCTGCGTGTGCACGCGGTGAGCAGCAGGATGGCCGCGATCGCGACCGCCGTGATACGCGGACCCACAAATCGGAGTCTACCGATGTCGCTGATCACGCGATCTGATCCACAATCGATTTGCGATGACGGTCGGGTATGCGGCGTTCTGGATCTATTTGGCTGCTTGCTCCAATGCGGCCGGCATTACCGCCGTCGTCCTGGGGCTGATCGCGAGATTTGCGATGCGTCCGTTTGACACTGACTACCGGCTTGGATTTTTCTTAGGTCTGTTCGGAGTCGTTGTGTTGGTCGGTGTCGTCGCGTCTGCGCTGGCCTACAAGCTCGCGACTGATGCTGGGGCGTTGGCGACGCTCAGAGTCAGCAGCCTCATCGTGCCGCTGGTTGTCGGCATCGTCGTCTTCATCTGGGCGTCCGGCTTCCCTCTGTCACGGATCTTGCGGCGTCGCGGCTGACGTCGCGGCTGGCGGGAAGGGAGGGATTCCATCCCGCACGTCAATCCAGACTCGGAAGACGCTCGTACTGCTCAAGCTAATGTGCTGGACGGTTGCGTCGGTCGAGGCAGCGACGGAGAGCCGCACTGTGGCCGGCACCGCGGAAACAAGACGCGAAAATAGTTTTGAGCATCTGGGTTCTCCTCTCTTCGGGGTTTGACCCCTAACCTGTCGGCGTGTCAGAGAGGTCGGAAGACGCGGCGGCGGCGCTCTACGCGCAGGGCATGAAGCTCGCGAAGAATAACGACTGGCCCGAAGCTGAGGCGGCGTTTCGTCAAGCGGCGGAATTGGCGCCGAAGGCATCAGTGACATGGCTTTCTGTGGCGATCGCCTGCTGCCATCAGGGGCGATATGAGCAGGCCGTGCTCGCCATTGAGTGGGCGCTGCACGCCGCCATGCCGATCAGAGAAACGCCGGAAAGCGTGCTCGGAGTTGCCAGGTGGGAAGCTGCGGACTGGCGGGGCGTGGAAGAAGCGTTTCGCCGACTCTTGCAAAAGGAGCCGATCGACTCCCCCACCCACCTCTTCCTAGCGATCGCGTTGATCAGTCAGAACCGGGTTCAAGAAGGCGTCGATGAATTGATGGCCGGATACCGGATGGAGATCGCGGAGTCCGAATCCTGACCGATGACCGCAAATGCCGGCAGCCGCCGATTTCGAGCGCATTTCAAACCCGCCGCAGTGTGAACTGGCGTGTGTCCTGAGACATGACAAAGCGGGAAGGGAGAGATTCGAACTCTCGAGGGAGCTTTACACCCCCTACCCGCTTAGCAGGCGGGTGCTTTCGGCCACTCAGCCACCTCCCCGGCGATTCCGGATTATCGTTCGATTCTATCCGCCACGGTGCCCTTTCATACTTAGCACCGAATGGAGGCACCAGGCGGTCCAGGCGCGCCCCCGATGTGGGGTCCGGGGCGCAAGATGGCATTCGGCGCTGCGCCTGGCCCGCGGAGCAAGCTCTGGTACACGCTCGCCGATGGCGCCCTCAGCGAAGTCTTCTTTCCCACCATCGACCGCGTGGCCCTGCATGAGTTGCGCTTCTTCGCGTCAGCCGGTGGCGCGCCTCCGGTCGATGACTCGGGTGACGGTCAGCACCGCGTCACCTGGCTCGCGCCCGGCATCCCTGCGTTCACAGTCGACAGCACTCACCACGAATATCGCCTGACCAAAGAGATCTTCTCCGACCCCGACGAAAACGCCTTGCTCATCGCGGCTACATTCACGCCCGAGCTACCCGACGTGCGCCTCTACATGCAGGTTTCAGCGCACTGGCAGCCGGGCAGCGAGGGCAATTTCGGACAGGTTCTGGAGACGCATCCGCCCGCTCTCCTCCTGCGCCAGCAAGACGTTTGGATCTGCATCGTCGGTCCATTCAGCCGAGCAACCGTCGGCTATTACCGCAGCTCCGACCTGCAGATCGACCTCCACGACGGCGACGGCTACCTCACAAGCACATATGAGCGCGCGGGCCCCGGCAACGTCGCCGCGGGCGCCGAGATCGGAATTCGCGCCGGCTCGTTTCAGATCGCGGTCGGGTTTGCTCACACAAGAGCGGACGCCGAAGAGGTGGCGCGTACCGCGTTGCAGAAAGGAGCGGGCAACGTCCGCCACTCATTCGAGCGCGCATGGCGATCACTCCCCGATCTGCCGCCCGCGCTCGCCAAAGTCAGCGGGGACGAAGGCTCGCTCGCCCAAGCCTCGCTGGCGGTGCTGCGCTGTCTCGAAGACAAGTCGCACGCGGGCGCGTTCATCGCCTCGCCCGCTGCGCCATGGGGTGAGTCGAATCACAACGGCAACCAGATCTACCACCTGGTCTGGCCGCGCGACCTTTGTCGCATCGCCACCGCTCTGCTCGACGCCGGCGATCAGGCCGCCGCGCTGCGCGCGTTCCGCCACTTGCAGTCTCGTCAGCGCGCGGATGGGGCGTGGTTCCAGAACTGGTTCATGGACGGAACCCCGCACTGGACTTCGACCGAGCTCGACCAGGTGGCGCTTCCCATCCTGCTTGCGTGGCGGTTGGGCGTCGCGGGCTGCCTCGACCACGACCCATACCCGGTCATGGTCCGCCCGGCCGCACAGTTCATCATCCGCGAAGGTCCGCTCACGCAGCTAGACCGCTGGGAGGACCTCGGCGGCCTTTCGCCCTCCACATTGGCAGCATGCATCGCCGCCCTCATCGTCTCTGCCGAGTTTGCTCACGAGGCCGGCGAACACGTCGCCGCCAGCCACCTTCGTGCGGTTGCGGACTACTGGAACGATCGCGTCGAGATCTGGTGCTCGACGCCCGGCGGCCAGTACGTGCGCCTCGCCGGCGACCCCGACCACCGCCCCACCGAAGGGGCGATCGCGCCCGAGTTTCTCGAGCTGGTCAGATACGGGCTGCGCCGGCCGAAGGACGAGCGCATCCTGCGCAGCCTTCAGGGCGTCGACGCGAACCTCAAGGCCGGCCTGCCCGCCGGACCCTCGTGGCGCAGATACGTCGGCGACCGTTATGGAGAGAACGACGACGGATCGCCGTGGGATGGAAGCGGGAAAGGCCGACCGTGGCCCGTGCTCACCGGCGAACGCGCACGTCACTTCTTCTCCATGGGCCTGCCCGCGGCCGAGATGGTGCGGACGCTGGAAGGCTTCGCGGGTCCCGGCTTGATGCTCCCAGAACAGGTGTGGGACGGCCCCGACATCCCCAGCCGCGGGCTGATCTCTGGAAAGGCGACCGGGTCGGTGTCGCCCTTGGGCTGGGCCCACGCCGAGTACCTGGAACTGCTCGTGACCATCGCGCTAGCCGGCTTCCCCGACATCGTCCTGCCCGCGCGCCGCCGCTACACGGAAGGCTCGGCGCAGGAGCCCGCCTTTGTGTGGTCACACAAGCACCAGATCACCCACATCGCCGGCGGCCGCAGGCTGCGCGTTCAGCTGCCGAGACCGGGGTCGGTGCACTACACGTTTGACGACTGGAAGACATTCGCCGAGGCCGACGCCATCGATACGACGCTAGGCGTGTGGGTCGCCGAGATCCCCTCCAACAAGCTCGCGTCCGGCTCGCAGCTCGCCTGGACGGCGCACTACGTCACCGGATGGGAAGGCAAGAACTACGACCTGACCGTCGACTGATCAGCGTTCGTCGGGCGGTTCGAGGTCGTCGAGTCGGAGCTCCTTGCCCGCGTCTTCGTCGAACTGACTGTGCAGCTCGCCGCAGTCGGCGCAGCGGTAGTACTCACCGACGAAGCCCTTGTGCCACACCGCGTAGCTCACGACTCCGGGCTCCTCGACCAGAATCTCTTGCTCGAGCCGGTAGATGACCTGCTCCCAGCCGCCCGCCTCGATGGCGTCGTCGAGGATGACCAGGCAGTACGGGTGCGGCTCACCCCAAACCACCGTGACCTCACCTCGCCGCTCGTCGTCGGCGTTCACGATCGACCAGGCCTCGGCGGCCTGTCCGCGGGTGCTGCGCACGAGCCGGAGCGGAGCCCAGAACCGCTCCGCCGACTCCCGTTCCGCCTTGTCGTGCTCGGCCTGGGCCTCCTGGAACGCGCTCCACATCCGCAGCAGGTGGTTGCGGAAGCGGTGGTAGGTGGGGAGGAGCTTGGGCTGCTGCTTGGACGAGCCGATGAGCTGCTCGAAGGCGTGCTCGAAAGCCGATTCCACGCGTTCCTGCCGATCGGCGACATCGGGCGCCCAGGCCTCGTCCTCCGAGAGCCGCATGCTTTCGTTGAGCACGATCTCGAAGTCCAGCCAGTCGTCTCCGAACTCGGGCACGAACACGCTCTCGACCAGGTCGGCGAGCCGGTGCTCCTCCAGCAGGGCGGGCGTCACCTTGCCGCGCGCCTCGGGCCATCCCTTCCAGCCCATGACGTTGTGGATCCAGTAGTCGAAGACCGTCACGGCGTACTGCAGCGCCGCGGGAGAGCTCCAGATGCCGGTTGGCCAGGTCCGCTTGCCGGTGCGGACCTTGTTGTACAGGGCGATCACCTGTTCTTCGTCGAGATATTCAGTTTCCACGGGCTCTCCACTATAGGAATAACCGCAGAGGGACCCTGGGTATAGTGAGTTGCAAATGGCCCAGGCAAAGAGTTTCACGCCCGATCAGGTCGCCCGCTACGCCCGGCACCTCATCCTGCCCGAGGTTGGGGGCGCGGGCCAGCGCAAGCTACTGTCGTCCAGCGTCCTGCTTCTCGGCGCCGGCGGCCTCGGCTCTCCGGCGGGCATGTACCTGGCCGCGGCCGGCGTGGGCAAGATCGGGGTCGTGGACTTCGACCGCGTCGACGCCTCCAACCTCCAGCGCCAGCTCCTCCATGGGACCGACGACATCGGGCGCTTGAAGGTCGAGTCGGCGGCCGACACTTTGCGCAGCCTCAACCCCGACGTCGAGGTGGTACCGATCGAGGAGCACCTCAACTCCGAGACGGCGATGCGCATCTTCGCGCCCTACGACATCATCGTCGACGGCACCGACAACTTCCCCACGCGCTACCTCGCCAACGACGCGGCTCACTTCCTGGCCAAGCCGCTGGTGCACGGCAGCATCCTTCGCTTCGAAGGCCGGCTCGCGCTGTTCGATTCCGCCAAGGGCACGGGCTGCTACCGCTGCTTGTTCCCGGAGCCGCCGCCGCCGGGCGAGGTGCAGAGCTGCGCGGAAGCGGGGGTTTTCGGCGTCCTGCCCGGGATCATCGGCAGCATGATGGCCTTCGAGACGATCAAGTACCTGCTGAACATCGGCCGGCCGATGATCGGCCGCTACCTGCTGTTCGAGGGCGAGGACATGAGCTTCCGCGAGCTCAAGCTGCCCCACAGCAAGAGCTGCCCGCTCTGCGGCGACAACCCGACCGTGCACGAGCTCATCGACTACGAAGCCTGGTGTGGCACGGCCGCGATGGAACCCTCGGAAGCCCAGGCGGTCTAATCTTCGAAGCTGGAAATGATCCAGCTCGATCGGCACGACGCGAACAAGGTTGAAAGCGCGCGCGCCATCGTGCGCGACCTCTCCTCGGTCCTGGTGGCTTACTCGGGCGGCGTCGATTCTTCGCTGCTGCTGAAGCTGGCGCTGGACGAGCTCGGCGATCGCGCGGTGGCCGTGCTTGCGAGCTCGCCGGCTTACCCCGAGTCGGAGCAGGCGGAGGCGCGCGATCTCGCCCAAAAGCTGGGGGCGCGACTGGTCGAGTGTTCGACCAGCGAGGTCGAGCTCGACGCCTACAAGCGCAACAACCCGGACCGCTGCTTCCACTGCAAGGAAGAGCTGTTCGAAACGCTCGAGCCCATACGGCTCGACCTCGGTCTCGACCACATCGCTTACGGTGCGACCGCCGACGACGCAGGCGACCACCGTCCAGGCCACGGTTCGGCGGTGCGGCGCGGGGTCCGCTTCCCGCTGCTCGAGGCCGGCATGGGAAAGGCGGAGGTCCGCGCGGCCGCGCGCCGTCTCGGACTGCCGAACTGGAACAAGGCCTCGTTTGCATGCCTCTCTTCGCGGATCCCCCACGGGACCGAGGTGACGGTCGAAGCCTTGCGTCAGATCGAGTCGGCCGAGGCCGCGATCAAAGCCCTCGGATTCAGGCAGGTTCGGGTGCGCCACCACGGCGATGTCGCCCGCATCGAGGTCGAGCCCGCGGAGATCGGCCGCCTGGTCTCGGAACGCGAAAAGGTCGTCGACGCGCTGCGCGCGGCGGGCTACAACTTCGTCTCGCTCGACCTCGAGGGGTACGCGACCGGAAGCCTGAACCGGACCTGGAAACCCGCCGCCAAATAAGTGGCTGATCGCCGGGTCGTTCTCAGCCTCGACGAGGGGACGACCGGCGCCACCTCCATAGCCGTCGGCATGGACGGCAGTGTGGTCGGCAAGGGATACAAGGAGATCGCCCAGCACTACCCGCAGCCGGGCTGGGTGGAGCACGACGCTGACGAGATCTGGGCGGCCGTGCAGGACAGCGCGCGTCAGGCGCTCGCCGCCGCGAGCGCGGAACCTCGGGACGTGCTCGCGATCGGGATCACCAACCAGCGGGAGACGCTCGTGGTCTGGGATCGGCGCACGCTGAAGCCGCTCGCTCGCGCGATCGTCTGGCAGGATCGCCGCACCGCCGCCGATTGCGTGCGGCTGCGCGAGGCCGGTCATGAAGACCGCGTGCGCGCGGTCACCGGGCTGGTCATCGACCCGTACTTCACCGCCACCAAGCTGGCCTGGGTGCTTCGCCACGTCCCTGGCGCGAAGGACGCCGCGGTGGGCACTGTTGACAGCTGGCTGGTCGCGCGCCTGTCCGCCGGTCGCGATCACGTGACCGACGCTTCGAACGCCTCGCGCACACTGCTTTTCGACATCGGGCGCGGAGCGTGGAGCGAGGAGATGGCCGAACTCTTCGGTGTCTCCCTCACCAACCTCCCCGAGGTGCGCGACTCGACTGGGCCGATCTCCGCGAGCGTTCCCGAAGCATTCG